>NZ_JBGCCU010000005.1:0-300000 GCF_041261445.1 Catenulispora sp. EB89
CGGTCCCATTCCGAACCCGGAAGCTAAGCCCGCCAGCGCCGATGGTACTGCCAGGGGGACCTGGTGGGAGAGTAGGACGCGGCCGAACTAAATTTGGTACTCAGGCCCCGAACCTTTGGTTCGGGGCCTGAGTCGTTTTGGCGTGCCGTCGACGGCTCGGCTAACGGCTCAGCAGCGCACAGACCGCGTCTTCCTCGACCTTCCGCATCTGGTCGAAGAGCGTCTGGTCGCTGTTGGGAGTGATCTGCGCGTTCACCGAGAACGTCATCGAGTGCGTGCCGTCCGGCGAGGCCGCGGTGAACTGCGTGTACCCCGACGTGTTGCCGGTGTGTCCGTAGACGACTCCGCACCGGGTCGAGTAGCTGAAGATCCCGAGCCCGGCCGCGTTGGTGCCGGGCCCCGGCGGTTCGGAGCTGCCGGCGATGAACGTCAGCTGCGCCTGGCGCACGCTCTCTGGCAGCAGCCGGGGGCCCGCGTAGGCCGCGATGAACGTGTTCAGCTCTCTCGGTGTCGACACGATGCCTCCGGACGCCCAGGAGGCCGATGCGCTGTACTCCGTGCTGACGTCCTTCAGCACGCCGTCTCGGACTCCGTAGCCGTGCATGTAGAAGGGCGGCATCTTGTAGCCCTTCGGAAGGCTCGTTCTGTAGAGCCCGAGGCGGGTGTAGAGCAGAGCGTTCAACAGCTGCTCGTACGTCCGGCCGGTGGCGGCCGCGGTCATGAGCGCGACCGCGATGTTGTCGGAGTTGGAGTACTGATACTGCGTACCCGGTGGGAACCGCAGGGGCTGTGCGGCTGCGAAGGACAACAGCTGGCTCGGCGCGAACACGTGATGGGGATCCGCGATGAGCACGGCGTGGAACGCCGGCTCCGCCGAGTAGTCCGGGAGCCCGCTGGTGTGCTGCAACAGCTCGCGGAGTGTGACGCGGCCCCAGGCGGCCGGCAGCGTCGGGAGCCAGCGTGCGATGGTGTCGTCGAGCCCGAGCACTCCCCGCGCGGCGAGAGTCAGCGCCACGGCACCGCTGTAGGCCTTGGAGACGCTGGCGATGCGCATGGCGTCGTACTGCCCTGGAAGCCGTCCTGTAGCCAGATCTGCGACCCCTGCGCGGTAGACGCTTAGAGCGTTGTGACTCTTGAGGGTCACGATGACTCCAGGCGGCCCGCCGGGTTCGTGTACCAACGCTTCCAGTTCCTGCTGGAGACCGGGATTGTGGTGCGTTGCCGGTCTCGGGTTGCCGGCCGCTGTGGCCGTCGCGGTCGCTGTCGTGGCGGAGACCGCGACCAAGCCGGCAACGGCTGCGCAGGCCGCCACGAAACGGAGGTGTCCGAACATGGAGCAGATCTAGCCGGACGGCTCCCGGGACAAACGCACTGGTCCGGCCATGCAGTCATATGCAGTAGCGCGAAGAAACGCATTGGGGCCTTCCAGACTTCTCTGGAAGGCCCCAATGCGTTGTGTGGACCTGAGGAGATTTGAACTCCTGACCCCCTCGATGCGAACGAGGTGCGCTACCAGGCTGCGCCACAGGCCCTTCAACGAGTCTGAAATCTATCACATGGGCCGACTCGTTCTGAAACCCGTTTCCCAGCGCTAGCCGTTCGCCGCACGCCGGTACTCGTGCTGGGACTGCGCGGGGCGCCACACGGTGGATTCCGGCTCGCGCACCACCGCGTCGGCGGGCGCCACCTGGGGCGCCGGCGCGGACGTCCGCTGCTCGGCCTGGCGCTGCCGCTCCCGGCGCCGTTCGGCGACCAGGGCGGCCTGGCGGCGGCGGAAGCGCTCGCGGGCACGCTGCTTCTCGTCCCGGCGGATGTAGACCACGTAGCCGGAGAACAGCGCGGCCGGGGCCAGCATGGCCCAGATGTAGTCCAGGCCCAGGAACGTGCTCACGACGGCGCCCAGGGTCGCCAGCGTGAACAGCGCGGCGACCACGCGGCGGCGGCGCATCAGGAGCACGCCGCGGCGCCGGGCGGCGGTCGCGGCCGTCGACGCCGGGGACGGCTTGGCGGCGGGCTTGGCGACCTTCGCGGCCGGCTGCTGGTGGTGCGGCAGGTGCGCGGTGACACCCTTGCGGGGCTGCGCGGCCGCGGCCGGCTTCGGCTTGAGCGCGGGCTTCTGCTTGACGCTCTCGACGGAGGCTGGCGTCGGCAGGACAGCGGTCTTGCGCGGCGCGGGCTTCTCCGGCGTGCTTCCGTCGCCGGCGCGCGGGCCGGGAGCGCCGTCGGTGCCGGTGGCCGCCAGCGACTCCTCGGCGAGCACCTTCTTCTCGAAGCGTTCGCTGCGGCCGAGGGTGCGGATGGCAGCGGCGTATCGCGCCTTCTCGCGCGCCTCGTTCAGCTGCTCTTCTCTGCGCAGCCACACTGGGACGAGGTACACGGCCCAGGCGCCGACGATTCCCGCGTAGATGAGGCCGCTACTGCTCACAACACAGCACAGTAGAGGGGCCGACGATCATCAAGGCGCATTCTGTCGGCGTGTCGTTGAGGTTGTGACGAGACTGTTGTGACAGATGGGGCCAGTTGATCAGTCTAGGGTGTCCGCTGTTCCCCCATCAAGCACGCTCCACACCATTTGTCACCCTGTCGGAGTAGAGCCGGTGCTCGAAAGAGTGACGTGCCAGCGGGCGAGCAGCCCGTCGGGCACCTCCTCGGCGGTCAGCGCGAACGCCTCGTGGTCGCGCCAGTCGCCGTCGATGTGCAGATACGCGCGGCGCAGCCCCTCGGAGCGGAAGCCGAGCTTGTGGACCACGCGCAGGCTCGCCGCGTTCTCCGGCCGGATGCAGACCTCGATCCGGTGCATGCCGGCGGCCCGGAAGCAGTGGTCGACGGCCAGGGCGACGGCGGTCGGGGTGATGCCGCGGCCGGCGACGGTCTCGTCGACCCAGTAGCCGACGTTGGCCGAGCGCAGCGAGCCCCAGGTGATGCTGGAGACGGTGAGCTGGCCGACCAGGCGGTGCACGGCCGGCGCGGCCGGCTTGCCGGCGGGGCGGCGTCCGCGGCGGGAGTGCCCGGACAGCTCATAGTCGGCGAGCTCGTCGTCCGGCAGGTCGCTCGGGTCCGGGGGCTCGGCGTAGTCGATGGCGAACGGCAGCATCCGACCGGCCAGCGCCTCGGTGCGCAGCCGCCGCACCATCTGCCGGAAGGTGATCCGCCCGCTGGTGTCGCCGGGCGGCACGGTGGCCTCCCAGCGGGTCAGCCAGCTCCGGTTCCGCTCCTTGAGCTCGCGCCACGCCGGGGCGTCGGACAGCGCCAGCGGGCGCAGCCGTACCGGTCCGTCGGCCAGCACAGCGGGCCAGGCCGCGCCCCACCCGGCGGGCCGGTTCAGTGGTCGCCCCCGTGCAGCTGGTCGAGCGCGTGCCCGAGGATCCGCCCGAGCACCGCCATGCCGTCGCGCACGCCGCCGGGCGAGCCGGGCAGGTTGACGATGAGAGTGTTGCCGGCGACCCCGGCCGTGCCCCGCGACAACGCCGCGGTCGGCACCTTCGGCAGCCCCTCGGCGCGGATCGCCTCGGCGATCCCCGGCACCTCGTAGTCGAGCACCCGCCGCGTCATCTCCGGGGTCTGATCCGTCGGCGAGATGCCGGTCCCTCCGGTGGTGACGATCGCGTCGTACCCGAGCGAGAGCATCCGCCGCAGCGCGGCCTCCACCGGCGCCCCGTCGGGCACCACCTCGGGGCCCGCGGCCGCGAACCCGAGCTCGGTCAGCCGCTCCACGATGATCGGGCCCGTGGTGTCGGCGTACACGCCCTGCGCCGCACGGTTGGACACCGTCACGACCATCGCGCGCCGCATCGCGTTCCCCCTGTTCGGTTGAGTGTCGCCCGCCAACGGTACTCACTTTCCTCGCCGAGGGAAGCTGGAAACGAAAGAACCCCGCCGGTCACCCGACGGGGTTCTGCAGTCGTACTCCGAGGTGGCCAGGGGCGGGGTCGAACCGCCGACCTTCCGATTTTCAGTCGGACGCTCGTACCAACTGAGCTACCTGGCCCTACCGCGAAAGCGTCCGGTCTCCCGGACACCTCGAACAGCATACCGGATGGCGGGGGGTGCCTCCCACCGAGTTCGGCGGACCCGTTCGGCGGTACCGGCTACAGCTGTACGAGGGCGGCGCGGCGGCAGCCTCGCGGCAGCGCGGTCAGCGGTATCCGTACCGGTAGTCGGCCTGCTGGGTGGTGACGATCTCCTTGCCGAGCGGGGCCAGCGAGACCGGGATGAGCTTGAAGTTCGCGATGCCCAGCGGGATGCCGATCACGGTCAGGCAGAGCAGCACACCGGTCACCGCGTGACCGATGGCCAGCCACAAGCCCGCGACGATGAACCAGATGACGTTCCCGATGAACGACATGGCACCGGCAGTCGGCTTGGAGACGATGGTCCGCCCGAAGGGCCACAGCGCGTAGTTCGCGATGCGGAACGAGGCCAGCCCCCAGGGGATGGTGATGATCAGCACGCAGCAGATGATCCCGGCCACCACGTAGCCCAAGGCCATCCAGAACCCGCAGAGCACCAGCCAGATGATGTTCAGGATGAAGCGCATGTCTCCCCGTTTCCCCTCGCGCAGGCAGTTCGAACGGTGAACGGTTGAGCTGATCACCGGGTTCCATCATGCCGAAGGCCTGCGGCACGGACCGGCGATGCAGACCGGCGGTTGTAGGCCGCTCGGGTGGCCGCCACCGGCACACGGAACGCAGAAAAGCCGCCTTGCGGCGGCTCTTCGTGTGCGGTCCCGACGGGATTTGAACCCGCGGCCTCCACCTTGACAGGGTGGCGAGCACTCCTAGCTGCTCCACGGGACCTTGTATGTACTTGTCTTGCTTTGCTTCACCAGTTCGGCCGATTCCCCGACCGCCCGCTAGAGCATATCGGATTACCGCCCCGGTTCATAACCGCCTCCGGGCCCAACTGGTACCGCGTACCCCCAACGGGATTCGAACCCGTGTTACCGCCTTGAAAGGGCGGCGTCCTAGGCCTCTAGACGATGGGGGCTGGTCTGCCCTCAACGTCCATCCGTCCGTCGGGGACGAGTTGAAGCATAGAGCACGATCAGCCCGGGAGCCAAAATGATTAGCGGGTACCCGCGGCGCGTCCACCCGGCGAGCGACCCGTGAGCGAACCCGTAACCGGTTCTGCTAACGACGACCGACCCGCTACCCTGGTACGCGACACACGCCAGAGCGTGTGTGGGGCGCTAGCTCAATTGGCAGAGTAGCGGGCTTTTAACCCGTGGGTTGTGGGTTCGAGTCCCACGCGCCCTACGAACATGTTTGCGGGCGCCTCCGATTCGGGGGCGCCTTTTTGCTGGTCGGGGTGGTGCGGGGGCGGGAGCGGCGACCGGAGCTGATGGCGGATCCGGCTCACACCGCGGCGATGGGGTTCGGCTGGGCAACAGGCTCCGGGAAGTGGAGTGCCAGTCGTTCGAAGGCGGCGACCGAGTCCTTGTCGCTCACCGGATCGCCCAGCTCATCGGCCAGCCAGTCTCGGATCTTCGGGAAGCCACTGTCGCTGTTCCAGAACCGGACGTGCCAGTTGATCAGCTTGTCCAGGAAGTCGACGGCATCGGGCTTGTCCTTGGGCCGGCGGTGCCTGTCGGTCATGCTGCTCCGCCCGCCTTCTATCCGTTCGAAGCTCCAAAGGAGCGTGAAGTATGCGCGGCGGACGTCACCCACGTCGTGTCCGGGTGACGCCGCGTCGGTGAACGTCACAGTGCCCAGCAGGGCGCGGGCGTCGGCGACCAGGCCGGTGGTCAGATCGGTGTGCAGGGCGCGGGCGAGTTCGAAGTCTTCGCGTCGGTGCTGGACGCGGGCCTGGAGCGCTGTGAAACCGGCGGCTCCGAGTGCGACGATCGCCCCCAGCGCGCTGCCGTAATCCCCGAGGTTCGACATGCGGGGCAGTCAACCATCTCAGGGTCCTGAGGTAAATCCGGTCGGCCGGTTCGTCGGAGTCGTGCCGAACGGTGATCGGCGGCGGTGGCCTGGTTATCCTGGCGCACAAGGCGGGGTCGGTGGGGGCCGCGATAGGCGAATACGGGGGAAGCTTGTGAACAGCCGGTCTGTTCGGGTGGCGGCGGTGGCCGCGATCGCGGGGGTTCTGATCGCCGGGTGTGGTGGCGGCGGAAGTGGTTCGGCGCAGGGGGCGGTGTCTGGGGGCGGGCTCCGGTTCAGCGTGAGTGCTGCTTCGCCCGGGGTTTACGATCCGGTGGATGTGCGGCTGTCCGGGCTCAAGCCTGGCGCGGCTGTCACCATCACGTCCGACAGTGCGGATTTTGATGAGGTCCACTGGCATGGCAGCGGCCAGTTCCAGGCGGATGCGTCGGGTGTGGTGGATGTGGCCAAGCAGCCTTCGACGGCGGGCACCTATACCGGTGTGGACGAGATGGGCTTGCTGTGGTCCATGGATGCGCCGCAGCCTGCCGACAGTTCTGCCGTCTACTTCGGTAGCAACTGTTCCGCGCCGTTCGTGGTCACGCTGACGGCGGTTGTCGGCAAAGCCTCGGCCACCACGACTCTGACCCGCCTGTGGCAGGTCCCGGGCGTCACCACCACGGCGCTCTCGGTGGCGGCGGATGGCTTCGAGGGCAGGCTGGCCATGCCGTCGTCCGGGGGCGGTACCCGGCCGGCGGTGCTGCTCTTCGGCGGGTCCGAGGGCGGGAATCTCGAGACCTGCCGGGCGGAGATGCTGGCGGAGAAGGGGTTTCCGGCTCTGGCCGTGGGTTATTTCGGCGAGCCTGGTACGCCCAAGACGCTGAACGACATCCCGATCGAGTACTTCGCGAAGGCGGCCAAGTACCTCGCCGGCCAACCCGGTGTCGATCGCGGTCACATCATCGTGCTGAGTCTGTCGCGGGGGTCTGAGGCGGCGCTGCTTCTGGCGCAGAACTACCCCGATCTCATTCACGGCGCGATCGTCATGGCGCCGAGCGCCCAGGTCGGCCCGGGGTTTCCGACGGGTCCCCACGGATGGACCCTGGGCGGTGTCGGGCTGCCCACGGACGAGACGATCCCGGTCGACAAGATCAGCGGTCCGGTTCTGGCGCTCACGGGAGTCGATGACAAACTCTGGGGATCGTTCATTTGGGCCCCGCAGATCATGAGGGAACTCGATGCCGCCCACAACCCGTTCCCGCACAAGGCCGTGCTCTATCCGAATGCGGGACACGACATGGTCGACGACCCGTGGATGCCGGGGATAGGGCACCTCGACGAGCGTGGCGGCACGCGTCCGGGGAATGTCGCCGCCGCGAGTGAATCGTGGGACCAGATCCTCAGCTTTCTGCGAGGGCTGCCGCGCTGACCGTCGGCGTAAATGTGGCCGGGCAGCGGCCGGAGAGGTAGTACCTTCCACGCAGTGATCACTGTGTCGAACGACGACCTCATCGCCGCCGCCCAAGCCGTCGTCCATCCGCATCGGGTCGGTGACCGGCTGTTCGGTGACGTCGGTGCGGCGTTGGTTACCGAGGACGGCAACGTCTACGCGGGTGTGTGCATCGATACCGGGTCGGGCACCGGGTTCTGTGCGGAGGCCGCGGCGATCGGGGCTATGGTCACCGCTCGTGAGTACCGCATCGCGCGGATCGTTGCGGTTTGGCGTGACGACGACGGGGTCTGGGTGGTTCTGCCGCCGTGCGGACGGTGCCGGGAGTTCATTCGTCAGATCGACTGGGCGAACATCGATACCGAGGTGATTCTGGGACGCGGGCGGACGGCGCTTCTGCGGGAGCTGCTGCCCGCTCACGAGTGGCCCGGGCCGCTTGACTGATGCGGTCAGGCGGCTTGCCATGGGCGGATCTTCTCGGGGTTTGCCACTGCCCAGATGTGCCGGATGCGTCCGTCCACGACTTCGAACGCGAACACGCTCAGGGTGCGGCCGTCCTGCTGTGCGACCAGTCCGGGTTGTCCGTTGACCGTGTACTCCACGAACATCGCGCGGTCTGCCACCGCGTACGCGAGCTTGGCGTAGGCGTGGGCGATCTCCACGCCGCCCACGATGGGCTCCGGGTGCGTGGGGACGAAACCGCCGCCGTCGGCGGTGGCTGTGGCTTCGGGGTCGAGGAGGCCGATCAGCGCGTCGATGTCCTGGGTCGCCCACGCCGCCTTGAAGTCGCGGACGATGGCGGCCTGGTCGGCGCTGGGGCCGGCCGGTGTTCGTGCGGTGCGGATGCGGCGGCGTGCGGAGGAGGCCAGTTGGCGGCAGGCTGCCGGGCTGCGGCCGATGACCTCGGCGACTTCGCTGAAGGGGTAGCGGTAGACGTCGTGCAGGACGAAGGCGACGCGCTCGGCCGGGGTCATCGCGTCCAGGACCACCAGGAAGGCCATCGTCACCGACTCGTCGAAGGTCACCCGGTCGGCCGGGTCGCCTCCGACGGCGGCGCGGGGTCCGGCGACCCACTCCGTGGGCTCGGGCAGGGGCTCCGGGATCCACTCGCCGACGTACGTCTCCCGCCGGGCCCGTGCCGAGGCCAGCAGGTTCAGGCAGATGCGGCCGGCGACCGTGGTCAGCCAGGCGCCGGGCGACGCGATCTCCTGCTGCTCCCGCGCGGACAGGGCGTACCAGCGGGCGTACGCCTCCTGGACGACGTCCTCCGCGTCGGCGAGGGAGCCGAGGAGGCGGTAGCCGATGTTGATCAGCGAACGCCGCTCGCTCATGAGCGCGCTCACGGCGGGGTCGAGTCCGCCGCGGCCCGGCTCGGATCGCGTGGTCATGGTCCCTCACCTCCTCGGTCGTGTGTGTCGCTACGTCTCCACCTATATCGACAAGACAGCGTGGTGGATTGTGAGGTCGGTCCACCTCACATTTCATGCGGCTGTCTTGTCGAAGTGGTGAGACCTCAAGACAGGAGACCGCCATGAGTGAGTCGTTCGCCACCCCGGCGAGCCCGGACCAGCTGGACCGGGCCGCTGCCGCGCTGCGCGACCACGGCTTCGTCGTCGAAGTGCTCGACGACGTCGCCGCGGCCCGGGTGCGCATCGCGGAGCTGATACCCGAGCAGGCCACCGTCTTCACCGGCGCCAGTGAGACCCTGCGGCGGTCCGGCATCGACGACGACATCAACGCCGGCGGCCGGTACGACGCCGTGCGGCCGCGCGTGCTGGCCGCCGACCGTGCCACCGAGGCCGACGCGATCCGCAGGATGACCGCCAGTCCCGACTACGTCGTGAACAGCGTCGCCGCGGTCACCGAGACCGGCTCGCTGGTTCTGGCCTCGGGCACCGGCAGTCAGCTGCCGGCCAGCGCGGGTGGCGCCGCGCACGCGATCTGGGTCGTCGGCGCGCAGAAGGTGGTGCCCGACCTGGCGGCGGCGCTGCGCCGAGTCGAGGAACACTGCCTGCCGCTGGAGAGCGCGCGCACGATGCGGGCGTACGAATCGCCCAGCATGGTGAGCCGCATGCTCGTACTCAACAGAGAGCTGATCCCGGGACGCGGAACCGTGCTGCTCCTGCGCGAGGCCATCGGATTCTGACCGTCTGACGTCAGAGTACGATGTGCCAGCGAACCGCGGTCCGGCTCACCGCCGGCGTCGAGATCGAGGGGGCCGGCCGGTGTCGGAACTGCCGCAGCACAATGTCGTGAGCCCCGTGAGCGAGGGGTGGGCGCCGCCCGAGGTGGACACCTCGATCGCCCATCCGGCGCGCATGTACAACTACTTCCTCAAGGGCAAGGACAACTACCCCGTCGACCGGGCCGCCGCGGGCAAGGTCCTGGAGTTCTATCCCGAGGCGTTCGCGATGGCGCAGGCGAACCGCGAGTTCCTGGGGCGCGCGGTGCGGTTCCTGGCCGCCGCGGGGATCCGGCAGTTCCTGGACATCGGCACCGGCATCCCGGGGCCCGGCGGGACCGGCGAGGTCGCGCACGCCGTGGCGCCGGGCTCGCACGTGGTGTGCGTCGACAACGACCCGATCGTGCTGGCGCACTCGCGGGCGCTGCTGGTCCGGCCGGACCTGGCGCCGACCACGATCGTCCAGGCCGACCTGCGCCGCCCCGAGGAGATCCTGAACCACCCCGAGGTGCGCGCCGCGCTCGACTTCGACCGGCCGGTGGCGCTGATGCTGGTGGCGGTCCTGCACTTCGTGACGGACGCCGAGGATCCGCGCGGGATCCTCGACCGGCTGCTGAAGGCGCTGCCCTCCGGCAGCTACCTGGCGATCTCGCACGTCACCGACGACTTCGACTCCGAGCGGGCCCGGGCGACCGCGGCGGCGTACGACAAGGCCACGGCGCCGATCGTGCTGCGGCCGCAGGCGGCGGTCGAAGAGTTCTTCGACGGTCTGGAGTTGGTCGAGCCGGGTGTCGCGCACCTGCCCTGGTGGCGGCCGGACGGAGAGCCGCCGGAGGGGTCCGAGCGGATCTGGTACTACTGCGGGGTCGCGCGCAAGCCCTGAGCTGACGGGATGCCGAGCCGACCGGACCCTGAACCGGCCGCCGACGTCCGGCGCAGGGACAGCCGATGTCCTGGCCCCTCGTGCGCTGACTACCGACTCACCGCCCGGACATGAGCGCGCTCGCCCTGCCGCCCGATGAGGCTCAGGTACTCGACGGGCCCGGCCGCGGTGGCCCCGAACCAGTGCGGGGTCCGGGTGTCGAACTCCGCGACCTCGCCGGGCTTGAGCAGCAGGTCGTGTTCCCCGAGGACCAGCCGGAGCGTCCCGTTCAGCACATAGACCCAGTCGAACCCCTCGTGCGTCCGCAGGTCCGGGGCGTCGTCGTCCCGGCCGGCCGGCCGCACGAACTTGTACGCCTGGATCCCGCCGGGCCTGCGGGTCAGCGGCAGGATCACCGAGCCGTCGTCGCAGGAGATGGGCCGCAGGTTGAGGCGGGGGTCGCCGGTCGGCGGCGCGTCGACGAGCTCGTCGAGGGTGACGCCGTGCGCGCGGGCCAGCGGTAGCAGCTGCTCCAGGGTCGGCCGGCGCAGGCCGGCTTCGAGGCGGGACAGGGTGCTGGCCGAGATGCCGGTCTGCTTCGCCAGGTCGGTGAGGGTGACGTCGCTGCGCTGGCGCAGGCGTTTCAGCCTCGGTCCGACGGCGTCCAGCGTGCGGTCGATGTCGTCGTGGTCCTCAGGACCCTCGGGATTCTCCTCCATGACTCCATTTTGCCATTCGGCAAGAAGGTTTGCGTTTCGGTGACACGGTCCGCACTCTGACGGCGTACCGCTCGCGAAGGGAAACGCTCATGCCGACCAACCGGTCCCCTCAGACCTCCGGCCTCGATACGGCCGTCCTAGACCCGCGGCAGCGCCGCACGATCCTCGCCGCCGTCTGCATCGCTCTGATGGCGGTCATCGCCTCGGTGTCCGGACTGAGCGTCGCGCAGCCGGAGCTGTCCGCATCGTTCGGTGCCTCGCAGACCGAGGTCCTGTGGATCATCAACATCTACACCATCACCCTGGCCGCGCTGCTGCTGCCGCTCGGCGCGCTCGGCGATCGCTGGGGCCGCAAGCCGATGCTGCTGGCCGGCCTGCTCACCTTCGGCGTGGCCAGCGCGGCGGCCGGTCTGGCCGGCTCGCCGGAGGTCATGCTCGGCGCCCGCTTCCTGAGCGGCGTCGGCGCGGCGATGATCATGCCGGTCACGCTCGCGGTCATCACCTCGACCTTCCCCGAGGCCGAGCGCGCCAAGGCGATCGGCGTATGGACCGGTGTGGCCGGAGGCGGCGGCATCCTCGGGATGTTCCTGTCCGCCGCCCTCGTCGACCTGGCCAGCTGGCGGTGGCTGTTCGTGCTGCCGGTCGCGCTCGTCGTGGTGGCCGGCGCGATGACGCTGCGGTCGGTGCCGAACTCCCGCGAGGTGCCGACGCACCGCTTCGACCTGGTCGGCGCGCTGACCTCGATGGTCGCGGTGGTCGGGCTGGTCTACTTCCTGCATGAGGGCCCGGCCAGCGGCTGGACCGCGCCCGCGACGCTGCTGAGCGCGCTGGTCGGAGTGGTCGCCGGGGTCGGGTTCGTGGTCTGGGAACTGCGCAGCGCGGCTCCCCTGCTCGACGTCCGCCTGTTCCGCCAGCGCGGCCTGGCTGGCGGTTCGGTGTCGCTGCTGGCCGTGTTCGGGGTGCAGGCGGGCATCTTCGTGGTCCTGTTCCCGTTCTTCCAGGCCGTGCTCGGCTGGTCGGGCCTGGAATCCACGCTGGGCCTGATGCCGATGGCGCTGCTGATGATGGCCGCCTCGGGCCTGGCCCCGCAGCTCGCGCCGCGCGTCGGCAGCCGCGCGACGATGGCCGTCGGCATCCTGCTGAGCAGCGGCGGGCTGGTGCTCATGGCCGCGATGGTGTCCGTCGGCGGCGGCTACCTCTCGATCCTGCCCGGCATGCTCGCGATGGGGCTCGGCATGGGCCTGACGATGACGCCCGCAACCGAGGCCATCACGAGCTCGCTGCCGCGCGAGAAGCAGGGCGTCGGCTCGGCGCTGAACGACGTGACCCGGGAGTTCGGGACGGCGCTCGGCATCGCGCTGCTCGGTGCGCTGGTGACCACCGGCTACCGGAGGGCCATCGGTTCGCGGCTCCACGCGGTCCCGGCCCAGGTCGCCGACACCGCTCGCCAGGGCGTCGCGAACGCCCTCGCCGCCGCGCACGAGGCCGGGCCGCAGGCGCACGCGGTGGCCGTCGCCGCGCGCGAGTCGTTCGTGAGCGGTTGGCAGCACGCGATGTGGGCCGGTGCGGTGGTGATGGCGATCGTGGGCGTGGTCATCCTGGTGCCGGGCTCGCGGCGGCCGGCGCACCAGCAGCCGGAGCCGCACCTGGAGCCGCAGCTGGAATCGCAGCCGGAATCGCAGCCGCAGCCCTCAAACAGCGATGCCTCGGCGAATGAGGAGCTCATCGCCGAGGCGCGGTGAACCGGCCACGAGCCGCCGGCTACCAGGGCAGAGCGGCCTTGTCCCAGTTGATGAAGGACCCTGTGACGGTGTCGTCCGGGGACAGCGCGAGCCGGACGGCTGCGGCGGCAGCCTCGGACGGGTCCCCTCCGTTCGCCGACGCAGCGTTGAGGCCGGTGCGCCGTAGTCCGGGCGCCAGGGAGTTGACCGCAATCCCGTCGCCAGCCAGGCTCTGCGCGTAAAGGACAGTCAGGGCATTGAGCGCGGTCTTCGAGGCCCGGTAGGAGGCATAAGCGCCCTGGTACTTCGCCATCTCCCCAGTCGCCAGGGCCAGCGAGCCGGTGCCGCTGGAGATGTTGACGATCCGGGGCCGCGCGGAGCGTCGCAGCGCAGGCAGGAACGCGTTCGTCACCGTGACCACGCCGAAGACGTTCGTCTCGAAGACAGCGCGGAAGGCGTCGGCGTTCTCATCCTGCGCGGGACGGCCCTCGGACGGCGAGACACCGGCGTTGTTGACCAGGATGTCGAGGACTTCGACCTGCTTCGCCGCCGCAGCGACGCTCGCCGCATCCGTGACATCCACGACCAGCGGCCGAGCATCCGCGCCGATGTCCGCCGCCGCTTCCTGAGCGCGGTCGGCGGTTCGGGACCCGACGTGGACGGTGAGGCCGGCCTCGGCCAGCTGGCGGGCGATTTCCTTGCCGATCCCCTGGCTGGCGCCGGTGACCAGTGCGATCAATTGAGTCATGGCTTCAGACTCACTCGCCTCCGAGGGAGCAGCCAGGGACAATTAGTACCAGCGAGTGACGCCGTGGCGAGTTGCGAGCTGCCGGCAAGCGCAGAGGGAGGTGAGCCGCGATGGCCAGAGACGAACTGGCGCGCTTCCTGCGTGACCGCCGGGAGCAGCTCCACGCGCCCTCCACAGTCACCGCACCTCAGCGCCGCACTCCGGGCCTGCGCCGCGAAGAGGTCGCCGACCTGGCGAACATGTCGCTGGACTACTACGTCCGCCTGGAGCAGGCCCGAGGCCCGCGCCCCTCGCCGCAGATCCTCGAAGCCCTGGCCGGCGCCCTCCGCCTGGAACCGGCCGAGCGCATCCACCTGTTCGCCCTCGCCGGCCAGAACCTGCCCTCTCCCGAGAACCCGCCCCGCGAGGTCACGCCGCACGTGACCGACCTCCTCCGGCGCCTCCCCCTCGCCGCGGCCCTGGTCACCTCCGCCGCCTACGACGTCGTGGCCTTCAACCCCCTGGCCCAGGCCCTCTTCGGCGACCTGGACACCCGCCCCAACCTGGCCCGCCGCCGCTTCCTCGACCGCGAACAGGTCCTCACCGACGGCCACGAGGACTTCGCCGAGATCGCCGTCTCCCGCCTTCGCGCGTCCGCCGACCGCTACCCCCGCAGCCAGCACCTCCGCGACCTCCTGGCGCAGCTCAGCGCGGGCAGCGCGGAGTTCCGCGACCTGTGGGCCGGCAAGCAGGTCCGCCTCCCCGGACACCGCACCAAGTCGATGTTGCACCCGGAGCTCGGCCTGCTGCGCGTGAACTGCGACGTGATCCCGATCGCGGACGCCGACCAGCAGATCGTGTTCATCACGCCCGACCCCGATACCCCCAGCGCCGACGCGCTGAGCTGGCTGGCGCGCGCAGCGGTGTCTTAGTGGCCTGACGCGTCGCTATGCACGCTTCAGGCAGTACGCACCTTGAGATGCGCACGCTCTCCCTGCTTCCCGAACAGGATCAGCAGCTCGACGGTCCGGTCGCCGTCCGCCCCGAGCCAGTGCGGCACCTGGGTGTCGAACTCGGCGGCCTCGCCCGGCTTGAGCACCAGGTCCTGGTCGCCGAGCACGAGGCGCAGCCGGCCGGCGATGACGTAGAGCCACTCGAATCCCTCGTGGGTCTTCGGCTCCGGCTCGGTGTCGGGCCGCGGCGGGATGAGGAGCTTGTGGGCCTGGACGCCGCCGGGATGGCTGAGCGGGATGTGCGTCATGCCGTGGCGGGTCACCGGCCGCAGGTGGATGCGCGGGTCGCCGGTGCGGGGCGCGCCGACGAGGTCGTCGAGCGGGACGGCGTAGACCTCGGCGAGGGGGAGCAGGAGCTCCAGCGTCGGTTTGCGGGTGCCGTTCTCCAGCCGGGACAGGGTGCTCTCGTTGACGCCGGTGTGCTCGGCGAGCTCGGCGAGCGTCATTCCGCGACGGTGGCGCAGGTCGCGCAGGCGGGGGCCGACGGCGTCCAGGATGTGCTGCTTGGTGTTCGCCATGGCTCCAGATTGCTGAAAAGGCACGAAGGATTGCAAGTTCGGCAGGGCGCGGCGCAAGGTCGACGGTGACGGACCACGCTGCGAAAAGGAGACCTCAGGTGCACAGCGACCTTGATACCGATACCGACTCCGCGACCTTCTGGGAGGCGCACTACGCGCGGCTGAACGCCAACTGGGGCACCAAGCCCAACGTGGTGCTGAAGGACCTCGTCACGACCTTCGCCCCGACCCCGGGCGCGGCGCTGGACCTGGGCTGCGGCCACGGCGGCGACGCGATCTGGCTCGCCGGCCTGGGGTGGGACGTCACGGCCGTCGACGTCTCGCAGACCGCGCTGGACCGCGTCGCCGAGTGCGCCTGGGCGGTCAGCGTGGCCGACCGGGTCCACCCTGTCCGCAACGACCTGGCCGAGAGCTTCCCCTCGGGCGACTTCGATCTGGTCTGCGCGACGTACTTCCACACGCCGCTTGAGTTCCCGCGCACCGAGGTGCTGCGTCGGGCGGCGCACGCGGTGGCGCCGAACGGTCTGCTGATCGTGGTGGAGCACGCGTCGGTGGCGCCGTGGTCGTGGCAGGCGGGTCAGGACGTGCGGTTCCCCACGCCGGCGGAGGTGCTGGCGTCGCTGCGGCTCGATGAGGGATGGCGCGCCGAGCGGTGTGACGCGCCGCGGCGCACGGCCACCAACCCGCAGGGGCAGACGGCGACGGTCACCGAGAACATCATCGTGGTGCGGCGCCTTGCGACGCCGGACCTGGGCCCGAACCAGATCCAGAACCCGAACCCGAACCCGAACCCGAACCAGGTCTAGGACAACCGGGTCGCGGTGTAGTTCTTGAACAGGATGTACGTGTCGATGATGTCCGAGGGCGCGCTCTCGATCGAGCGGTAGATGCCCCACTTGGGCCGCACGTACGACGTGTTCGCGGGGATGACCACGTTCTTCTCGCTGCCCTTCATGTAGACGGGAGAACTCGGGTCGGTCCCGTCGAGCAGCGCGAAGGTGGCCGCACCCCGCTGGCCGATGGTCAGCGTCCACTGCACCGTGACCCACTTGTCCCGCAGCGGTGCGAGGCGGCCGGCGGCGATGTCGGGCGCTCCGGGGGTGCCGTACGCCCTCGCGTTGATCATCTCCGTCCCGCCTGAACCGCGCGTCAGGTCGAGCGTGCACCAGGGGCCGGCGTCGGGGTCGACGGTCTTGGTCTGGAAGATGTGCGTGAAGCGGCTGGTGCCGTGCAGCGTCGAGGGCATGTACATGGCGTACTCGATCTGCCAGGTCTGGCCGTTCAGCATCTTGAAGGCCGTGCCGTTCTGCACCATGCCCTTGACCTCGGTGCGCTGGCGGTCGTTGTTGCCGGTGGTGTCGAGGTCGTCGTGCCAGATGTTCAGCCGGTAGTGGTCGGCGTCCTCGACCAGGACGTACGTGCGGTTCGGGTGCCGGTGGCCCCGGTCGGCCTCGACGCCCTCGAACGCGTTGAGCTTGTCCACGGCCGGGACCGGATGCCACAGCGGCGTCGCCGCGGGCCGCGATCCGGTGGCCCAGGCGGGTGCTTCGCCGAGCGCGGCGAGTGCGGCCGGTGCGGCGATCGAGGAGACCGCCAGGGAGCGGATGACTGTGCGCCTGCTCATGATCGTGGGGCGACGGGTGGGGTCTGTCATGATCACGATTCCTTCCGTCTCAAGGGCGAGGAGAGGCTTCACGGTGGGTTCGCGCGGGCGCGACGTGATGTCTCATACATCTGATATCTCATCAGGTTAGTTAAGTTTCCTAACTCTGTAAATACTCGAATCCGGCCTCTGGGGGAACGCCGAAGGCGCGCCCGGAGCGATCCTGTGGGGATCGTCCGAGCGCGCCCTCGGCGTGTCAGTGTGCGTCGATTACTCGACGAATCGACTCATCGACTACGAACTCATCGGCTGTGTCATCGACTACGGCAGCGCCGGAGCGTCCCGGTCGACCGCCGACTCCCAGGCACCGGACCCGAACGCGTTGTTCGCGATCGCGCCGAGCGCGCCGTTGCTCACCACCGAGGTCCCGCCGAACACGACGAGCCCCTTCAGGTGCGCGCCGCTCACCACCGCGGCCTGCGAACCCGGGGTGCCGGCGGCGTCCGCGAGCAGCAGCGGGCCGCCCTGGTTGCCGATCAGCGCGCCGCCGGACAGCGCGTCCGGCCAGTTGCCCGCGGTGGCGACGCCGACCATCGAGTAGCGTCCGGCCGCGCCGGAGCCGAACAACGGCGAGGCGGCGACCTTGGCCGCGGTCTCGTAGCGGTTCGCGCCGGCCAGCGGCGTGACGCCGGTCCAGGACGGGAACGCCGCCGCGACCGCCTTCACCGCCTGGCCGCCGACCGCGTAGACGCGCTGGACGTGCGGGTCGATCTGCTTCAGGTAGTCCGCGGTCTCCTTCGGCATCGATGTGCCGTCCGTGAGCACCACCACGCCGCCGTTGAGGGCGTTGGACTCGCCCGGCCCGGTGTAGCGCTCCTGCCCGGCCGCGACACCGGCGGCCAGCGCGTCCGGGTAGTCGACGCCGGTGGCGACCAGCACCGAGCCGGTCTGGTGCGGGGTCCCGCTGATGTCCTCCGCGATCGCCACGGCGGTCCCGTAGCGGTTGTCGCCGGCGACCCGCTCGACGTTGTAGCCGAGCGCGGTCAGACGGTTCGCCACCGCCGGGCTCAGCGCCGCGGTCCCGCCGAGGACGAACACCGTCGAGTGCGGCTGCAGAATGCGGGTGAGCTCGCTCTCGACGCCCTTGTCCAGCGACGCCGTCGGGGTGAGCAGCAGCGGGCCGTTCTCCTGGATGGCCAGCGCGGTACCGCCGAGCGCGTCGGCGAAGGTGTCGCTGCGGGCCAGGACCGCGGAGGAGGCCTTGCGCCCGCTGCCGTCCTTGTCGTCGTAGGTCCACTTCGACGCCGCGATCGACGTGGCGATCCGGTCGCCGCCGCCGACGCGGTCGGCGACCGGCCGGGCGCCGAAGTTCGCCGAGCCGTCCACCCAGTCCACGAACTGCACCGGCATGGTGTTCGGCTTGGTGCCGACGATCGTGGCGACCGTGTGCGGGGCCTGGTTCGGCCGGTCCGGGACGGTCTGGATGGTCGAGGTCCAGGTGTCGTTCCCGGGGCTGGTCTGCACGGAGGACGTGTCCGCGTAGACCAGGCTGCCGGACGCGCCGTAGGCGAGTGCCTGCATCGTGTGGGTCGCCGCCAGGCGGACCGTGGGGTGCATGATGTCGTCGCTGTTCACCGGATCGACGAACAGCGTGTCGGCCGGCTGGGTGGAGCCGGGCTGGGCCAGTTGGTAGTCCATCGCGTACCGGGTGCCGTCGGGCGAGATCGCCGAGGGCGTGAAGTTGCTCCCCCCGGTCGGTACGGGCAGCAGGTCGCCGGGGCGGTGGATCGCGTAGCCGCCGTACTGGGCCGGCGAGCGGCCCGAGCAGACGCGGACGAAGTAGATGTAGCCGTTGTGCGTGGTCTGCGGCGAGGTGTCCTTGCAGTTGCCCGAGTCGGTGAACGCGACGGTCGGGGTGCCGGAGCCGTCGGCCTTTGTCTGGAAGATCTGGCCGTTCGCGGAATAGTAGACGAGCTTGCCGTCCGGCGACCAGGCCAGGCTGGTCCGGTAGGTGTCGTCGATCACGCCGACGACCTTGTGCGCGCCGCTGCCGTCCGCGGCGGACACCCACAGTGCCGACCCGCCGCTGCCGCCGGCCGCGAACGCGGCGTGCGATCCGTCCGGCGAGTACTTGAGGCCGAACACGGCCATCGTGCCCGGGTCGTAGCCGCCGCCGCTCGGGGTGATGGCGTGCTGGTCGGAGCCGTCGGCGTTGACGACCGACCAGCCCGGGCCGGTGCCGCCGAAGGCGATGAACGAGTTCTGATAGGCCGGAGCCGCCTGCGCCGCGGGCTGCGACACGGCCAGCATCCCGCCGACCGCTGCCGCCGCTACTGCGGCCGCGCCCAGGCGGACGCGCATACGTGAGGTCATTTCTTGCCGATCCCTATAAGCAGACGAGATAAGGAGACGAGAGGAGGATTCAGGACTACTTGAGCGCAGGAGCCTGGCGGTTCAAGCCCGCGTCCCAGCCGCCCGCACCGAACGCGGTGTTCGCCGTCGCGTTCAGCACCGCGCCGGAGACCACGGACGTGCCGCCGAACACCGCGATCCCGCCGAGTCCAGGCGTACCCAGGACACTGGCTTCCTGCGCGGTCAGACCGTTGGGCCCGGCCAGCAGCAGCGGCCCGTGCTGCAGCCCGATCAGCGCACCGCCGGACAGCGCGTCCGGCCAGTTCGCAGCCGTCGCGATCCCGACCTCGTGCAGTGTCGGACCGAACATCGAGTGCGTCGCGACCTGGTAGGCGGTCTGGTAGCGGTCGGCGCCGGCCAGCGGTGTGGTCAGGCCCTTCCACTGCGGGAACGCCTTGGCCACGGCGGCGGTCGCCTGGCCGCCGACGGTGTAGACGTGCGTCTTGGCCGGGTCGAGCTTGGCCAGGTAGGCCTGGGTCCAGGGCAGCAGGCCGGTGCCGTCGGAGAGCATCACGACGCCCAGGCCGTTCGGGTCCTGAGCCGCCGCCGCGCCGGCGGCCAGCGCGTCGGGGTAGTCCAGACCGGTCGCGACGAACACCGAGTGCGGGGCGGAAACCGGGACCCGCACGCCGGCCCGCCAGCTGAAGCCGGTGATCTGGTCGGCGATGGCCTGCGCGGTGCCGTAGCGGTCGTCGGCGTAGGCCTTGCCGTCGCCGGCCACCCGCACCGGCGTGAAGCCCAGCGCTCCGACCTCGGTGTCGATCTCGGTGCTCAGCGCCCTGGTGCCGCCGAGGATGTAGACGTTCGCACCGCGCGGCAGGATGCGGGTCAGCTCCGCGCCGACCCGCGGGTCGAGCGCGGTGGTGCCGGTCATGAACAGCGGGCCGTCCTTCTCGGCCGCCAGCGCGTTGCCCGCGAGGGCGTCGGCGAACAGGTCCGAGCGGGTGATGACGGCGCTGGCCGCCTGACGGCCGCCGGTGCCGGTGGTGTCGAAGGACCACTGGGAGGCCTTGACCGAGGTGTCGACGCGGTCGGCACCGCCGATCCGGTCGGCGACGGGGCGGGCCGGGGCGGTGCTCGGGCCGTTCTGCCAGCTGGCCTCGGCGCCGATGGTGGTGTTGGTCGCGATGGGCACCAGCGGGGAGTCAGCCTTGACGGCGACCTTGTTCAGCACGTTGATCTGCGTCGAGGGACCCATGGGCGCGCTGGGCTTGCTGGTCCAGGTGAGCAGGCTCGCTCCGTCCGGGGACCAGGTGATCGAGCCGAAGACGTTCGCGGCGCTGATCTGGATCGGGGCGCCGCCGGCGGCCGGGATGATGTTCAGACCGGTGCCGCTGGGTCCGGCGTTCGAGATGTAGGCGATCCACTTGCCGTCGGGGGAGTAGGCGATGGACGACTGCGGCCGAAAGCCCAGCTGGCGCAGCGAGGTCGCGCCCGGGTCCAGGGCCACGGGGACCGCGAAGGAGGACCCCGCGCAGACTTCTGCGAACGCGACGAGGCCGTTCGGCGCCACGGTCGGCGAATACGACACGCAGTTGGTCTGCCCGGGCAGTACGGACAGTCCCGAACCATCGACGTCGACCACGTTGACCTGGCCGGTGTCGTACGGCTGCGTCTTGTCCCCGACGAAGTAGATCTTCGTGGCGTCGGGGGACCACGCCAGGTTCCGCAGGTGGGCGAACGCGGCGACACGGTGCGCGTTCGCGCCGGACGCGTCGGCGATCCACAGCTCGGCCCTCGCGCTGGAGTCGGTGGGCGTCGCCCGGAGCACCAGGACGAACGCGACCTTCGTGCCGTCCGGCGAATACTCGACCTGCGACACCACGCCGGCATCGGTGTACCCGCCACCTGTTGGGGTCACCGCGTGGGCGTTGGAGCCGTCGGCGTCGGCCTCGGTCCAGCCAGTAGTGCTGTCGACCCAGATGATGTGGCCGTTGACATGCTGTGCGGCCGCCTGCGCGGCGGTCGACGGCAACGCCATGACCCCGGCGGCTGCGGCGAGCACGCCGACCGAGGCCAGCACGCGGGACTTGCGTCGAGACATGGAGGATCCCCCTGTTGATGGACTTGAGGGGATCTTGGGGCTTGGAGTACCGCGACGGGTCCCGCAACCTGCGTATTCAGGGGACGTACAAAGTGTCTATACGCAGGTTGCGATGGGGGTCAGTTGATGCAGGGGATCCCGTTCTGCGAATCGGGGCCGTTCCCGGCGATCGTCCCGCCGTTCTCGCCGTTGCCGGAATCGGTCGTCGTTGCCGAGGACGACGGCGTCGAACTGCCCGACGTCGTGCTCGTCGTGCTCGTCGTGCCCGACGTCCCCGGCGTCGTCGGAACCGTCCCGATCGTTCCGGCGGCGATCGCGTCGCCCTTGTCCGTGCCGATGAAGACCTGCACCGCGCCGGCGTTCAGCGAATCGCTGGCGGTCGGGGTCACCCCGGCGCCGAGTTGCGCGGCGACGGCCTGGGCGGCTGCCGAGGCGCCGCTTCCGTACAGCACCGTCGTGTGCTGGTGGTAGGGGCGGATGTTGTTGCCGATCGAGGTGGTCAGGCCGAGGGTGGTCAGGGCCGCGGCCTCCTTGGTGGCCACGTCGTTCACGCCGGAGGCGTTGAACACCATGGCGGTGCCGCTGACGTGCGGGGGCGGGGTGCTGGTCGCGGTGGAGGTCGGGGCCGGGGTCGGCGAGGTGATTGGCGTTGTGGGGGCCGGGGCGGTGGCGTCGCTGCCGGCGAAGGCGTTCTTCACGAAGGCCTGGACCGTCGGGATGTCGATGCCGTTGCCGACCTCGTGGTTCTTCCCGATCCACTTCCACTCCGAGTCGGTGACGATCGGGGCGGTGCGGAAGGAGGTGCTGCTGTCGGACAGGCTGGAGGCGTTGCCTGCGAAGTCCAGCAGGTCCCAGCCGCTGTCGATGATGACGTCCTTCTCGGCGGTGCCGATCAGGCTGTCCATCTTCGACAGGTCGCTGAGGATGCCCTGGTCCTTGAGCTTCTTCAGCACCGCGGTGATGTAGGCCTGCTGGCGGTGCGTCCGGTCCAGGTCGCCGTTGGGCAGGTCCTCGCGCTCCCGGACGAAGGACAGCGCCTGCGTCTGGGTCTGGAGGGTGAAGACGCCCGCCGGGAAGTCCGCACCGGAGTTCGCGTCCTTGGTCGCCCGGTTCAGGCAGACCTGGACCGGGCCGACGTCGCCGGCGACGTCGTAGAACCCCATCAGGTTCACCTCGGCGAAGTGGTCGATCGGGATGTTCAGCAGCGTCTCCAGGGTGGCGATCTGCGCCTTGATCCCGGCGGCGTGGCCGATCTTCGCGAGCTGGTGGACGTCGGTGGTGCCGGCGGCCGAGGCCTTCTGCGTCGCGTAGTAGTAGGCGTTGCCGTAGGCCTCCTTCACCTTCATCGTGCCCATCGAGTTGCCGTCGCCGTCCTGGGCGTCGACCCAGTCGTCGCGCGGGATCGACACCGCGGTCGGCGTCCCGTTGTTCGCCGGGATGTGCAGGATGATCTCGCTGTTGGCGTTCTCGCCGCCGAGCAGGTCGGAGGCGGAGCCGGCGTGGAGCTCGTCGTGCACGACGCTGTCCGGCAGCGGGTCGCCGTTCATCGCGTACCGCGAGTCGAGGCCGACCAGCAGGACGTTGACGGACTTGTCCAGGCCGGTGTGCTTGGGAGCCGGCGCGCCGTGGGCCAGGTGTACCTGGCTGGTGTCCACGGTCTGCACGCCGCTGTCCAGCTTGTGCACGCCGTACCAGGCCACGCCCGAGCCGGCCAGGACGGCGGCCCCGGCCAGTGCGAAGACGCTGCGCGCGGCGATGATCGCCGGCGGGGTGCGGCGCACGGCGGTGCCCGCCTGCGCGGCCTGCCCTGCCTGCCCTGCCTGCCCGGCCTTTTTCTCTGTCTTAGCCACGGTGCGCCCCAGCCGACTTCGGCTCCACACCCCGACCGACGGCGGCCTTCAGCAACGCCACGACGAGCACCGCCCCCAGCGCCACCAGCGTGATGACGAAAGCATGGTGCAGCGCACTCACGGTGTCCGTGCCCATCTTCGTGCGGTTGGTCCCGCTCGGCTCGGACAGCAGCATCCCCAGCACCGCGGAGGGCACCACGATCATCGGCTGGGCCGGCAGCAGCCACCACAGCCCGCGGCGGGTCGCCAGCAGCGTCGCCGCGCACGCGCCGAGGACGGCGCCGGCCTGGAACACCGGACCGTCGCCGTTGCCGCGCATCCCGGCCGCGATGCCTGCCGCGACCGGGATGCCCACGGCGAGCAGGGCTGTCAGCCCTGCCCGCGCGCGTTCGTCGAGCCCCGCCATGTCCTGACCCCCATCTGCGCTGTGCTTTCTCCCCAAGTGGGGGACGCATGGATGTTCGGGGCGGTTCCCTGTCGTGACAAATTTGTGACGGCCGTGCGCTCAGGAGATCGTGAGCACCGCGTTGCCCCGCACCCGGCGCTCGTAGACGTCGGCGATGGCCTGCGCGGTCTCGGCCCAGTCGGCGACCCGCCCGATCTCGGGGTGCAGACGGCCCGCGCCGACCAGGCGGACCAGGGTGGCGATGTCCTGGCCGTCGGTGAACAGCGAGATCCAGTGTGGGAAGTGCTTGATGGTCAGCGGGGTCGCGGCCATCAGGCTGAAGAAGTCCAGGGTCGGCGCTTTCAGACCGGCCTGGCCGTACCAGAGCACCGTGGCGCCGGGCGCGGCCTTGCCGACGGCGTCGGCGAACTCCTGGCCGCCGATGGATTCGAAGACCAGGTCGTAGCGGCCTTCGGCGTCGGCGGCACGCTGCACGACCGCTGCGGCGCCGAGTTCGCGCAGCCGGACCGCCCGGGCGTCGTTCGACGTCACGGCGACGATCTCGGCCCCCGCGCCGGCCAGCAGCTCGGTCAGGAAGAAGCCGACGCCGCCGGCCGCGGCGGTGACCAGCGCGCGATGCCCCACGACGTCGCCGGCGGCCCGGACCAGCCGCAGCGCCGTGAGCCCGGCGAGCGGGAGCGCGGCCGCGGCCGTGGTGGAGACGTCGTCGGGCAGCTCGGCGAGTTTGCCGGTCGGGACCGCGACCCGCTCGGCCCAGCCGGTGCCCTCCGGGTGGCCGGCGACGCGGGTGCCGACGGCCGGACCGGAACCGTCGGCGGCGGCGCGGACCACCACGCCGGCGACGTCCTGGCCGGGACGCCAGCCCTTGTCCGCGGGGCGGCCGTAGCCGCCGGTCAGGAACAGGGCCTCGCCGCGGTTGACGGAGAAGGCTTCGACCGCGACCACGGCTTCGTCGGCCTGCGGCGCGGGCTCGGGGACGTCGGCGATTTCCAGGGAGTCGGCCAGCACGTTCAGGCCGGTGGCGATGACAGCTTTCATGTCCTCGACGGTAGGCAGCCAACTCTCTCATTGAAAGAAGGCACTCGTCGGTTGTATAGGTACCTGGTGGAAACCATCGAGGTAAAGACCTGGAACGTCTTCGAAAGCAACTGTCCTTCCCGGCAGATCTTCGAGCGGATCTCGGACCGCTGGACCGGCATCGTCCTGATGGCGCTGGAGGACGGGACGCTGCGCTTCTCGGAGCTGAAACGGAAGGTCGAGGGCGTCAGCCAGAAGATGCTGACCCAGACCCTGCGGGCCCTGGAGCGCGACGGACTGGTCAGCCGCGAGGTCTTCCCGACCGTGCCGGTGACCGTCGAGTACACGCTGACCCGGCTCGGAACCAGCCTGCTGGCCACGGTGCAGCAGGTGCGGGCCTGGGCCTACGCCAACATCGAGGAGATCGACGCGGCGCGCGGCGAGTACGACCGGCGCGCGCTCAGTTCCTGACGCGGCGCACCCGTGCGGCCGCCGGCTGGACCGCGACCGCACCGGCCGGCGGCGTGGCGGGGATCGCGCGCAGCGCCTCGGTCGCGGACTTCACGACCTCGGGCGGCAGCCCGGCGAACACCGCCTCGTGGGCCGCGCTGGTGGCCCGGACCGCGCGCTCGGCGAGGGCCACGCCCTCGGGGGTGAGGCGGACCAGGGTGCTGCGGCCGTCCGCGGGGTCCGGTTCGCGGTGGACCAGGCCGTCGGCGGCCAGCCGGTTGATCACGTTGCTGGTGCCGCCGGTGCTGAGCAGGAGGTCCTGGGTCAGCTCGTTGGAGCGCAGGCGGTAGGGCGCGCCGGCGCGGCGGAGGGTGAGCAGGACGTCGTAGGCCGCGACGGTGAGGCCGAGGGCGGGCAGTTCGGCGCGGGTGGCGGCGTCCAGGCGGCCGGCCAGGATGAGGACGCGCTTGGTGAGCTCGGTGGTCGGGCCCAGGATCTCCGGCAGCTCGGCGCGCCAGGCGGCCATGAGCTGTTCGGCGCGGTCGGGAGGGCTCGTCACGCTTGACAGCGTAGACCCCTTCCCCGATAGCTTTTAAGAAAGCTTTCCTTGGAGGGGATTTCCCATGAGCGCTTCCCGCCTGCTCGTTTCCGGCATCGCGTGCCTCATCGACTTCGACGACGCCGGTCCGTCCAGACCGCCGGCTTCCGCCGTCCCGACCGTGCGCTCCGGCGTCGACCTGCTGATCGAGGACGGTCGCGTGATCGAGGTCGGCGTCGGTCTGCCGGCCGGGACCGCCGAGGTCGTCGACGCCTCGGACCGCGTGGTCCTGCCCGGCTTCGTCGACACCCACCGCCACCTGTGGCTGACCGCGCTGCGCGGGCTGACCGCCGAGACCGACCTCGGCGGCTACCTGGAGCTGGTCGCGGGCCGGCTCGGACCACGGTTCACGCCGGACGACCTGCGCGCGAGCGCCTACTTCGGCGCCCTGGAATGCCTCGACGCCGGGGTCACCACGGTGCAGGACTACGCGCACGCGATGCGGTCGCCCGACCACGCCGACGCGGCCGTGTCCGCGCTCGACGCGTCCGGGATCCGCGCGGTGTTCGGCTACGGCTTCCCGGTCTTCAGCACGTCCCGCGACCTCGCCGACATCCGCCGCGTCCGCGAGCGCTATTTCCCGACCGACAACGGCCTGCTAACCATGGCGCTGTCGCCGATGGGGCCCTCGTACTCACCGATCGAATCAGTGCGCGAGGACTGGAAGCTGGCGCGCGAGCTGGCGCTGCCGATCGCCGTCCACGTCGGCGCCGGGCCGGTTGCCGAGCGCCCGATCGCCACGCTGGAACGCGAGGGGCTGCTCACCGCTGGCACGGTCTACGTCCACGGCAACTCGCTTCCGGACGAGGAACTGCGGCTCATCGCGTCCTCCGGCGGCTCGGTGGCGATCGCCCCGGCGGTCGAAGCCCAGATGGGCCACGGCGCGCCGATGATCGGACGGCTCCGGGCCGCGGGGATCGGCTACGGCCTCGGCGTCGACGTGGTCACCGCCACTGCCGGCGACATGTTCACACTGATGCGCGCCGCCCTGGTCACCGGCTACCTCGGCGAGGGCACGCGGCCCTCGCCGGCCGACGTGCTGCGGGCCGCGACGCTCGGCGGGGCCGAGATCCTCGGCCTGGCCGGGAAGGTCGGCTCGCTGCGCCCCGGCAAGCGGGCCGACCTGGTGCTGCTCCGCGCCGACGCGCCGAACCTGCTGCCGCTGCACCACGACCCGGTCGGCACGGTCGTCTCGTCGGCGCACCCCGGTAACGTCGACACCGTGATCGTGGACGGTCGCGTGGTGAAGCGGGACGGGGCGCTGGTCGCCGGCGGTCTTCCGGCCGCGCGCGAAGCCCTGCTGGCCGCCGCGCACCGTATCGCGCAGTGAAATCGGCTTATACACTCGCCATGGACGTGGTGGGTTGAACACGAGGGGGGCGTGAAATGCCAGATCTTGCTGTTGACGTCGATGCGCTGGACACCTTCGGCGGCCAGTTGGAGTCCATCAGGACGCGGATGAACGCGGCGCGCGACTGGACGCACCAGTACGACGGACAGATGGGCGCGGCGGAGGTCGAGGACGCGTTGCACTCGTTCTCGTCGGGG
This sequence comes from Catenulispora sp. EB89, assembly GCF_041261445.1. Lineage (NCBI taxonomy): Bacteria > Bacillati > Actinomycetota > Actinomycetes > Catenulisporales > Catenulisporaceae > Catenulispora > Catenulispora sp. EB89. The sequence goes on from NZ_JBGCCU010000005.1 coordinate 26,982, forward strand.
TGGAAGGACGGCCGGTCGGAGATCGACGGATCCCTGAAGGCCCTGTCCGACATGCTGAAGAACTCGGCGGAGAACTTCCGGCAGATGGACACCGATATGGCGAAGCCGCTGCAGCAACAGCAGTAGCGGCCGGGATCCGACGCGGCGTCGGCGGCCATGGGTCGTCGGCGCCGCCCGGTTGAACGCTGTCGGACAGTTGAACACCCCGTGGAAATAAGACGAGCTGACGGTACTCTGTCAGCTGCTTGTCAGACGGACGGGGAGGGAACCGATGACCGAGCAGCCGAATAGCGGTCAGCCGTACTACGGTCAGCCGAACCAGCAGCAGCCGCAGCCCTATCCGCAGGGGCAGGCGGCGCAGCAGCCGTATCCCTATCCGCAGCAACAGCAGGGGTATCAGGGTCCGCCGCCGCAGCAGCCCTCTGGGAATCCGTACCCGCCGCAGCCAGCTCCGCAGCAGCCATACCCGCCGCAGCAGTACGGAGCGCCGCAGCCGTATCCGCAGCAGCAGCCGTATCCTCAGGTCCCGCCGCAGCAGTACCCCGGCCAGCCGCCTACGGGCCAGCCGTCTCAGGGGCAGCAGTATCCGGGCCAGCAGTATCCCGGGCAGCAATTCCCAGGCCAGCAGTACCCGGGGCAGCAGTTCCCGGGCCAGCCGCCGCAGGGTCCGGACCAGGCGCAGGCTCAGGCGGCTCCGAAGCCGAAGAAGAAGCACGGCTTCTGGTGGTACTTCTTCGTCATCCTCTTCAGCCCCCTCATAGCCGTCGCATTCGTGCTGTACGGCCTCTACTGGACCCTCTGCTGGGTCCTGACCCCGGTCGCGCTGGTCCTCCACCTGGTGTTCTGCGGCCTCGGCCTCATCTGGTACTCGGGCGTGAAGGTCCTGGCCTCGGGCCGGTCGAAGTTCCGCCTGTTCCAGCCGCTGTACCCCAAGTTCCCGCCGCTGTGGACCGGCGAGTACTGGGTCCGGCTCAACAGGAACATCCGGTCGTTCTTCGAGTTCCTCGGCGGCCTCGCGGAGCTGCTCAACTGGTGAGCTACCGGGCCAGATCCGCCAGGTGCCCGGCCATGACCGCCCGGGCCTCGTCCGCGGACAGCCGGGGCGGATCGGCCGTCAGCTGGATCACCAGTCCGTCCAGCAGCGCGTGCAGCCGCTGGGACTCCAGGGCCTGATCCCGGCCGGGCCCGAGCCGCCCGATCTGGTCCAGCACCATCACGACGCTCTCCACCGAGCCCCTGATCGCGTCGTCGATCTCCTGCCGCCGCCGGGCCAGGCGGACGTCGGACCGGGCCAGCGTGACCAGGGAGAACCAGACCTCGGATTCCACCCGGCGCGGCGGGTCCAGCGGCAGCAGCTGCTCCAGGTGCTCCTGCAGCACCTCCGGCGTGGGCACGCCGCCGCCGCCCTCGTGCAGCTCCCGGACCCGGTCCTGCGCCATGCCGACGATCAGGTCCACGGCGAACAGGACCATCTCCGCCTTGTCCGGGAAGTAGTGCCGCAGCGCACCGGCCGACCAGCCGGCTTCCTGCGCGACCGAGCGCACCGTCACCGCGTCGAAACCGTCCCGCAGCGCGACCCGCCACAGGGCCTCGCTGAGCTCGGCGCGGCGGCGCTCGTGGTCGACGACTTTCGGCACGGCGCCATTCTCACACACGTGTGTTAGATTGTTTTTGATACCGATGTGTTAAAAACGGGAGGCAGCCATGAACGGCGGATGGACTCGGCGGGGGCCCTGGTGGCTCTACGTGCTCGTGGTGGGCGGCCTGAACGTGGTGCGCCAGATCCTGTTCCCGCCGTCGCGGGTCGGGAGCCTGGCCACGATCGGCCTGTTCTTCGTGGTGCTGATCGTCAGCTTCGTCGTGATCGAGCTCCTGCGGCCGCTACGACACCGGGCCGACCGGCCCCGGTGATGGCGGGGTCGGCCGGCCCGGCGGTCGGCGGACCGGTCCCCACGGTGGTGGGTCCGGTCTATTGGGCCGGTTGTTGAATCCCGGCCCGTCCATGGTGGAGAAACAGGCTCCTCTGCCGCAACATTCCTCGGGACATCCGCAGTGTGGCGAACGCCTCAGATCACTGATTCAGGCCGGAGACCGCGGCCTGCCGCAGCTCCTTGCGATAGGCGCCGGGCGGCATCCCGAACCGCCGCTTGAACGCCTTCGCGAACGCGAACTCCGAGGTGTAGCCGTTGCGCTGGGCGATCGCCGCCAGCGGAGCGCCGGACTGCCGCAGCATCCGGGCCGCCGTGACCATGCGCCAGTCGGTGAGGTAGGTCAGCGGCGGGTCGCCGACCACGGTCGCGAAGCGGCGGGCGAACGCGGCGCGCGACAGCCCGGCGCGCTCGCCCAGCGACTCCACGGTCCAGGGATGGCCGGGATCGTCGTGGATGGCCTGGAGCGCCGGGGCGACCACCGGGTCGTCCAGGGCGGCGGCCCAGCCGCGGGCACGCTGGTCTGGCTGCTCGGCGTACCAGGACCGCAGAATATAGAGGAGAAGCAGGTCGACCAGCGTTGCGACCACCGTGTCCGAACCGGGCTGCGGCGCCTGGATCTCCGCGCAGAGCTGCTCGACCGCCGAGCGCAGCGCGGGGTGCCGGCCGGGGCGGGCGGGCAGGTGGATGACCTCCGGCAGGTCGCCGAGGACCGGGTGCCGACGCTCGACGTCCAGCGGGTACGCGCCGCACACCAGGACCGCGGCGGCGCCGTCGCCGGGCACGGTGAAGCGGCCGATCGGGGAACCCGCGCCGACCTTGTCCGGGACGAAGTCGATCGCCGGGGTGCCGGGGGTGTCGCAGAGGGTGTGGCCGCTGCCGCGCCGCAGGAAGATGATGTCGCCGGGGCCGAGCGCCAGCGGCTCGCCGTCCGGCGGCACCAGATGGCAGCCGCCCTCGGCGACCACGTGGAACCCGGCCCCGGCGACCGGCTGGAAGCGGACGGCCCACGGCGCGCGGGCCTCGGTGCGCACCACCGCGGGCCGGCCGGTGCGCAACGCGTCGAGCGCGTCGCTGAGAATGTCCATGACGCCACGGTAGCCGCCGATCGGCGAGACGATAAGACAGCGAATCAAGATTCTTAGCCATTCATCGTCTCGCCTCGCCGACGTACTTTCATCGCATGACGACCACAGTGCTCGAACAGACGAAGGCGGACGCCGCGTCGGGCCCGGCCCGGGCGCGCCGGCCCCTGGGCCCGGACGCGGGCCTGTCCAAGAAGACGACACTCCTGTTCTCCGCCGCGGCCGGGATCGCGGTCGCGAACCTCTACTACGCGCAGCCCCTGCTCACCGCCATCGCGAAGTCCTTCGGCCTCGGGCCGGGCACCGCCTCGCTGCTGGCCACGGTCGGGCAGGTCGGCTACACGGTCGGGCTGGCGCTGCTGGTGCCGCTGGCCGACGTCGTCAACCGGCGGCGGCTGCTCGTCGGACTGCTCGCGGTGACGGCGGCGGCGCTGGCCGCCTCGGCCGCCGCGCCGGGGTTCGCCGTCCTGGTGGTCTCGGCGGCGGTGCTGTCCACGGCGGCGGTGGCCGGGCCGGTGCTGGTGCCGTTCGCCGCGACGCTGGCCGAGCCGCGGCAGCGCGGAGCGGTGACCGGGTCGGTGATGAGCGGCGTGCTGATGGGGGTCCTGCTGTCGCGCACCGCCGGCGGCCTGCTCGCGCAGCTCGCCGGCTGGCGCGCGGTCTACGCGGCGGCTGCGGTGCTGACGCTGGGCCTGGCCGCGGTGCTACACCGGGTGCTCCCCGACCTCGCGCCGTCCCAGCACCTCGGTTACGGCGCGCTGCTGGCCAGCGTGGTCCGGCTGGTGCGGGAGGAAGCGGTGCTGCGGCAGCGGATGGCGTTCGGCTTCCTCGGCTTCGGGGCGTTCTCGGTGCTGTGGACGTCGGTCGCGTTCCAGCTGGCGCGGCCGCCGTACTCCTTCGGCGAGGCGGCGATCGGCCTGCTCGGTCTGGCGGGCGCGGCCGGTGCGACGGCGGCGAAGGTGACCGGCCGGGCCACCGACTCCGGACGCGACGGCCTGGTCAGCGGCCTGATGTTCGCGACCATGCTCGGCGGCTGGCTGCTGCTCGGCGTGCACGGCGGGCACTGGCTGCTCGCGCTGGTCGCCGGCGTCGTGGTGCTGGACCTCGGGGTCCAGGGCGCGCACGTCACCAACCTCGCCGTCGCGCTGCGGCTGCGTCCGGAGGCGCGGAGCCGGATCACCACGGCCTACATGACCTCGGTGTTCCTCGGCGGCGTCGCCGGTTCGGCGGCTTCCGGCGCGGCGTTCGCGGCCGGCGGCTGGACCGCGGTCGCCCTCACCGGGGCCGCGTTCTCCGGAGCGGCGCTGGTGTTGTGGGCGGCCGGCGCGATCGCAGGCCGGCAGGACTGATAGTCCGTTTTCGACAGCAACGCTTTGACGTACTCGCCGCGTCGTAGTGGTTAGACGGGTTCTGGACCGTGGGGCGGTCCGGAACCCGTCTTGTTTGCAGCGCGCGGCTCTTCAGCGCGCGATGCCGAGCCCTTCGAGGACCTGCGCGCCGGGCAGGCCGGCGATCGCGGTGCCCGGCAGCCACAGCTTCGAACCCCGGATCCCGGAGCCGACCACCGCGACCGGGGCCGCGGCCACCGCCGCGTCGACCAGGATCGGCCAGTCCTCAGGAAGGCCGATCGGTGTGATGCCGCCGTACTCCATGCCGCTGAGCTCCACGGCCGTGTCCATCGGTGCGAAGGACGCCTTGCGCGCCCCGAGGTGCTTGCGGACCAGGGAGTTGACATCAGCCTTCGTGGTCGCCAGGACCATGCAGGCGGCGTAAGAGGTCTGCTCACCGCGGCGGGCCGCGACGATCACGCAGTTCGCGGACTCCTCGGGCAGTACTCCGTACGCGGCGCAGAACGCCTCGGTGTCGGCCAGCTCGGGGTCGATCTGCGCCACCTCGACCAGCGGGGCGAGGGCCGGCAGCGCGTGCAGCGCGGTCGCGACCGGCGCCGCGAGCAGATCGGGGCGGTCCAGGGCGGGGGTGCGGACTACGGCTTCGGTGGGCATGGACCGAATCTACGCCGGTGATCCGAGCGGCGCGGAGGCCGCTCGGGGACGGGTTCGGGTGACGGCGCGACTTACCGCGCGACCGGTTACATCGACCGGTTACAGCTGCCGGCTACAGCTGCCGGCTACAGCACGACCGGGATCGGCGCCTCGGCCGCGGTCGCGGTCAGCTCGGCGGCCAGCACCGCGCGGTGCGTGGGCCGGGCCTCGGCCAGCCGCTGCATGCCCTCGTCGGTCAGCACCACGAAGACGCCGCGCCGGTCGGAGCTGCACAGGGCCCGGGTGACCAGGTTCTGGGCCTCCAGGCGGCCGATCATCCGCGACAGCGCGCTCTGTGTGATCGGGACGTGCGCGGCCAGCTCCTGGACCCGCGGCGGGTCGGCGCAGTCGTACTCCGACAGCGTGTCCAGCACCTCGAACTCGCTGGCCGACAGCCCGTGCTGCCGGTCGAGCTCCAGCTCCAAGGCGTTCCACACGCGGGTCTTGCGCGCGACGAGCTCTCGCCACTGTTCGACGAGGTTTCGCTCAAGGAGGGACTCGGTCTCCATGGTGCCATGGTAACACGTGCCAGTGCACAAGGTTCTCCTGCACAAGGTTCCATCACATAAAGTGCCGTCGCATAAATTGCTTGCGCACTATGTGCACGTGCATGTAATCTCCACGGCATGAGCCACAGCGACACCTCGACAACTCTGCGTCCCGGCGAGTCCGTCTCGTCGGGACGTTGGCCACTTCGTTTGTGGGGCGCCCTCATCGTTCTGTGCGGTGCCCTGTTCCTCGACGCCCTCGACACCTCGATGGTCGGCGTCGCGCTGCCGTCGATCCGTGAGTCCCTGCACCTGTCCACCTCGTCGTTGCAGTGGGTCGTCAGCGGGTACGTCCTCGGCTACGGCGGTTTCCTGCTGCTCGGCGGACGCGCGGCGGACCTGCTCGGCCGGCGCCGGGTGTTCCTGACCGCGCTCGCGGTCTTCGCCGTGGCCTCGCTGCTGTCCGGCCTGGTCGACGACGGCAGCCTGCTGATCGCGACCCGGTTCGTGAAGGGGATCAGCGCGGCGTTCACCGCCCCGGCCGGCCTGTCCATCATCACCACCACGTTCGCCGAGGGGCCGGACCGCAACCGGGCCCTGAGCATCTACACCACCTGCGGCGCCGCCGGGTTCTCGCTCGGCCTGGTGCTCTCCGGACTGCTCACCGAGGCCGGCTGGCGCTGGACGCTGTTGGTCCCGGCGCCGGTGGCGGCACTGATCCTGGTGATCGGCGCGAAGCTGATCCACCGCGACCAGCCGGTCGCCAGGCAGGACCGCGGCGGGTACGACATCCTGGGCGCGGTGACCAGCACCGGCTCGGTGCTGCTGCTGGTCTTCGGCATCGTCCGGGCGCCGCAGATCGGCTGGCTGGCGCCGGTCACCATCGGCACGTTCGTCGCGGCGGCCGCGCTGGCGGCCGGGTTCGTCGCCACCGAGCTGCGGGTGGCCAACCCGCTGGTGCGGCTCGGCGTGCTGCGCTCCCCGTCGCTGATCCGGGCCCTGATCGGCGGCGGTCTGATGTTCGGCGGCTACGCCTCGTTCCAGTTCGTCGTGACGCAGTACCTGCAGACGCTGTCCAAGTGGAGCGCGCTGCACACCGCTCTGGCGTTCCTGCCGGCCGGCCTGATCGTCCTGGTCGCCAGCTTCAAGATCGCCGACGTCCTCAACAAGTACGGCACGGCCCGGGTCGGCGTCGCCGGCTTCGCCGCCCTGTCGCTGGGCTACCTGCAGTTCCTGCGCATCGGCTCGACCCCGAGCTGGTGGGTGATCCTGCCCTCGATCGTGCTGCTGGGCCTGGGCTTCGGCCTGGCCTTCCCGGCGATCAACGTGCAGGCCGCCTCCGGCATCGCCGACGAGGAGCAGGGCCTGGTCTCCGGACTGCTGAACACGGCGCTGCAGGTCGGCATCACCGTGGTGCTGGCCGCCTCGACCGCGATCATCGCCGCCAACGGCGGCAACACCGCCCAGACCAACGCGCAGGTGCTCTCCAGCTACCGGCCGGTCCTGGTGTTCGTGGCCGTGGCCACGGTCGGCGGCCTGCTGATCCTGGCCGGGGGGCTGTTTCGCAGCCGCCGCACCCCGGTCGAGTCCACGCTCGCCGAGGAGCTTGAAGACGAGCTCGACGTCCTGGTTCTGCGCGAGCAGGATCTGATGGTCTGAGGTCACCAGCCATCTGGTAGGACGCCAGAGCGCGCATCGGCGCCGGCCCCCGGAAACGGGGGACCGGCGCCGATGAGTTTCGCGAAGCGGTTTCGTCTGTTGTGCTGGGGGCGGGAAACGCCTCGCGATCCACGACTCACGACGTATGAACACGAACCGCTGGAGGACCGCCATGGCCGACAAGACCGTCGCCGAGAAGCTCGCCATCAAGCCGGGCCGCTCGGTCTGGACCTCGCATCCGGACCGGTTCGCCGAGGTCGGTCAGCTGCCGGACGGTGCGGAGCGGATCGAAGACCTGGCGGCGGCCGACGTCGCGGTCCTGTATGCCGACGACGCCGACTCGGCCCGGGCGCTGCTGACCGCGAACAAGGCCGACATCGTCAAGCCGCCGGTGGTCTGGATCGCCTACCCGAAGGCCAACCGGACCGACATCAACCGCGACAGCCTCTGGCCGATCGTCGTGGAGTTCGGCATGCGGCCCAACGGGCAGGTGGCGATCGACGAGGTCTGGTCCGCCCTGCGGTTCCGCGCCGACAAGCCGGGCGAGGAACCGTTCAAGGGCGGGGCACAGAAGTAAGGAAAGCCCAGAAGTAGTCGAGCGGCGCCGTTACTCGACGACGATCTCGACCGGGATGTTGCCGCGGGTCGCGTTGGAGTACGGGCAGACCTGGTGCGTGGCCTCCAGCAGGGCCTTGCCCTTCTCGCCGTGCAGCTCCTCGGGGAGCTCGGCGCGCAGCACCACCGACAGGCCGAAGGCGCCGCCGTCCAGGCTGTTCAGCGTGACCTCGGCGGTCACCGAGGCGTCGGAGACGTCCACGCCCTGCTGCTTGGCGACCAGCTGCATCGCGCTGGCGAAGCACGCCGAGTAGCCCGCGGCGAACAGCTGCTCGGGGTTGGTGCCCTGGCCGTTGCCGCCCAGCGACTCCGGGAAGGCCATGTTCAGGTCGAGCTTGCCGTCGTCGGTGAAGGAACGGCCTTCGCGGCCGACGGAGGTGGCGACGGCGGTGTAGACGGGCTTCATGAGCGGGCCTCCAAGGTGCGGGAAGGGCTTGCACTAGACAGATCTGTCTGTCTGGTTCGCTGCTTACACTAGACAGATCTGTCTGGTACCGTCAAGTGTGTGAGGTCAGCCCGTACCCGTGTTCTCGAAACCGCCACGTTGCTCTTCTACCTGGAGGGCATCCACACCGTGGGGGTCGACCGGGTGATCGCCGACGCCGGGGTGGCGAAGGCGACCTTCTACCACCACTTCAAGTCCAAGGAAGAGCTGGTCGTGGCCTATCTGGCCACCGAGTACGAGCGCCAGCGCGAGCTGTTCGGCGGTGTCCCGGGCGACGGCGTCGAGCGCATCGAGACCATCCTCGCCAAGCTGGCCGAGGTCAGCGTCGGCCCCGGGTTCCGGGGGTGTCCGTTCCTCAACGCGGCGGCGGAGTTCGCCGATCCCGGCCATCCGGTCCGGCACCTCGTCGACGACTACCGCGCCTGGTACCGCGACCTGATGCGCGACATCCTCGTCGCCGCGGGCCGCTCCGACGTCGACCAGAAGGCCGATCTGCTGCTGCTGGTGCGGGACGGGATAGCCGTGGCCGGCGGTCTCGGGGACAAGGCGGCCGTGGAGGCCGGCGTCCGGACCGCCCTCGCCGGGCTGTGAGGGCTCTGCTCTGATCGGCGCTTGGCGCTCGACCAGGTCTCAGGCCGAGGTCACCGAGACCGCGCCGGCGTCGGACGACACCTTCACGCGGCGGCTCGCGGAGGGGTCGTCGGGGACGTCCACGGTTCGCGCGCCGGCCTTGCTCGACGCGTCGACCGCGTAGGCCCCGTTCGGCACCGCCACGGTCACCTCGCCGGCCTTGCTGTGCACCGTGACGTCGTCCGGCGGCGCGGCGAACGTCAGGTTGACCGCGCCGGCCGAGTCCTCGACCCGCACGGTCGGCGCGCGCAGGTCGTCGCCCTCGACGTGGCCGGCGGACGCGGTGACGTCGACCGCCCCCGAGACGCCGTTCACCGTCACCTCGCCGGCGTGGTCGACGACGGTCACGGCGACCGAGGCCGGCACGGTCACGTCGTAAGCGATCCCGCAGCTGTCGCACCCCGAGGTCAGCTCCAGGACGCCGCCGGTGACGGTCTGGCCCGGGGTCGGCGGCTGGTCGGTGTGGTAGTCGATGTCGCGGTGCACCACGATGCCGCCACCGGTGTCCCCGGCGTGGACCACGATCTGGCCCGCGGGGTTGTCGATCCGCAGGGCCTGGACCTTCTGGGTGATCGTGGCGTCGTTCTCGACGTGGTGGTCGTTCAGGTAGCCGCACCCTGACACGCCGACCACCACCAGGGCCGCGGAGCAGGCAGCCGCGATCGCGGCGACCCGGCCTGGATTCGTCCGGCCCGGATTCGTTCCACCTGCGATGCCCACGGCACCCACCCCCATCGGTGACGAGCCCGCGACGGCGCTGCTCGCCCCGCGGCCGTGGTCCACCCTAGAGACCGCAGAGAGCTTTTGCAAAGCATCTCTGCAAATATCTTTGCAGAACTCTCGGCACCCTGGGAGGTGCGAGGTAGGGTGACGCCGTGCCCCAAACGCCCCCCGAGCCGATCGGCACCGCCGCCGGCGACCGGTCCACCATCTTCCGCGTGCTGGCCAACCCGCTGCGCCGCCGGATGCTCGCCTACCTGCAGCAGCACCGGGAGGCCAACTCCACGAGCCTGGCCAAGGCCCTCGGCGAGAGCACCGGCACCACCAGCTACCACCTGCGCAAGCTGGCCGAGCTGCGGTTCGTCGAGGAGATCCCGGAGCGCTCGGCCGGCCGCGAGCGCTGGTGGCGCGCGCTGCCGATCCAGCTGGAGGCGCCGGATCCCTCGACGATGGACCCCGCCGAGTTCGCCGCGCTCGCGGACCGGGCCCGGGAGCAGGCGACGCACGACATCGACCTGTACTACCGCGTGCTCACGCAGTACGAGGGCCCGGAAGGGTCGGCGCACATCTTCCGCGGCGGGTTCTGGATGACCAAGGAGGAGCTGGCGGGATTCCTGCGCGAGTACAACGAGCTGCAGTGGAAGTACGGGCACGCCGACCCCCGGGAGGCGCCGGAGGGCGCGCGGATGATGGCGCTGCGGATGTTCGTCGTCCCCGAACCGCCGGAGGATCCTCCGGCGCAGTGAGGTCAGGCCACGGGAAGCACGATCGCGGAGCCGGGGCGGATCGCGACGTGGAACGCCTCGTGTCCGGCGGCGAAGCGCGGATGGGCGCCGCCGCTGATCTGGACGCGTATTCGGTGGCCGGGCCGGAAGCGGTGGGCGGTCGAGGACATCGCGATGGTGACGGCGGTCCGCCGGGATCCCGGATCGGTGCCGGTCACGCGGGCGATGCCGTCGCAGACGTTCCAGGAGCGGCCGCGTTCGTCGACATCGCAGAGCCGGACGAACAGTGTCGCCGAAGGCGCCTGTCCGCCGGGATCGGCCAGGATCTCAGCCGCCACCGCGCCGACGACCTCGATCGCCTCGGTCAGCGGCGGACTGGTGAACACCAGCACGTCTCCACGGCGTTCCAACGCCCTGTTGTCCCGCGTACCTGCCTTCTGCGCCAGGCCGCTGCCACCGACGGACGGGGTCGGATCGGCCGGGTCGTAGCGCACGGTTCCGGCTGCGGTCCCGGCGGCACCGGACTGTGGCGGCTCGCGTGACAGTCCGCCGTCAGGGTGCGGATACCAGGCCACCGGTACGGCCGCCGGCGGCCAGGTCGGCAGCTCACGCCACTCGCTGCTACTGCCGCCGCTGCTACCAGTGCTGCCGGTGCCACCGACGGCCACGCGGACCCGTCCCTTCGGCGGAGCGGGGTCGACGAGGTGTCCGCGCAGCCAGGTCACGGATTCGGCGAACACCGTCCCGACACCCCGCTGCAACGTCGTGGTGTGCGTCCACGGCCCGACCAGCAGCGACCGCCGCCCCGACGGCAGCCGCGCGTACTGCTGGAGCGCCTGGTCCAGCGCCACGTCGGACCAGCCGCTGACCACCAGCGTCGGGACCTCGAAGTCGGCGGCCCCGGCCAGCAGATCCGTGCCCTGCCAGTAGCCGTCGGCGGCGTCCGGATGAGCGACGGCGCCGGTGAGGAAGGCCGGACTGCGGCCCATGACCTGCGCGTACGCCTCGACCGGCGACTCGGCTCGGACGATCCGCTTCATCGACCGCGCCAGCCGCAGCGTCGCGCCGAGGAACCGCCGCGGGCCGAGATGCTGCGTCTGGACGGCCGTGGTCGCGATCAGTGCGTCTTCGAGGGCGAACAAGCCGTTCCGGTGGAAGAAGCCGTGCGGGTTGTGGAGCGGGACGTGCACCACCATCGCCTTCAACTCCGGCGGTGGATCCGCGGCCAGCGACCACTGCGCGTACGCCATCGCACTCGGCCCGACCAGGCCGAGTCGTCCGTCGAACCAGACCTGGCGCCGCAGCCAGGCGATCGTCGCACGGCCGTCGGGCCCGTCGTCCCGCCAGGGTTGGAAGACGCCGCCCGAGCCGGCGGTCCCGCGGGCGCTCTGGATCAGGACATGGAAACCCTGCTCGGCGAAGGCCACGCCGTACAGCGCCGCCCACGGGAAGCCGCGACCGTACGGCGAGCGCACGACCAGCGTCGGGAAGTCCTGCACCGCGGCCGGATCCGGGAAGTAGTGGTCGGCCGAGAGGTCCACGCCGTCGGCCATCGGGACCGACAGGCCGGGTTCCCATGACACGGCGAACCGCGGCGTGGGCAGCCCGCCCAAGGTCCGGCGCGCGATGCGGGTGCTGAGCGAGAGCTTCATGGCGGTGCCTCCTGGCTGACTGGTTCTCGTACCATGTACGAGAATAGGGCTGGCAAGATTGTCTGTGCAACCGATCTTCACGATCGCCAGGTCAGAGCTCGAAGGAACCGAAGGAACCAGGGGAGACAAGGCGTGGATCCCGAAACGCTCTGGTCCGAGCGCCGCCATCACCGGGGCCGGCCGCCGGCGCACACCCGGGAGGCGGTGGTCGCCACGGCCGTCGGCGTGGCCGACGCCGAAGGCCTCTCGGCGCTCACCATGCGCCGGGTGGCGACCGCCCTCGGCTCCGGCACGATGTCGCTCTACACCTACGTCTCCGAGCGGGACGCGCTGCTGGAGCTGATGATCGACGCCGTGACCGGCGAGCAGCGGCTCCCCGCGCCGACCGGCGACTGGCGCGCCGACCTGGCCGCCTTCGCCCGGGAGCAACGCACGCTGATGACCCGCCACCCCTGGCTGCCGGTCGCGCTCACCGGCCGCCGCACGCTCGGCCCGAACACCCTGAAGGCGCTGGACCACGCGCTGGCCCTGCTGGCGCCGTCGGGCCTGCCGCCGCGCGCCAGGACCGAGGCCTTCGCGCTGGTCAGCGGCTTCGTGGCCAGCCACGTGGGCTACGAGGTGGCGCAGCAGCAGGCGCTCGGACGGAGCGACGACGTGCGCGAGTTCGTCGCGTCGAACGCGCGCTACCTGGCCGCCGCGGTCGGGTCGGGGGCGTACCCGCATCTCGCGGAGGCGATGGCGGCGGACGGCGCGGAGCCGCCGGACGCCGACGAGACCTTCGAGCGGATGCTCGCGCGGGTGATCAGCGGGCTGGCGTAGAGACCGAGGCAACCTGCGCGGTGGCCGGGCGTCATTGTGAACGAGAAGGCTTTGTCCAGGGGAGGTAAACACATGAGCATCAAGGCGTCCGTCGCCCTAGCCATCCTCGCGGTGTCGACCGTCGGGATCAGCGCTTGCGCATCGTCCGCGTCGAAGGGTGGCTCCGCTGCGGGGCCCGCCGCCGGCGGTTCGACGAGCGCGACCGCTCCGGCGACCTCGGCGCCGCAGACGGCTCCCACCACCTCGGCGTCGACCGACGCCTCGGGCACGCCGAACTCCGCGAACACCCCGATCCACACCAACGTCCCCGACGCCGCGATGCTGAACCTCCCGGACCTGGCTCCGCCCCGGGTCGGGACCTGGAGCTCGAACAGCGTCGGTCAGACCGTCTCGCAGGCGCAGATCGTCGACCCGGACGACTGCGACCCAGTCGTGCGCCCGCAGTACGTGGATCCCAACTACCCGGTCAACCACGCCTGGGCGACCATGCGGAACGTCATGTGGTCGAGCCCGACCTACGCGCAGCTCAGCGAGTCGGTGCTGACCTACACGTCCGCCGCCGCGGCCGCGGACGACTTCACCAAGCACCGCAGCTGGGTCGCCAACTGCGCGGTCCACTTCCAGTGGACGGACCAGCCCGCGAAGTACTCGGTGTCGAGCGTCCACCTCAGCGGTGTGGCCGACGAGTACGCCGTTCGCGTCGCGATGTACGCGCCGGACCAGCCCGCCTCGACCGCCGGCAGCCAGGGCTACGTCTACATGGCGGTCATGCTGCGGGGCAACAGCCTCACCGTGCTGACCGTGTCCGAGGCGGGTTCGGGGACTGCGAAGCCGCAGGAGCCGGCCCTGAGCGCGGTCGAGCACGACGTGCAGGTGGCCGCCGCCAAGGTCGGGAAGGCCTTCCCCTCCGGACAGCACTGATCAGCCGACCGGTTCGGCGAGCCTCTCCCGCCCCCACTGCGAAGGGCTCATCCCCTTCGCCCGCTTGAAGGCGACGCTGAACGCGAACGCGTCCTGATACCCGACCGCCCGCGCCGCGGCGGCGACCGTGGTCCCGGCCTCGTCGCGCAGCAGGTCGGCGGCCAGCGTCATGCGCCAGTCGGTCAGGTAGGCCATCGGGGGCTGTCCCACCAGCTGCGCGAAGCGCGCGGCGAACGCGGCGCGCGACAGGCCCGCGACGGCCGCGAGGTCGGCGACCGTCCAGTGCCGGGCCGGATCGGTGTGCAGGTGGTCCAGCGCGGCGCCGATCGAGGGGTCGGCGAGGGCCGAGTACCAGGACGGGAAGACCGGGCCGGAGCGGGCGCACCACCCGCGCAGCGCCAGGACCAGCACCAGGTCGAGAGAGCGGTGCAGGACGGCTTCCTGTCCCGGTTCGTCGCGGGCCGCCTCGTCAGCCAGCAGGGCCAGAGCCGCGCCGGTGCGCGGTCCGGCCGGCACGACGCCCAGCGGCGGGAGCATCGCCAGCAGCCGCCGGCCGGCGTCGCCGCGCAGCTGGAACATCCCGCGCAGGACCCTCGTCGCCCCGGGCAGGCCGTCGCCCCAGGTGCGCGGCGCCAGGTTCGCCTCCAACTCCGGATGCCGCGAGGGGTCGCCGAGCAGCTGCTTGCGGCCGCCGCTGATCACCACCTGCGGCGGCGTGGCCAGGTCGTCGGAGATGGTGTGCCGGGTGCTGTGCGCGACCAGCGCGATGTCCCCTTCGGCGAGCTGCACCGGAGGCACCGACGGCACATCCTCCAGCCGCAGGGCCGCGTGCCCGCCGAGGGTGGCGAACACCGTGAGCGCCGGGGCCTGGGCATACGTGATCGACCACGGAGGCCGCTGGATCAGCTGCCGTACCTGGGCGTCCACCGCTCCGGCGCGGCGGAGCAGATCGCTGAGCGTGTCCATCGCACCAGACTAGACGCTCACAAAGGTTTTGGCGACGTTCTCCCATGGAGAGTCCACGCCGATCGCGATTACCTGAAGAGGTGAAGAACTTCCTGATCCTCGGCGGCACCGGCAAGACCGGCCGCCGCATCGCGTCCCGCCTCACCGCCGCCGGCCACTCGGTCCGCACCGCCGGCCGCACCGGCGGTGACGTCCGGCTCGACCTCGACGACCCCGCCACCCACGCCGCGGCCGTGGCCGACGTCTCGGCCGCCTACCTCTTCGAACCGAGCCCCGATGCCGGCCGCCAGACCACGCCCCGGATGGCGGCCCTGGTCGAGGCCGCGGCGGCGGCGGGGGTCCAGCGCCTGGTCGTGCTCACCGCGCAAGGAAGCGGCAACGAACAACACGGGCTCCACAGCACCGAGCAGGCCGTCGTCCAGTCCGGCCTGGAATGGACCGTCCTGCGGCCGGGCTGGTTCGCGCAGAACTTCAGCGAGGACTTCTGGCTTCCAGCGGTCCGCAGCGGAACGCTCGCGCTGCCCGGCGGCGAGGGGCGGCTGCCGTTCCTCGACGCCGAGGACATCGCCGACGTGGCCACGGCCGCGCTCACCGAGGACGGCCACGCCGGTCAGGCCTACGACCTCACCGGCCCGCGGGCGATCGGCTTCGGCGAGGCCGCCGAGCTGATCGCCAAGGCTTCCGGGAAGCCGCTCCAGTACCTCGACATCACTCCCGAGGAGTACCTGGAGCAGCAGGTGTCCGCCGGGGTCCCGCAGAGCGCGGCCGAGCGCATGACCCGCCTGGTGACGATGGGCCGCGACGGTGCCGCCGCGGGCTTGGCCGACGGTGTCGAACGCGCGCTCGGCCGGTCCCCGCGCCGCTTCGAGGACTTCGTGGTCGCGGCGGCCGCCACCGGCTGCTGGAGCTGAGCGGCTGGCGTTCACCGGATGGCGGCAGCCGTCACCGCCTGGGGGCGCGCCGCCGCCGTGGCCCGGTTACCAAGGACCCATGCCCGACTTCGTGACCGGTGAGCAGTACGAGATCACCGCCGGCCCCTACCGCGCGGTGATCACGGGAGAGGGCGCGGGGCTCAGAGAACTGACCCACGACGGAGACCCCCTCGTCCTCACCTACGCCGCCGACGAACCCGCGCCGGCGGCGTTCGGGCAGCTCCTGATCCCCTGGCCGAACCGCGTGGACCGGGGCCGCTACACCTTCGACGGCCACGACCACCAGCTGGACCTGTCCGAGCCGGATCTGGGCAACGCCATCCACGGACTGACGCGCTGGGCCGCCTGGGCCCCGGTGGAGCAGCGTCCGGACGCCGTCCGCCTGGCCTGCGCGCTGCACGGCTCGACCGGCTACCCGTTCCGCCTCGACGTCGAGGCGGAGTACCGCCTGGACGCCGCCACCGGCCTCACGGTCACGCTCGTCGCGACCAACCCCGGCACCCGGGCGCTGCCCTACGCCCACGGCATGCACCCTTACCTCACCGTCGGCGAGCCGCTCGACACCTGCACCGTCCAGCTCCCGGGCGGCCTCTACCAGCCGGTGGACGACCGGATGATCCCGACCGGCGGCCCGAAGGACGTCGCGGGCAGCGAGTACGACCTGCGCGCCGGCCGGGTGCTCGGCGCGCAGAAGATCGACATCGCCTTCACCGGCCTGGAGCGCGACGCCGACGGCCTGGCCCGGGTCCGCCTCACGGGCAGCCGGCGCGGCGTCTCGTTCTGGCTGGACAAGGCGCAGCCGTGGCTGGAGATTTACACCGCGGACAACGTCCCCGCCGACAGCCGCCGCCGCGGCCTGGGCTGCGAGCCGATGACCGGCCCGCCGAACGCCTTCGCCAGCGGCGTGGACCTCATCCGCCTGGAACCGGGGGCCGAACACCGCGGCTCGTGGGGGATCGCGGCCGGCTGACCCGCCGTCCGCCTCCCGGTTCCGCCGACACCACCAGCAAGGGAGCCCGCTCATGCCGTTGTCCGCCAGCGTCACCTCGACCCACAACCACGATCTGGAGGGCGCCGACGTCCTGGTCCTCTACGGGATCACCGGCGACCTGGCCAAGAAGATGCTGCTGCCGGCGCTGTACCGGCTCACCGAGCGCGGCATGCTCAAGGTGCCGGTGGTCGGCGTGGCCTACTCGGACTTCGACGACGAGGCGCTGCGCGCGCACGCGCGCCAGTCGGTGATCGACGCCGGCTACACCATCGACGAGAAGGTGTTCAAGAAGTTCGCCGCCGGCCTGAGCATCGTCACCGGCGACTTCACCGACCCGGCGATCTACGCGAAGGTCGGCAAGGCGATCGCCGGGAAGGGGTTCGCCGCGCACTACCTGGCCATCCCGCCCTCGCTGTTCGACAAGGTCGCCGCCGGGCTGGCCGAGGCCGGGCTGAACAAGAACGCGCGGCTGATCGTGGAGAAGCCGTTCGGCCACGACCTCGCCTCGGCCCGGGAGCTGGAGGCGGTGCTGGAGCAGTACTTCGACCGCGACCACCTGCTGCGCGTCGACCACTTCCTGGGCGACGAGTCGGTCGAGGGCCTGGGCACCTTCCGCTTCGCCAACACCCTGCTGGCGCCGGTCTGGGACCGGTCCTACATCGACAACGTACAGATCACCCTCGCGGAGGACTTCGACGTCGCCGACCGCGGCTCGTTCTACGACGCCGTCGGCTGCCTGCGCGACGTCGTCCAGAACCACCTGTTCCAGGTCATGACGCTGCTGGCGATGGACGCGCCGACGGTCGGCGACGCGCAGGCGCAGTCCCTGGAGAAGTGGCGCCTGCTGCATTCGGTGCGCACCATCGACCCGGCGGACGTCGTGCGGGGGCAGTACGAGGGGTACCTCGACGTGAAGGGCGTGAAGAAGGGCTCGCACACCGAGACCTACATCGCGCTGCGGCTGTGGATCGACAACTGGCGCTGGGCCGGCGTGCCGTTCTACATCCGCAGCGGCAAGGCGCTGGCGGTGACCGCGACGGAGGTGTGCGTGCAGCTGCGGCGGCCGCCGTCCGAGCTGTTCCGGGGGCTGGCCGCCGACGTCCCGCCGAACCTGATCCGGATCCGCCTGGAGCCCGGCGCCGGGATCGCCTTCGAGCTGATGGCCCGCCGGGGCGAGCGCGGCCAGCTGCCGGTGGCGTTCCCGATGGGCATCGACTTCGAGAAGGTGCTGGGCGGTCAGGCCAAGCCCTACGAGAACATCCTCTTCGCGGCGATCGTCGGCGACTCCAGCGGCTTCGCGTTCTTCCCGGCCATCGAGGAGAGCTGGCGGATCGTCGGCGACATCTTGAAGGCGACGAAGCCGACCGTCTACAAGTCCGGCAGCTGGGGGCCGGAGGCGGCGGCGAAGCTGCCCGGGGCGGACGGCTGGCACGACCCGGCCGGGGAACTGCTCGAAGAGCCGCAGATCGAGGACGGGACGCCTGCGGCGAAGGGCGCGACCATGAAGAAGTAGCGGATCGGCCACTGGTCGGCGGTAGACCAACCACTCTGCCGCTGACTGTGCGGCCGGCGCAGGAGGCTGCGGTTCACCGCCGATCCTGACGGCGATCGGCGGGATCGACCGCCGAGCCGGCGTCGGTGCGCCCGGCGTCGTAGGACGCCGCGGACGTCCGCGCCTCCGGCACCGGCTGCATGCCGAACCGCCGGAACAGCGCGTTCTGGACCTCGTTCGTGTCGCGGTTCTTCGTCTCCGGCACGTAGCGGCCGACGAACAGCAGGCCGACGACGCACACCCCGGCGAAGATCAGGAACGTCTGGCCCTGGCCGATCCCGTTGGCCACGGTCAGGAACGACTGGCTGACGATGAAGTTCGACAGCCAGTTCACCGTGGTCGCCGCGCTGGAGCCGTCGGCCTTGGCCCGGGTCGGGAAGATCTCGCCGACCAGCACCCAGAACACCGGGCCCAGGCCGCCGGCGAAGGCCGCGATGTAGGCGACCATGAACAGCAGCGTCAGGTTGGAGTTCCAGCTCCAGATGAAGCTGAAGCCCAGCAGCGCCACGAAGCCGGCCATCCCGGCCAGCGAGAGCAGCAGCAGCTGGCGCCGGCCCAGGCGGTCGATGGTGTTGATGGCGACGATCGTCATCACGAAGTTGATGATGCCGATGTAGACCGAGTAGATGATCGAGTTGCTGGCGCTGCGGCCGGTCTGCTCGATGATCGTCGGGGCGTAGTAGATGATCGTGTTGATGCCGCCGAACTGCTGCAGCGCGGCCATCGTCAGCCCGACGATCATCGCCGGCCGTACCGCCGGGGTGAGCAGGATCCGCCAGCCCTTCTCGTGCGCGCCGCGCGCCGCCTCCTGCCGCGCGGCCTGCTCGGTGCGCTGCCGGTAGACCTCGATGATCTCGTCGGCCTGCTCGCCCACGGTCACCTTCAGCAGCCCCTGCCGCAGCTGCTCGATCCGGCCCTGGCCGAACAGCCAGGTCGGCGACTCCGGCACCACGAACCACACCCCCAGGCTCAGGACCAGCGCCGGGATCGCGCCGAAGGCGAACATCGCGCGCCAGTTCCCGCTGCCGGAGAACGCCAGGTCGATCAGGTACGAGCAGAGGATGCCGACGGTGATCAGCAGCTGGTTCAGCGACAGGATGCGGCCGCGGATGTTCGCCGGGGAGATCTCGCCGAGGTAGACCGGGACCTGCGCCGAGGCGCCGCCGACGGCCAGGCCGAGGATGAACCGCGCGGCCAGCAGCGTCCCGTAGTTCTGGGACACGACCGCGACCAGCGTGCCCAGGGCGAACACCAGACCGAAGATGGTCACCGCCTTCTTGCGGCCCAGCGAGTCCGAGATCCGGCCGGCCACCAGCGCGCCGATCATCGCGCCGATCAGCAGGACGCTGACCACGCTGCTCTTCTCGGAGTTCGACAGGTGGAAGTCCTTGGCGATGTACAGCAGCGCGCCGGACACCACGCCGGTGTCGAAGCCGAACAGGAAGCCGCCGACCGCGATGATGATGGCCCAGCCCCAGACCCGCCGCTCACCGGCCTTGGGCAGGGTGATGGTGATCGGCCCGGTGGTGCCGGGTTCCCGGGAGAAGCCTTGCATCGGTCGCTCGCATTCTCACGTGCCAGGGCGGGGCGGCGGTCGCCTCTGCCATCGTGGTCGCGCCCGGCGCCGACGGCACGCGTGGTGACCCGAACGGTGAGCGGCCGTACTGGTGTGCGCTTCCGCTTGCTCAGAGGCCTGCGAGCAACCGCGGCTCGCCCCGCTCGGCGGCCTGCCGGTCCCGCTCCGCCAGGATCTCGGCGGTCTCGGCGTCCGCGGGCAGGAACGATTCGAGCACCGACTCCGCGACCGTGACGTCCACGGCCGTGGCGAACGCGGTCAGCGCGGTCATCAGCCGCAGCTCGCCCTCGCGCACGCTCAGGCGCATCGGCACCGCGAAACCGAGATACGCCTGGTCCACCGGGGCGTCCGGCACGTAGCCCGCCAGTTCGTCCACCAGCGCGTTCAGGTTCCGGTCAGGACTCTGCATCGCGAGCAGCCGCAGGTTGTCGATCACGTGACGCCCCCACTGCGCGAGGTTCGCGACGCGGGGCGCGACGCCGTCGGGGTGCAGCATGATGCGCAGGAGGTTGATCGGCGGCGCGAGCAGTTCCGGAGAGCACCCGTCCAGGAAGACCGAGAACGCCCGGTTGGCCGCGATCACGCGCCCCGGCCGCCGCAGCACCAGCGCCGGATACGGCAGGTGTCCTTCGATGACCCGCTCCAGCGCCTCGCGCACGGGAGCCATCGCCGGGGCGTCGTAGCTGGTCTCCTCGTACGCCGGGGCGTAACCGGCGGAGAACAGCAGGGCGTTGCGCTCCCGCAGTGTGAGCCGTAGCGACTCGGCCAGCCGCAGCACTATCGGACGCCCCGGATGGGAACGGCCCTGCTCCATGAAGCTCAGGTGGCGCTGCGTCGTGCCGGCGCGGTTGGCCAGCTCCAGCTGGCTCACGCGGCGCAGCGTCCGCCAGCGCCGCAGCTCGGTGCCGAACGCCGGGGAGGGCAGCGTCGATGAGATCTGGGAGATCGCGGTGCTCACACCGGAAGTCTTCGGCATCGCGGCGCCACTGGTCCATTCCCTTCAGGGAATTGGATCACCGCGCGCGTCGCCGCACGCTGAAGCCATGCGTACTTATCGTTTGCCCGGACTGGGATCTCTGGACGACCTCACCCTTCACACCGAAGACGTGCCGACCCCCGGACCCACGCAGCTGCTGGTCAAAACCGGTGCCGCGTCGATCAACCGGCGCGACCTGCTCATCACGACCGGCCGGTATCCGCTGCCGGCACGCGCTGATGTGATCCCGCTCAGCGATGGTGCCGGTGAGGTCGTCGGCGTTGGCGACGCGGTGCGTCGCTTCTCCGTCGGGGACCGCGTCACCGCGTCGTACTGGCCGCGCTGGATCAGCGGTCCGCTGCGTGCGGAAGTCATCGACCAGCTCGGCTGTACTTCTGACGGCTGGCTGGCCGAGTACGTCCTGCTCGACGAGGCCGCAGCGGTTCGCATCCCCGACCACCTGAGCTACGCCGAAGCCGCTGCCCTGCCGTGTGCCGGCGTGACGGCCTGGAATGCACTGACCCGGCCCGGCACGCTGACCGCCGGACAGACGGTGCTGGTTCTCGGAACCGGCGACGTCTCGGTGCTCACCGCACAACTCGCCAAGGTGATGGGCTGCCGCGTCATCGCCACCACATCGAGCGCGGCGAAGGCCGAGCGGCTGCGCGAGATCGGCGTGGACGAGGTGGTCGACTACGCCGCGACGCCGGAGTGGTCCAAGGAGGTGCGTGCGCTGACCGGAGGTGCGGGCGTCGATCTGGTCGTGGAGACGCAGGGCCCGGCCACCTTCGGGCAGTCGCTTCGCGCCGCTTCCGCCTACGCGAAGATCTGCCTGCTCTGGGTGGTGTCGGAGAATCCGGAGGCGATCACCATCACCGAGGACGACATCAGCGGTTCGCTGGCCACCATCTGGCGGGAGTTCGTCGGGAACCGCTCGGATCTCGAAGCGTTGTGCCGGGCCGTCGGGGCGCACCGGATTCGGCCGATCGTGGACCGGACGTTCGGCTTCGACGAGGCGATTGCCGCGTACCGGTCGTACCGGGACGAGGACAGCTTCGGGAAGGTCGTCATCGAGATCGGCTGATGTCACAGGCGGCTGGGCTGTCTCGTCTTGATCGATGACAGGCTGGCACGATGATCTCGGGAACCGAGGAAGGGGCGGGCCATGACACGCGACGAGGAGTTCGAGGACCTGCGCCCGCTGCTGTTCTCGATCGCGTACCGGATCCTGGGGAGCGTGGCCGAGGCCGAGGACGCCGTGCAGGACACGTGGCTGCGGTGGCAGGGGACCACGACGGTGCCGGTGTCCGTGAAGGCGTTCCTGTCGGCGGTGGTCACCCGGATCTCGATCGACGTCCTGCGCTCGGCGCGGGTGCGGCGCGAGGAGTACGTCGGGCCGTGGATGCCCGAGCCGCTGCTGTCGGATCCGTATGAGGACCCTGAGCGTGCGGCGGAGTTGGCGGACTCGTTGTCGACGGCCGCACTGCTTCTGCTGGAACGCCTCTCTCCTTTGGAACGCGCGGTTTTCGTGCTCCGCGAGGTGTTCGGCTTCGGCTTCCCCGACGTGGCCTCGGCGGTCGGGCGCTCGGAGACCGCGTGCCGACAGCTCGCGGTCCGCGCGCGGCGGCACATGAACGACGGCCGGCCCCGGTTCGAGGCGGATCGCCGCGAGCGCGAGGAACTGGCCGAGCGGTTCTTCGACGCCTTCCGCGTGGGTGACGTCGCCGGGCTGCGCGAACTGCTGGCGGCCGACGTGTCGATGGTCGGCGACAGCGGCGGCAAGGCCCCGCTGGTCGCGCAGGAGGCGTACGGCGTCGAGGCGGTGGCGGCGCTGATGGTGCTGGTGGCGGAGCGCTTCGAGCGGATCGGGGTGCGGCTGGAGCCGCACGCGCTGAACGGTCAGCCCGGCGCCATCTTCCACGCGCCGGACGGGAAGGTGCTCAGCGTGATGACGCTCGATGTGCTCGATGGACGGATCCAGGCCATCCACGCGGTGGTGAATCCTGACAAACTCGGCCACGTCGGTCCGGTTGCGGATATCTGGGCACTGAGTCGCGCGGCTGCGGAGGCAGAGGCGGGGAAGTAGGCCGAACCGGGCCGCCCTGACATCTCAGGGCGGCCCGTCAGTGCTTTGCGGCACGCTTCCGATCCGCCGCGTCGAAGGCCGCCAACGTCCGCGCACCTGCCGTCAACGCGTCGGCAAGCCCTTCCATCTGCGTCGGATCAAGCCCGCCGAGCTCTTCCGAGATCTCCTCCGCAGCGTCCTTCGCGATCTCCGCCGCCACGATCTCCGGCGCGCTGCCGGGCCCCAGCTTGCTCACCGCGGCGGCGGCGCGCGTCGGGGTCAGCAATGCGGAAGCCTGTACCACCAGCCAAGCCGGAACCCCTGCCGCGCCTTCCGGCGGCGCGATATATGGCCGTGCGCCGGCGAAGCGCTCGTCTTCTGCGAAAGCCTTCTGCTTCACCTTCAGCATCGGGCGCTCGGGGCCTTCCTCCCATTCGACAGCCGGCTTCAGGACATAGCCTTCCGCCAGGTTGCCCTCGACCTCCGGCAAGCCGAACAACGCCGGTACCCGGCTCGGAAAGGCTGCCGGCAAGTCCTGCAACTGTTTCAAGGCACCACGGGCCAACACCGGGACGCTCAGCAGCCCCGCTTCCGAGGCGGCGGCGCGGATTTCTCGCTCCGCGATCCACCAGCGGCGCTCGCCGGGTTCGCCAAGCTCGCCGGGTTCGCCAAGCTCAACGGATTCGCCGACCGTCACCTGCGCGTCGAACAGCAGCCAGAACAGGCCCGGCGCGTACCAGACCCCGGTCTGCACCGGCTGCGCGCCGTCGACCTCGGCGACATCAGGATGCGGATAGCGGCCGCCGGCCAACTCCCCGTACAACGTCACGACCGCGTCCTCGGCCAACCCGGCACCGCCGCGCAGCAACGCCGCGCATCGCGCGGCCGCTACCGCCACCGTCGGCCAGATCCGGCTCACGCCGAAGAACTCGTCGAGCTCGTCCTCGCCGAGCAGTTCCCGCCGTTTCGCGGGCCGCACTCCGGCGGCGTCGCAGACGAGCGCGAAGTGCGCGCCGTGCACCTTCTCGGTCGCGACCCACTCGCGCGCGGCGGGGGTGTCGCCTTTGCCCTTCGACGCCATCTTCGGATACGGCCGCAGCGCCCGAGGCCGCGGAACACTTCCAGACATTGGCGGATCCTCGCTCATCCGGCCCCGGCGGACAACCGAGAAAACACCGCCGCGTCGTCGGCGGCCGTCCGGGTGCGTCGACTTCGTGCCCTTGTTAAGGATTTCATCGTTTCGCGACCTTTTGGCCGGGTTCCCGGGCTAGGCGCCCGACGAAGCGTGGTGACGAATTCGTAAAACTGTGATCAACTCGCCGCCTGCCGATCAAACTCATGTGCTTCTTACCCTTGTGTTTTCCTATCGGCCGTCTATAGAAATGACCGACGCGGGCTCGTATCCCACTGCCGCGATGCGCTTTTCGGGCATTGGGAACATACATCCCTCTTTTCGGGAAGGGAACACGCACTATGACCAATGCCGTACCACGGCACCGCCGACGAATAGCCACGGCCACGACCATGACGGCCGTCGCGGCGTTCGTGACCGCCGGCGTGGCGCTGGCCGCGCCGTCGAACGCCGACTCCGGCTCGTCGACGCTCGCAGGCAGCACCCCGGCCTACGCGACCGCCTCGGCCGACCTCGGCCAGACCGGTACCGCCGCGACGCTGAGCGTGCGGGTGTACCTCTCGGGTCAGGACGCGGCAGGGCTGGAGGCCTATGCCCGCGCCGTCAGCGACCCGTCCAGCTCCACCTACAAGCACTACCTGAGCGCCGCTCAGGTGCAGAGCCGTTTCGGCGCCTCGCAGAAGCAGATCGACGCGGTCACCGCGTGGCTGAAGAAGTCGGGCCTGAACGTCGCCGGGACGAACACCCACTGGATCGACGTCACCGGCACCGTCGCCGCCGCGCAGAAGGCGTTCGGCACGCAGCTGCACAACTTCGCCACCTCGCAGGGCACGCTGCGCGCGCCGCAGAGCGACGTGAAGGTCCCCTCGGACCTGGCCGGCGTGATCCTGGGCGTGGCCGGTCTGTCGCAGACCACCACGCACGCGGTCACCAACAGCACGAAGGACCCGGCGACCACCACCAAGAAGGGCGGGATCTCCAACAACGACCCGTCCTGCTCGGACTACTACGGCCAGAAGCCGGCGCCGTCCTCGGCCCCGGCCGTCCCGTCCGGCTACACCACGCCGGCCACGCTGGCGCAGTGCTCGGTGGTCCCCTCCGAGCTCCGTAAGGCCTACGGCGTCTCCAGCACCGGCCTGACCGGCAAGGGCGCCACGATCGCGATCGTCAACTGGTACGGCTCGCCGACGATGGAGGCCGACGCCAACCAGTACTCGGTCAACCACGGCGACAAGCCGTTCGCGCCCGGGCAGTACTCCGAGGTGAACGACCCGTCGCAGTACACGAACCAGGCCCTGTGCGGCTTCGGCGACTACGGAGAGGAGTCGCTGGACGTCGACATGGCCCACGGCCTCGCGCCGGACGCCAAGGTCATCACGGTCGCCGCGAACTCCTGCTTCGACAGCGACCTGATCGCGGCCGAGGCGAAGATCGTCGACAACCACCTGGCCGACATCGTGTCGAACAGCTGGGGCGAGCTGCAGTACACCACCGGCGGCGACATCGACCCGGCGGTGACCAAGGCGTTCGACCAGATCTTCATGGAGGGCGCGGCCGAGGGCATCGCCTTCGACTTCTCCTCCGGCGACTGCATGAACAACGACGCCTACTCCATCTCCAAGGGCCTGAACTGCGACCCGACCTCGTCGCGCGCGCAGATCGAGTGGCCGACCGGCTCCTCGTGGGTCACCTCGGTCGGCGGCACCGCCCTGGCGCTGAACAAGCAGGGCGGCTACGGCTTCGAGGCCCCGATGGGCGACACCCGCAGCGGGCGCACCGCTCCGGGCTCGGCCTCGTGGACCCCGGCGGGCGACACCTTCGGCGGTGGCGGCGGCGTCAGCGAGAACGAGACGCAGCCCTGGTACCAGAGCTGGACGGTCCCGAACAAGCTGTCCACCACGCTGATGAGCGGCGCCAAGGCCACCCAGCCGATGCGCACCATCCCGGACATCTCGCTGAACGGCGACCTGTACTTCAGCAGCACCCTGGTCGGCCAGACCACCAACGGCGTCTACGGTGAGGCCGGCTACGGCGGCACCTCGGTCTCCGCGCCCTCCTGGGCGGGCTTCCTGGCCGACGCGCAGCAGGCGCAGTGGGGCGTGCCGGTCGGCTTCGCCAACCCGGCGATCTACGCCCGCTCGTGGCTGGCCACCGATGTGGTCCAGACCCCGAAGCAGATCGCGACCTCGCCGACGCACTCGGTGGTGTTCCAGTACCCGGCCAGCAGCCCGGCCGCCGGCCAGTACCGGCTGATCCAGTACGGCCTGGACGAGGGCCTGCCGGCCGCGCGCGGCTACGACGAGGCGACCGGTGTCGGCTCGCCGAACGCCTGGTTCCTGCGCTCGTTCGGCTTCGGCTTCTGAGCACCTGAATCGGTGACGGAGTCCGCGCTGTCATGAGCGGACCGGCCGCCTCGCCCTTCGGGGCGGGGCGGCCGGTTTGTTTCGGGGTTCGGACCCGGTACGTGGTCGGTGCGGTACGTGGTCGGTGCGGTGCGGTGCGATCGCGGTTGCGCAGTCGCGGCGGGCGGGTGCATCATTCCGGGTGTCCGTCGTCCCCGATGACCACCTGCGAAGAATGCTGATGCACAGATTGGAGGCCGCCGACCCCTTCGTTGCCCGATGACGGGAACGGAGCCGGTGCGGACGGCTGATCGTGTTGATCGTGTGGGCTCGCGCTCCGGTGGAGCGTTCGACGGCCCTTTTGGTTCCGGTGCCCATGGTGCGCCGGATGTGGTTTCTTCTCCTGGCTCGGCTGCTGCTTTCGGTGGTGCCGTTTCGCCTGCCTCGTCGGCGACGCTCTCCGAGACGCGTGCGCGTGCGGCCGTTGCGGCGCGTCGGTACGGCGTTCCGCCGACGATGATCGCGGCGGTCGCGGCGCGGCGTGCGGTCGGCGATTGGCGGGGCGCTTGTGCTGCGGCCGATGTCGACGTGTGTCTGAGGCTTGATTCGGTCCGTCGGCACTACGGTTCTGAGATCGCCGACCAGTTGCTGAGCGTCTTGACGGCCCTGGCGCCGGACCTGTTGCGCTGGCATTTGCCGAGGCGTGGGCACGGTCCGGGCGATCTGCTGGCCGGGCTGCTCGTGCCGTTGGCGGAGGTCACGGACGGGCGCCGGCAGCTGACGTTGGCGGCCGCGACGCCTCAGTTCGCGCTCGATGCCGGTCAGCGGATCGTGCTGGTGCTGCTCGGCGGTCGCGAGGACGAGGCGACGCGTGCGGTGCTGGAGGCCGTGCGGCTGAAGCATCCGGCGCGGCTGAGCCTGGTGCGGCATCGCATGTTCTGGAGCGCGGACGCTGCGCCGGATATCGCAGACCTTTGTGACGCCACGGCCGACGAGCACGAGCTCACTCGGCTGCAGGACGCGGGCCGATGCGCGGAGGCGTGGCACGCCGCCGGCTTCTCACTCTGCCTCCCGGCCACGGCCAGCCGCACGCGCTGGCTCGCCGCGCTCCCGATCCGGATCCCCGGACTGGCCGACCGCGTGCGCGGGGCGCTGCCCGGCGTGGACGCGGCGGTCGTGCGGTCGGGCGTCGGCGCGCTGGTGCTCTCCGGCCTGGACTCGGGCGACGCGGTGACGGTGCGCGTGGCGGGGGACCGCTCGGAGCTGGCGCTCGGCGTGCCGGTCGTCCCGAACGCGGTGTGGTCGCGGCTCCTGGACGCCGATCTCCTCCGGCTCGGCCACCTCGCCGACCACGAGCTGCACCCGCTGATCGCCGAAGCGCTCCTCGCCGACCCGCAGCAACCGATCCCCGCCGAAGAATGGCTCTACCGCGAAGTCCCCTTCATCGCAGGCCCCTGCCAAACCCCCGACGCGAGCCCGGCCCTGTGGATCACCTGCGGCCCGCACCACCACCGCATCGCCTACGCCCACGGCGCCTGGCACATCCTCGACCACTCAGCGAACCCCGCCCGCGAAGCCCTCCTGGCCCGCCTCGGCGGCCCCACGAACCCATGCCAGCAGGCCCTGAACTACCTGATCTCGGGCCGGCACATCGTCGACCTCACCGAATCCCTCCTGGCCCACGGCCGCGCCACCGACGCCCGCACCCTCATCCACACCCACACCGGCGCCCGCACAGACCCAAGCCGCATCACCCTCCGCACCGGCGAAACAGCCGCCGCCGCCCTCGCGACCCTCGCCGAGAACACCACGCGCCACCGCATGATCCTGGCCGCGGCAACCCGCCGCCCCGAAGCCCCCGACCAGCGCCGGCGTGCCCGAAAGGGGGTTCCGGCCCGAGCTCACAGGTGACCATGACACTGACGACTGAGATACAGACTTCTGAGATAGACCTCGCCGATGCCGCTGGTGATCCGGCAAGCGACGCCACCGCACCCGCCGCGCCGAAGCCTCGCACTACCGCCGATCCTTCCGCCGACGCGCCCGAGATGCCCGCCGCCGATGCCGCGCAGGCTGCCGAGCTGCTGACCGCACAGTTGCCTTCTACCGCCGCGCATTCTGCCCACCCACGCGCTGCCGAGCCGCCGCTCACTGCGACTCCGCACGTGCCCGCGCCCGAGATGCCCGCCGCCGATGCCGCGCAGGCTGCCCGGATGCGGCCTGCACAGTTGCCCCGCGCCACCGACTCGGTGCCGCCCGCCGGAACTGCCCGTGCGCCTGAGCGAGTTGCCGCGCAGGCTGCCGAGCTGCTGCCGGCACCGTTGCCCCGCGCCACCGACTCGGTGCCGCCTGCCGGAATTGCCCGCTCGCCTGAGCAAGTTGCCGCGCAGGCCGCCGAACGACCTACCGTTCCTGCCGTGCCGCAGCCCGCCACCGCCGCGTCCCAACTCCAGGCTGCGGACCGCCTCATCGCCCTTACCCGCGCGGCGGGCAGCGAGTCGCGTGCCGATCCGGCTGTGCAGGCGCTCGCGCTGGCCGTCGCCGCCAACCTGCCTGTCCTGCTCTGGGGGCAGCCGGGTATCGGCAAGTCGTCCACGCTCGTGCAGCTCGCGCGGGGGCTCGCGTTGCCGCTGGAGACCGTCATCGCCAGTGTTCATGACCCCTCCGACTTCGCGGGGTTGCCCATCATCGGCGCTGATCCGGCTTCGCAGGGGGTGGCGATGGCGCCGCCGGACTGGGCCGTGCGGTTGCATCGGGCCGGCAGCGGGTTGCTCTTTCTCGACGAGATCTCGTCCGCTCCGCCGGCGGTGCAGGCCGCGTTGTTGCGCGTCGTGTTGGAGCGGCAGGTTGGGAGTCTCCGGCTGCCCGCCTCGGTGCGCATCGTCGCCGCTGCGAATCCCGCGGGGAGTGCTGCCGACGGGTGGCAGTTGGCGCCGCCGTTGGCCAACCGCTTCGTGCACCTGGCGTGGGTTCACGATCCCGACGTCGTCGTCCGCGGCCTCGGCGGGGTCTGGCCGCACGTCCCCCTCCCGCAGCTCGACCCGGCCAAGCTGGAACGCTCCGTTGCCAGAGCGCGCGCCGCCATCTGTGCCTTCCTCACCGTGCGCCCCGACTACACCCACCGCATGCCCGCCACCGCTGCGGCACGTGCCGGGGCCTGGCCGTCGCCGCGTACCTGGGAGATGGCTATGCGCCTGCTTGCCTTTGGCTACGCGGCCGGTGCCGGAACCGGAGCGGGCGCAAACACAGAAGCAGCAGACCACACCACCACCGAAGCCGTGGCCCTCGCCGTCCGCGGAGCCGTAGGCGACGGCGCAGGCCTCGAATTCCTCGCCTTCCTCGAACGCCAAGACCTCCCCGACCCCGAAACCGTCCTCGCCGATCCCGACCACGCCGACCTCCCCGAACGCGGCGACCTGGTCCACGCGACCCTCGCCGCCGTCGTCGACGCCGTCGCCCGCACCACCACGCGCGAACGCTGGGAATCCGCCTGGACCCTCATCGCCCGTCTCGCCGCGACCGTCCCCGTCGACCTCCTCGCCGCACCGGCCATGCAGCTCGCGACTCTGCGTGAACCGGCCTGGGACCTCCCGGCACAGCTGGACGGCCTCACCGCCCTCGAAGCCCTCCTGGCGTGGAGCGAATGAGCGCGACAACCACAGTGAGCACCCTGAAGATCCCGACGCCGGCGGTGATGGCTGGCCCCAGCCGACTCACCGCCCGCCCGGCGGGCCTGCCCGCGCCGTGGGAGGGGCAGCCGGCGAAGGCTGCCGCATCACAAGCAGCGCATCATGAAGCTGACAGAGCCGAAAGGCGAGACCGAGCCCAAGCCGCCGCCGACCTCGACACCCCCAAACTCCTGGCCGCCCGCCACCTGGCCGTCACCACCTGCCCCTACCTGGCCGTGGCCCTCCACGCCATAGCCGTCGTCCCCACCTACGCCGTCCCCACGATGGGCGTCGACCGCCACTGGCGCTGCTACGTCAACCCCGCCTTCGTCCGCGCCCACCCCGTCCGCGAACTCGCCGGCGTCTGGCTCCACGAGGTCTCCCACCTCGTCCGCGACCACCACACCCGCGCCCGCCGCCTCACCGAGGCCAGCGCCCGCCACGAGGCCGCCGGCCGTCCCGGTTCGGCTCCGCTCGACCCTGACAACCCCCGCCGCGAGCAGGTCCGCCTCAACATCGCCATGGATCTGGAGATCAACGACGACCTTTTCGAGAGCCTGCGGGGTCCCGACAAGCCCCGCACACTCCACAGACGCAGCAAGACCGACGACGCCGACGACGCCAACGACACCACCCCACGCCTCCCCGAAGGCGCCCTGACCCCGTCCCGACTCCGCATCGCCAACTGCGACCTCTTCGAGCAGTACCTCCACCACGTCACCCCCACCATGGTCGCCGACCACTGGACCGACTGCGGCTCGGGCGCCCACGACGGCCCGGTCCCCTGGGAGGACGACGCCGCCGGCGCCCACCCCCTCGGCCCGCACGAAGCCGCCGCCATCCGCATCAGCGTCCGCGACGCCATCGCCGCCGGCCGCGGCACCGCCCCGAGCGGCTGGCAGCGCTGGGCCGAGCACTACGGCAAGGCCCCGCAGGACTGGCGCACCCTCCTGGGCGCCGCCTTCCGCACCTCGCTCGGTGCGGCGGGCGGCGCCGGCGACTACACCTACCGCCGTCCCAACCGCCGCACCGCGAGCCTCGGCGGCCGCCTGGTCCTGCCCGGCCTGCACCGTCCGCTGCCGCAGGTGGCCGTGGTCATCGACACCTCCGGCTCGGTCTCCGACATGGACCTCGGCAGTGCCCTGACCGAGGTCGCCGCCATCACCCGCGCGCTCGGCGTCACCGGCCGCAACGTCGCCGTCTATACCTGCGACGCGGCCGTCCAGACCGCCCAGAACGTCTGCCGGGCCGAGGAACTCACCCTGGTCGGCGGAGGCGGCACCGATCTGCGCGAGGGCATCCGGGCCGCGATGACCCGCCAGCCCCGTCCCGACGTGACCGTCGTCCTCACCGACGGCGGCACCCCCTGGCCGGAGGAGCAATCGGGCTGTCGCGTCGTCGCCGGCATCTTCGCCTCCCACCGCTCCCTCACCCGCTTCGGGAGCGACGGCACCTTCATCGACTGCCGCCCGCCGGAATGGATCGAAACGGTCTATCTGGAGTGAGAGCCGCCAATGGGAACCCAGACCCAGACCCAGAACCTACCCCCGCAGCTTCCGAGCCCGCGCCCCCAAATACCGCTGCTCAGCGATACTCGCCGTCGCCTTCGCCGCGCTCCGGAAGTTCTCATACGCGCCGTCCGTGTCCCCGGCCATCTCCAACAGATGCGCCCGCACCGACAGCAACCGGTGGTGCCTGGCCATCCGCTCGTCGGCGTCCAGCGTCGCCAGCACCGCGAGCCCGGCCTCCGGCCCCTCGATCTCGGCGAGCGCGACCGCGCGGTTCAACGTCACCATCGGGTTCGGCGCGATCCGTTCCAGAACCAGGTACAGCGCGTGGATCTGCCGCCAGTCGGTGTCCGCGGGGTCGGTCGCGACAGCGTGCGTGGCGGCTATCGCCGCCTGCAACTGGTACGTCCCCAACTCCGTGCCGCCCAGCGAGCTCTTCGCCAACTCCAGCCCCTCGGCGATCAGCTCGGCGTCCCACCTGGTCCGGTCCTGCTCGGCCAGCGGCACCAGGTCGCCGCCCGCCGTCGTGCGCGCCTCGCGCCGGGAGTGCGTCAGCAGCATCAGCGCCAGCAGCCCGGTCACCTCGCCGTCGTCGGGCAGCTGCGCGTGCACCATCCGGGTCAGCCGGATCGCTTCGGTCGCCAGGTCGACACGGTCCAGGTCGGTGCCGGACGACGCGGTGTAGCCCTCGTTGAAGATCAGGTAGAGCACGTGGAGCACGACCTGCAGCCGCTCCTCGCGCTCCGGCCCCGCCGGGAGCTCGAACCGGCTCCCGGCCGCCCTGACGCGCTGCTTGGCCCGGCTGATCCGGGCCGCCAGCGTGGCCTCCGGGACGAGGAACGCGCGGGCGATCTCGGCCGTCGTCAGGCCGCCGACGGCGCGCAGCGTCAGCGCGGTCTGCGAGGCCGCGGTCAGCGTCGGGTGGCAGCACAGGAAGAGCAGGACCAGGGTGTCGTCGGTGTCCGGGACCTCGTCCGGGACCACCTCGGAAGCCCAGACCTGCTCTTCCCGTTCGCGCCGTGCCGAGTCGCTGCGCACCTGGTCGATGAGCCGGCGGGAGGCGACCGTGGTCAGCCAGCCGCGCGGGTTGTCCGGCAGGCCCTGGGCCGGCCACTGGACCGCGGCGGCCAGGACGGCCTCCTGCACCGCGTCCTCGCAGCCCTCGAACCGGCCGTACCGGCGGACCAGGGCGCCGAGGACCTGCGGGGTCAGCTCGCGGAGCAAGTCCTCGATCGCCGGTGCTGTCATGCCTCCAATTGTCCATCGGAGAACATGACCTGGCGCACCTCCACCCCGAGCCCGTCGATCGAGGCGTCCGGGATCTGCGAGGCCAGCTCGACGGCCCGCGCCTTGTCCTCGACGTCGACCAGGTAGAAGCCGCCCAGGTACTCCTTGGCCTCCAGGAACGGGCCGTCGGTGACCACCGGCTGACTGTTGCGGACCCGCACCACGGCCGCCTGCGACGGGTCGACCAGCGCCTGGGTCAGGATCAGCTCCCCGGAGTCCTTCAGGGACTGGATGAACCGGCCGTGGCCCTCGCCGAGCCCGGCCTTCTCCTCGTCGGTCAGCGCGTCCAGCACGGCGGGGTTGATGTGCAGACTGATCAGGAACTTCATCTCATCACTCCTTGTGTCACGGTCGCCCGGTGGCGCCCTTCCACCCGGTTGTCGGAGCCGCCGCCGCGTCCTTGACATCCTCCTCCGAACCGACGTCAAGAACCGGCGGGCCGCTCCGACAGCCCGGTGAAGACATCGGGAAGTCGAGAAGAGGAGACACGGAGATGCGTACGAACCGGGCCTGGCTGGGACTGACACTCCTCATGCTGCCGACACTGCTCGTCGCGATGGACATGACCGCGCTGATCCTCGCGCTGCCGCACCTGAGCGCCGACCTCGGCGCCAGTGCGGTGCAGCAGCTGTGGATCAGCGACAGCTACGGCCTGATGGTCGCCGGCATGGTCATCACGATGGGCACGCTCGGCGACCGCATCGGACGCCGCCGGCTGCTGCTGACCGGCGCCTCGGCCTTCGCGGTGCTCTCGGTGGTGGCGGCGTTCTCGGTGAACCCGCTGATGCTGATCGTCGTGCGGGCGCTGCTCGGGATCGCCGGGGCCACCCTGGCGCCGTCCACACTGGCGCTGATCACGAACATGTTCCACGACGACCGCTCCCGCGGCCGCGCCATCGCGATCTGGGCCACCTGCCAGTTCACCGGCGGCGCGGTCGGCCCGGTGCTGGCCGGGTTCCTGCTCCAGCACTTCTGGTGGGGTTCGGTGTTCCTGGCGGCGGTGCCCGCGATGGTGCTGCTGGCGGTGGCCGGCCGGTTCGTGCTGCCGGAGTTCCGCGGCTCGCGGGCCGGCCGGCTGGACCCGGCGAGTGTCGGGCTGTCGCTGGCCGCGGTGCTGCTGATGGTCTACGGGATCAAGCAGCTGACCGTGGCGCACGCCGTGGCCGTCCCGGTGGCGACGCTGGCGATCGGGGCGGGCCTGGGCGTGGTCTTCGTCCGCCGGCAACTCCGCCTGCCCGCGCCGCTGCTGGACCTGCGGCTGTTCCGCAGCCGTCCGTTCACTGCGGTCCTGATCGCGCTGGTCTTCGCGGGTCTGGCGATGGCCGGGGTCGGGCTGCTGGTCACGCAGTACCTGCAGGGCGTGCTCGGGCACGGGCCGATGGCCGCGGCGATCCTGTTCGCCCCGATGGGCCTGGGCGTCGCGGTCGGCACCATGACCGCGCCGACTCTGACCCGCCGGATGAAGCAGCCGACCGCGATCGCCGGCGGCCTGGCGCTGTCGGCCGTCGGCGGGCTGCTGCTGACCGTGGTCCACGGGGCGGGCACCCTGCCGATCCTGATGATCGCCATCGCGGTGCTGGCCTTCGGCGCCGGTCCGTTGTTCGCGCTCGGCACCGGACTGGTCATCGGCAGCGTCTCGCCGGAGCGCGCCGGCAGCGCGGCCTCCATGTCCGAGACCGGCAACTACTTCGGCGGCTCCCTCGGGCTCGGGCTGCTCGGCGCGGCCGCGGCCGTCGTCTACCGGGCCCACGCCCACGGGACCTCCGACTCTCTGGCCGCCGCGCTCGCCGCGAGCAGCCGTCAGGGCGCGACGCAGGCGTCTGCGACGCTCGACACGGCCCGCGCGGCGTTCACCGCCAGCCTGCACGTGACCGGACTCGTCGCAGCCGTGATCTTCGCGGCCCTGTCGGTAGTGGTGTTCGTGATGCGGCCGGCCGAGTCGCGGTCGCAGTCTCAGCCCGAGTCGCAGTCGCAGTCGCAGTCGCAGTCGCAGTCGCAGCCGGAGTCGCAGCCGGAGCCGCAGCCGGAGGAACCGGCCCGCACCAGCACCGAAACGGCCGTCCCGGAGCCGGTGGCGGCCTCCCATTGAGATCCGTCCGTATGGGTGACTTTTCGAGGTTCCTTTCACAAAGCTCTGACCTGCGGAGACAGTGAGTCAGGGCACGGTCTTCCAGGCGGGGGAGGCTTTCGCCCGGAAGATGTAGTCCGGTTTACGACCGATGGCTGGAAAGTGTAGAGCTTGCGGTGGTTCGCACCTCCAACGTCAGGGAGCTTCAATGAGCATCCGCAAAACCCTCGTGGCCGTGGCCTGCGCCGCGTTCGCGGTCCTGGGCACTGCCGGCACCGCCTCCGCCTCCGGCGCGGGCGCGATCGGCAGCGCGTTCGGCTCGCCCGGTCTGCTGTCCGGCAACGTGATCCAGATCCCGGTCAACATCCCGATCAACGTGTGCGGCGACAGCGTCGGCATCCTGGCGGCGCTGGTCGGCAGCGCCGGCAACGTCTGCGTCAACCGCTGACGTTCTCCACGCTCCCAAGGACCCCGGGCCACCTGTGGCCCGGGGTCCTGCCGTGCCCGCCGCCGGGGCCTCATGGTTTGCCATATCCGGCAGCGCGGGAGAGCGTTGTTCGGGAGTCTGTTCTCAAGGAGGCGCACGGATGTCGCACAGCCACAGCGAACGCGATCTGAGCGGGGACGTGGACGTCAACCCGCTGTTCGCCCGGCCGGGGGAGTTGCGCAGCCGGCCCCGGACCCGGCTGGCCGACCTGCCGATGCTGCCCGAGACCGCCTACCAGGTGGTGCACGACGAGGCCATGCTCGACGGCAACGCCCGGCTGAACCTGGCGACGTTCGTCGGCACCTGGATGGACGACCAGGCACGCCGGCTGTACCTCGAAGCCTTCGACAAGAACATGATCGACAAGGACGAGTACCCGAGCACCGCCGCGATCGAGGAGCGGTGCTGGCGGATCCTGGCCGACCTGTGGCACGCCCCGGACCCGGCGCGCGCCATCGGCACCTCGACCATCGGCTCCTCCGAGGCCTGCATGCTCGGCGGCCTGGCGTTCAAGCGGCGCTGGCAGGAGGCGCGGCGCGCGGCCGGCAAGCCCGCCGACCGGCCGAACCTGGTGATGAGCTCGGCGGTGCAGGTGGTGTGGGAGAAGTTCTGCAACTACTGGGACGTCGAGGCGCGCTACGTCCCGATCACCGAGGAGCACAAGACGCTCGACGGCACGGACCTGAAGTCCTATGTCGACGAGAACACCATCGGCGTGGTCAGCATCCTCGGCGTCACCTACACGGGCATGTACGAACCCGTGCTGAAGGTCAGCCACGCCCTGGACGAGATCCAGCGCGAGACCGGCCTGGACATCCCGATCCACGTCGACGGCGCCTCCGGGGCCATGGTCGCCCCGTTCCTGCAGCCGCACCTGGAGTGGGACTTCCGGGTCCCGCGCGTGGCCTCGATCAACACCTCGGGCCACAAGTACGGGCTCGTCAACCCGGGCCTGGGCTGGGTCCTGTGGCGGGACCGGGACCTGCTGCCGGAGAGCCTGGTGTTCAAGGTGAGCTACCTGGGCGGCGAGATGCCGACGTTCGGCCTGAACTTCTCGCGCCCGGCCGCGCAGGTGCTGGTGCAGTACTTCCAGTTCCTGCGGCTGGGCCGGCTCGGGTACCACGAGGTGCAGAAGGCCTCCCAGGACGTCGCGAAGTACCTCGCCGACCGGATCGGCGCGATGGACGCCTTCGAGCTCTGGAACGACGCCTCCGACATCCCCGTGTTCGCCTGGCGCCAGAAGCCCGGCCACGGGCCCAACTGGACGCTGTACGACGTCTCTGACCGGCTGCGGATGAAGGGGTGGCTGGTGCCGGCGTACCCGATGCCGGACAACCTGGCCGACACGGTGGTGCAGCGCGTGGTGATCCGGAACGGGATGAGCATGGATCTGGCCACGAACCTGCTCGCCGACATCGAGGAGGCGGTCGCCTACCTCGACAAGCTGACCCAGCCGCTGCCGGATGTCGAACGCTCGGTGTTCCACCACTGAGCCGCGAGTACTGACAGGCAGAGCATCCCGGGGCCCTTCTCAGGCCGCGTGCTCGGCGAGGAGCCCGGTCATCAGCGCCAGCCACTCCGCCGGCCGCTCGGCGAACGGCAGGTGCCCGGTGGCGATCCGGGCCAGGCGCGCGCCGGGGATCTTCCTCGCCAGCTCCTCGTGCAGGTGCGGGGAGACCAGCGGGTCCGCGGTGGTGGAGATGACGAGCGTCGGCGCGGTGATCGAGGCCAGGTCGCCGCGCACGTCGACGCTTCGCACCAGGTCCACGTGCTCCGGCGTGCCGGCCGGGATGAGCTCGGCCAGGCCGTCGATCGCCAGCCGCAGGTGGCTTTCGGGGGTGGCCTCCAGCGTCTCGGCGCCGAACGCGACGAGCGTCAGGAACTCCGAGAGCCGGACGGCGTCGCCGGCCTGGTAGAGGTCGTTCCACAGCTTCGCCGCGAGGTCCAGCCGCGCGTCCCGGTAGGCGAAGGTCGCGGTCAGGATCAGGGCGCTGACGCGCTCGGGGTGCCGGGCCGCGGCCCGGATCGCCACCGGCCCGCCGAGCGAGAACCCGGCCAGCGCGAAGCGCTCCAGCCCTTCGGCGTCGGCGGCGGCGACCAGCTGGTCGGCCAGGAAGTCCACGCTCAGCGGTCCGGCGGCGCGCGGCGTGCGGCCGGTCCCCGGATAGTCGATCCCGACCACGGTGTGCCCGGCGCCCAGGCCGTCCAGGACCGGGCCGTAGTTCAGGGCGACGCTCCCGCCTGCGCCGTGTGCCAGCAGCAGGCCGGGGCCGGTGCCCCCGACGGTGCGGGCCAGGACCGGCTCGACGGCGAAGGGCGTGCTGACGACAGGCATGGAAGCCCCCTCACAAGTATTTGTAGCGGTCGCTACAGAAGAACCGTACCACGTTCTGTATCGATCGCTACGGAAAACGCGGGAGGCGCGCCGCCGGGTCCGGCGGCGCCCGGACGGTTTGGCAGGATGGCGGAGTGGATCAATCAGTCCCCGCCGACCTGCTGGAGATCGCCGAGGCGCTCGTTCCCGGCGCTCCCCTCGGCTCCGCACGCCTTGCCGAGCACGGGAATCTGCACCACGTCGTGCTGTTCCCCGGCGTCGCGGCGGTGCGCGTCAGCAAGCGCCCCGACACCGCCGCCGAGATGCCCCGCCGGGTCGGGATCCTTCGGGCGGTCGCGGCGGCCGGCCTGCCTTTCGCCGTACCGGAGCCGCTGAGCTCGGTGACCATGTTCGGGGAGCATGCGGCGGTCGCGATCTCTTGGATCGATGGTGAACCCTTGCCGGAGGGCGTCGGGGATCCGGCAGCGTTCGGGATGCTGTTGGAAGCACTGCGCGATGTCGAGCTCTCGCCAGACCTCGCGGCCGTTCTCCGCACGCCGCGCCGGTACGCCGA
Source organism: Catenulispora sp. EB89 (assembly GCF_041261445.1). Lineage (NCBI taxonomy): Bacteria > Bacillati > Actinomycetota > Actinomycetes > Catenulisporales > Catenulisporaceae > Catenulispora > Catenulispora sp. EB89. Next base: position 65,149 of record NZ_JBGCCU010000005.1, read on the forward strand.
CGGTCTGGGGTGGGCCGACATTCTCAGCGCCGAGATCATTCCGCTTCTGCCCGCGAGGTGGCGCGACGGAGTCCGGCACAGCCTGGACACGCTGCTGGCGCTCGACGAGGTTCCGGCCGGGCTCGTCCACGGCGATCTCGGCGGCGGAAACGTCCACTTCGGCGCGGACGGCAGCCTGACCGGGGTCCTCGACTGGGACCTGGCGATCCGGTCCGACCCGGCGATCGACGCGGCGCTGGTCGGGTCCTGGCACGGCTGGGACGTGCTCCGCGCGGCCGCCGACGAGCAGACCTACCGACGCGCCCGGGCCTGGAACGACGTCGTCGGCGTCGAACATCTCCACGCGGTGTTCAGCAACGAGCCGTTGGCGAGCGTCGACGGCTTCGTCAGCTCGGTCGTCGCCTGGTTGGAGGCGCGGGAGTAGGGCAGTGCTCTGGTCGAGTTCAGTCGGCTGTCGCCTCAGATGATCGTCCGCGAGAACACACTGTGCCCGTGTGCCTCAGCCCGCCGAGCCAGCGCCCGGAACTGCTCGACGGAACTCCGTGCCTCGACGAAGTCGTCGAACGTGACCTCGGTGATCTCCATCCACTGCGCGGCGAGCATCGGCACATGGTCGTCGGTCACCGCGGCCAGCGTCGTGACCCAGACCTCCGGCATCACCTGTAACAGCAATCCGGATTCCCACGGCGACACCTCGCCGGCCCGTTCCTCCCCGTAGGGCCACGCCTCCTGGTCCGGCCACACCAGCCGCGGCACCGCGCCGCTCCGGATCTTGAACGGCACCCCCTCGGCGAACGCGACCAGCTGCCCGACCACCACGTTCACGTCGAGCCCCTTGGCCTCGAACCAGTCGGCCCCGTGGTCGTCGAGCCCCACCTCGGCGGGCTCCCGCCAATCCCCGCCCGGCCCCACCGCCCACGCGATCGCCGTGGCCGGGTCCGGCGCGCGGAAGTAGTCATGAAACACGCCCATGGCGAGAGCGTAGCCGCCGGTCAGGACAGTTTCCGGGCGACGGCCCAACCGCTGAGCCCAACGCTGAGCCGATTACTGAACCGGTTGCCGGGCCGATTCCTGAACCCCCGCACCAGAATCTCGATATGCCAAGGCATCCCTATGCTTGCCCGCATGGCGAGGAAGAAGAAGCGGCTGCCGAAGGACTTCGACACCACCCTCCGCTCCGGCGACCTGGACGCGATGAAGGCGGTCTTCGACACCACCGACCTCGACGCCCACGACGGCATGTACGGCCCGACCGCGCTCGGCATGTACGGCGTCCCGCCGGAACTGGTGGCCTGGCTGGTCGAGCAGGGCGCCGACGTCGAGGCCGTCGACCGCTCCGACCACACCCCGCTGTGGCGGCACGCGCGCGTCGGCCACGACGTGATCGTCACCGCCCTGCTCGACGCCGGCGCCGACATCGCGAACCCCCTGCGGCCCGCGCTCCACTCGGCCGCCGAAGGCGTCCAGCCCTCCACGGTGAGCCTGCTCCTGGATCGCGGCGCGGATCCCCTTTTCCTCCAAGGCCGATTGACGGCGCTCGCCTCGGGTCTTCAGTACTGCTCCAACATCCAGCTGTCGAAGATGGCCGAAGTCGCCCGGATCCTCCTCGACGCCGGCACCCCGATCACTCCCATGATGCGCGAGCGCGTAGAGGCGATCGGCAAACGCTTCGAGTTCTACCGAGCGGGCTTCAACCCCGACCACGTCGACGAGGCCGACGCGGGCCTGACTCGCCTGTACGAACTGTTCGGCGTCACCCCGGTCGGACAGCGCCGCAGCCACGACGGCGTCTCCCCGATCACCGTGACCGCCACCGCCTGGGACGACCGGCACCAGGAACTCTGGGACCACCTGGTCCCCGGCCGGGGTCCGGCCGCCACGGCCCAGGGCGAGGCCATCCGCATCACCGGCCGCCTCGCGCACGAAGTCCTCGACAACGGCGGCATCAACTGGGACGGCGACTTCCGGTCGATGGCCCGCACCCTGCCGAGGTTGTTCGCCTCCGGCGTGCCGTTGCCGGACGCGCAGCTGAGCGAGGCGACCACGCTGGCCCTGAACTGCCGCCGCGACAGCCCCGAGGAGCACATCCAGCGGCTCAGTGAGCTGGCGGTGTGGTGGGTGCTGGCCAACCCTGAACCGTTGCCGGCGCCGGAGCCCGCCTACCTGCGCTGAGGGACCACGCGGTCAGTCCCCTGAATCGCTGCGGATCCGCACGTCGGCGACCCTGCTGACGTGCCGCGCCCCGCACACGTCCCCGGGCACGACCAACTGCGGCCCCTCCGCGTCCAGCGCGTCGCCGTCGCGCGTCAGCCCGAGCAGCACCGGGATGTTCGCGAACTCCGGGTCGATCTCAGCCCACGACAGCACGACCCGGTGCCCGTCGTGCGCCCGGATCGAGATCAGGAACCGCAACCGGTCCTTGCGCTCCCCGGGCACGAAGGCCGGCTCCGCGAGCCGCGCAACGTCCAGCAGCAGCGGCCCGGAGAACCGGTGCCGCCGCGGCCCGCTCTTGCGGCAGGTGAACTCCACCTCGCACTCGTGCCGCCGCAGCGACCACAGGTCGGACACGCTCAGGACGCGGGGCGACCGCACCTCCCCGCCGAGCCGAACGAACCCGCCGGCGGCCGTACGGACCGTGCCGGTCTGCTCACCGAGCATGGGATCCTCCCTCGCGCGGACCGCCTCCGTCCGGCGGACACGGCCCACGATCCACAGTAGGCCGGGTCCCGGCAGAAGCAAGGGTTGTCACAGCACCTGCGAGATGATGTGTGCCTTCCGTTATGAATATGCAAGGTCTTCCGGCCTTTCCCCCTGGCGTCTGCGCTGTAAGCTCACCGCGTGGACGTCTACCGGATGGGTGAGGCCGCCGAACTGCTCGGCGTCAGTGCCGACACCGTGCGGCGCTGGGCCGACGCCGGCCGGCTGAGCGCACAGCGCGACGAGAACGGACACCGGGTGATCCCGGGGCCCGAGCTCGCCGCCTTCGCCTCGTCGCTGGCCTCCGCCGCCGACGAGCGCTCGGAGGTGTCCTCGGCCCGCAACCGGCTGCGCGGCATCATCACCGCGGTGACCAAGGACGCGGTGATGGCGCAGGTGGACATCCAGGCCGGGCCGTTCCGGGTGGTGTCGCTGATGAGCCGGGAGGCCGTGGACGAGCTGGACCTGCGGGTCGGCGCCACGGCGGTCGCGGTGATCAAGTCCACGACGGTGGTCGTGGAACGCGGTGCGGCCCGGGCGCCGCACGCGAGCAGCGCGACCAGCTCAGGCACCGCGAGCGGCACCGGCAAGCCGAAGACGGACCAGGCCGCCTCCGACAGCGCGGCCGATGTGGAACCGGACATGACCGTGCAGACCCCAGGGGGGCGTTCGTGAAGAAGTCAGTCGCCGTAGTCATCGCCACCGGCCTGTTGCTGGCCGGGTGCAGCAGCTCCAAGAGCTCGCCGAAGGCTGCCGGGGGATCGAGCTCGACGTCTGCTTCGTCGTCCTCCACCTCCGCCTCGTCCTCGGCGCCCGGCGCGACCGGCCCGGTCAAGGTCGCCTACGCCGCCTCGCTGGCGAACCTGATGGAGCACGACCTCGGCCCGGCCTACGACAAGGCCACCGGCGGCGACTTCCAGGGCAACGCCGCCGGCTCCACCCAGCTGGTCAGCGAGATCAAGGGCAAGGTGAAGCAGGCCGACGTCTTCATCAGCGCCTCCACCGACGCCAACACCGGCCTCATCGGCGACGCCAACGGCGGCTGGGAGACCTGGTACGCGACCTTCGCCACCGCGCCGCTGGTCATCGCCTACAACCCGAACAGCAAGTTCGCCGCCGACATCAAGTCCAAGCCCTGGAACCAGGTCATCACCGAGTCCGGCTTCAAGATGGGCTCGACCGACCCCAAGCTGGACCCCAAGGGCAAGCTGGCCGCGCAGGCGCTGACCAAGGACAACATCCCCGCCTCGGCGGTGCAGGTGTTCCCCGAGGAGCAGCTGGTCGGCCGCCTGCAGTCCGGGCAGCTGGACGCCGGCTTCTTCTACTCCAGCGAGGCCACCGAGCTGAACATCCCGACCGTCCAGCTCGGCGACATCCACCTGCAGGCCACCTACACCGTCAGTGTCCTGAACAAGGCCCCGGACGCGGACGCCGGCGTCGCCTTCGTGCAGTTCCTGCTCGGTGACGCGGGCAAGGCCCTGATGACCAAGCACGGCCTGCAGCTGCAGCCGATCAAGGTCACTGGCACCGCCGGGTCGGTGCCGGCGCCGCTGCAGTCCCTGCTCAACGCCGGCTGAATCTGAGTACCGACACAGTGCGGCCGACCGTCGGGGGCTCAGGCGCGCGGATGCTGCGCACCCCGCTTCCGTGGCTGGCCGCACTGCTGGTCGCCTACCTGCTCGTCCCGCTGGTCGCGTTCCTGGTCCGGGCCCCGGGCCAGGGCGTCTCGGCTACCGCGGCGCCCGGCGTCGGCGACGCGCTGCGGACGTCGATGGTCACGGCGACCATCAGCACCGCGGTGGTCACCCTGCTCGGCGTCCCGCTGGGGTACCTGCTGGCCCGCTCCGGCAGCCGCACCGCCGGCGCGCTGGGCGTCGCGGTCCAGCTGCCGCTGGCGCTGCCGCCGCTGATGAGCGGCATCCTGCTGATCTACCTGGTCGGGCCGTACACCACGATCGGCCAGTTCTTCCACGGCGGGCTCACCGACAGCGCCACCGGCGTCGTGCTGGCGCAGTGCTTCGTGGCCGCGCCGTTCCTGGTGGTCTCGGCGCGCTCGGCCTTCGCCGCCGTGGACCCGGCGCAGCTGGACGTCGCCGCGACGCTGGGCCACGGCGCGCTGTCGCGGACCCTGCGCGTGGCACTGCCGATCGCGGCGCGCGGGATCCGGGCGGGGATGCTCCTGGCCTGGCTGCGGGCCTTCGGCGAGTTCGGGGCCACGATCGTGCTGGCCTACCACCCCTACACCCTGCCGGTGTTCACGTACGTGCAGTTCAGCAGCACCGGCCTGGCCGCGACGACGGTTCCGGTGCTGGTGACGCTGGGCGCGGCGCTCGTGGTCCTGCTGATCGCCGACCGCGGTCCGGCCCGCCGCGCGCACCGCCGCCGCCCGGTCCGGCTCCCCGAGCCCCGGCCTCCGGCCCTGTCGCAGGGCCCTGTCCTCGACTTCCGCATGACGGCCCGCCTCGGCGCCTTCCGGCTGGCGGTCGAGCACCGCGGCGAGGGCCGCAACCTGGCCATCCTCGGCGCCTCGGGCTCGGGCAAATCCGCGACCCTGCGCCTGCTGGCCGGGGTCCTGCCGACGCATGACGCGCACATCACCCTCGGCGGCCGGGATCTGGCGGCGCTGCCCGCCGAACACCGCGCCATCGGCTACCTCCCGCAGCACCCGACGCTGTTGCCGCATCTGCGCGTCTGGGAGCAGGTCACGTTCGGCGTCGGTGCCGATCCGGCCCTGGCGGCGTTCTGGCTGGACCGGCTGAGACTGACCGACCTCGCCGACCGGTATCCCGACCAGCTCTCCGGTGGCCAGGCCCGCCGGGTCGGCCTGGCCCGGGCGTTGGTGCGCGAACCTCGACTGTTGCTGCTGGACGAGCCTTTCGCCGGACTGGACGCCCCGGTGCGCGACGAACTGCGCCGCCTCTTGCGTACGGTTCTGCGGGAAACCGCTCTGACGTCGGTCTTGGTAACGCATGACCCTGACGACGCGGCGCTGCTGTCGCAGGACACGTTGTTGTTCGCCGACGGCGCGGTGCTTCAGGACGGTCCCACGCGTGCTGTTCTCACCCATCCAGCGGGCCCGAACGCGGCGCGCCTGCTCGGCGTCCGCAACATCGGGCACGGGCATGTCGACGCCGACGGAGTGTTGGAGAGCGGGCCGTTGCGCATCGCGCTCCCCAAGTCGGCCTTGGAAACTCCGGCGTGGGAGGACGCGCCGCCGCCGAGCGCGGTCGCGTGGTGCGTCCAGCCCCACGACGTGCGCCTGGTCCCCAGCGGTGGGACCCGGGCCGTGGTCGACGACGTCGCGCATCTGGGCCCGGTCGCCGAACTGGTGCTGCTCCTCGACGACGGCACCGAACTGACCGTCACGGTCCCCAGCGGCCAGGAACCGGAAACCGGTGCAGAATGCCAGGTGGACGTGCCGGCCGAAGCCGTCATCGTCTGGCCCGAAGGCTGAGCGTCCCTGGAGCTGCCCGATGTCCGAGAACCCGCACGTCGTCACCAAAACCGCGAGCACGTCGGTCACCGAGACCAGCCGCCGCCTGCTGGAGCTGCTGGAGCACGCCGGCGCCACCGTCTTCGCGGTCATCGACCAGGCCGCCGCGGCCCGCACGGTGGGCCAGGACCTGCGCGACACGATCCTGGTCCTGTTCGGCAACCCGGCCGCGGGCACTCCGGTCATGGCCGCGCAGCCGCTGGCCGCGCTCGATCTGCCGTTGCGGATCCTCATCTGGGACGACAACGGGACCACGCGCGTCAGCTACCTGGATCCCGCGGCGCTCGCCGACCGCTACGGCGTCGACCCCGAGCTGCTCGCGAAGCTCAGTGTGGTCCACATGCTCAGCGACAAGCTGGCCGCCGACGACGCCGCGAGCTCATAGAACACCGTCCGCACAGCAAACAGCCCCCGACGCGTGGAGACGCGGTTCGAGGGCTGTTCGCGGTTGCCTCAGGCCGTCGGCCTCAAGCGGTCGGCCTCAAGCCGTCAGTCGTTCCCGGCCTCGATCGCGGCGCGGTCCAGCAACTCCTCGTCGCCCTCAGCCTGGGCCTCCGTCGCCGGCCGCGCGGCGATGCTCTGCGCCCCGCCGTCGGTCATGGCGCCGATCAGCTCGCTGGAGAAGGGATGGCCGCCGGACACTGCCGTCGCGCCCTCCACCCCGGCGCCGCTGCCGACCATGCCCAGGTGCGCGTACTGCTCAAGCTTCGTGCGCGAGTCGGCGATGTCGAGGTTGCGCATGGTCAGCTGCCCGATGCGGTCGACCGGACCGAAGGCCGCGCCCTCGGTGCGTTCCATCGACAACTTCTCCGGGTGGTAGCTCAGGGCCGGGCCGGTGGTGTCGAGGATCGAGTAGTCCTCGCCCCGGCGCAGCCGCAGCGTCACCTCGCCGGTGATCGCGCGGCCGACCCAGCGCTGCAACGACTCGCGGACCATCAGCGCCTGCGGGTCCAGCCAGCGGCCTTCGTACAGCAGCCGGCCCAGGTGGCGGCCCTGGTTGTGGTACGCCGCGACGGTGTCCTCGTTGTGGATCGCGTTCACCAGCCGCTCGTAGGCGATGAACAGCAGCGCCATGCCGGGGGCCTCGTAGATGCCGCGGCTCTTGGCCTCGATCACCCGGTTCTCGATCTGGTCCGACATGCCCAGGCCGTGCCGGCCGCCGACGGTGTTGGCCTCCTGCACCAGATCGACCGCCGAGCCGAAGGACTTGCCGTTGATGGTGACCGGCCGGCCCTGCTCGAAGCCGACGGTGACGTCCTCCGCGGCGATCTCGACAGCCGGGTCCCAGAACCGGACACCCATGATCGGCTCGACGATCTCCAGGCCGGTGTCGAGGTGCTCCAGCGACTTCGCCTCGTGCGTGGCGCCCCAGATGTTCGCGTCCGTGGAGTACGCCTTCTCGGCGCTGGCGCGATAGGGCAGGTCGCGCTCGGTCAGCCACTGCGACATCTCCGAGCGCCCGCCGAGCTCGCTGACGAAGTCGGCGTCCAGCCACGGCTTGTAGATCCGCAGCGCCGGGTTCGCCAGCAGCCCGTAGCGGTAGAACCGCTCGATGTCGTTGCCCTTGAAGGTCGAGCCGTCGCCCCAGATCTGGACGTCGTCCTCGAGCATCGCGCGCACCAGCAGCGTGCCGGCCACCGCCCGCCCCAGCGGCGTGGTGTTGAAGTAGGCCCGGCCCCCGGACCGGATGTGAAAGGCGCCGCAGGCCAGGGCCGCGAGCCCCTCCTCGACCAGCGCGGCACGGCAGTCGACCAGCCGCGCCAGCTCGGCGCCGTAGGCCTTGGCGCGGTCCGGCACGCCGGGGAGGTCCGGCTCGTCGTACTGGCCGAGATCGGCGGTGTAGGCGCACGGCACGGCGCCCTTCTCGCGCATCCACGCGACCGCGACCGAGGTGTCGAGCCCGCCGGAGAAGGCGATGCCGACGCGCTGACCTGCTGGCAGGGATGTGAGTACCTTGGACACGAGTGCAACTATATACGACTGGCTGAATAATCATGCCACCGTGTCCACATGATGGGCACGGCGCGCCGCCATCCGGGCCGCTCGCAGCCTTTCCCGGGTGCTCCGGCGCGTCAGACGGCCTTGACGACGGTCCCGGCCGCTTCGAGCGCGGCCACCTCGTCGCCGGGCGCGCCGGCGTCGGTGACGACGGTGTGCAGGATCGTCGACGGCCCCACGTAGGCGTGCGCGGTCCGCCCGAACTTGCTCCCGTCGGTGGCCAGGATCGTGCGGCGGGACGAGGCGATGCCCGCCTTCTTCACCGCCGCGTCGTCGAGGTCGTAGGCGGTCAGCCCCTCGGCGGCGCTGAGCCCGCAGCAGCCGAGGACGGCGGTGTCGAAGCGCAGCGCGGCCAGCGACGCGAGCGTCAGCGGACCGGTCAGGTCCCCCTCCGAGGTCCGGGGCCGCCCGCCGGGCACCAGCAGCGCGGCCCGCCCCGGCGTCTCGCTGAGCACGCGGATCGCCTGCAGCGACACCGGCATCACGGTGACCGGCCGCTGGTGCAGCAGGCGCGCGACCTCCAGGCAGGTGGTGCCGCTGTCCAGCACCACGGTCTCGCCGTCGGCGATGAGCGACGAGACCTCGGCCGCGATGCGGCGCTTGGCCTCGACGGCGTCGTGGGCACGCAGCGCGAAAGGCGGCTCCTCCCCGCGCAGCAGCAGCGTGCGGGCCCCGCCGCGGACGCGTTCCAGCACGCCCTGCGCGGCCAGCACGTCGAGGTCGCGCCGGATGGTCATCTCCGAGGCGCCGGCGAGCTCGGCGAGCTCCGGGACCGTGGCGCTGCCCGACTCTTTCACGGCCTCGGCGATCCGCCGGTGACGGTCTGCGGTGCTCATACCGGCGATTGAACACCACGCACAACGAACATGCAAACTGTTCGTTTGCTGGCCTTCCAAACACAGATTCTGTTCGTTATGGTGGTCCGCATGGAACGATCACTCCGGTCCGCCCGAATAGCGACCTTCACGTACTTCATCCTCTGCGGGACGCTGATGGGTACCTGGGTGGTGCACATCCCCGCCATCGAGCACCAGGTCGGCATCAGCCACGCGACCCTCGGCGGCCTGCTGGTGCTGCTCGGCCTCGGCGCGTTCGCCGGCATGCAGGTGTCGGGGCGGCTGGCCGACCGCTTCGGGCCCCGCGTCGTGGTGCCCACGGCCGGCGCACTGTGCGGCGCGACCCTGGTACTGCCGGGGCTGGCCCGTGAGCCTTGGACGCTGGCCGCGGCGTTGCTGGTGTTCGGGTTCTTCAACGGCTGCCTGGACGTGAGCATGAACGCCCACGCGGTTCACGTGGAGAAGGCCTACGGCCGGCCGGTCATGTCGGCGTTCCACGCCGCGTTCTCGGTCGGGGGAGTGCTCGCCGCGATCATCGCCGCCGGCACTTCGGGCGTCGGCATGAGCCCGGCGGCGGCGCTCGCGATGATGGGCGCGGTGGGCGTCGTGGTTGCCGTTCTCACGACGCGTGCTCTGCTTCCCGCCGAGCCGCGGCCCATCACTGCTTCGGGACTGGCTCTGGCTGCTGAGGACGAGCGCCCGCCGCTTCCCTCGCCCTTTACTACGCGTCGCGGCGCCGGAAAGCGCATCTGGCTCCTCGCCGCCCTGGCGCTGATGATCATGCTGTGCGAAGGCGCGGCGAACGACTGGAGTGCGCTGCACATGAAGGACGTCCTGGGAGCGCCGGCCAGCACCGCGGCCTTCGCGTACGGCACGTTCGCCGCGGCGATGACGCTCGGCCGACTGCTCGCCGACCGCATCTCGGCCCGCTTCGGGGCGATGGCGATCCTGCGGTACGGCGCGGCCATTGCGGCCGTCGGCATCACGATCGTGGCGCTGGCGCCGTGGATCTGGGCCGCGTTCGCCGGCTGGGCACTGTTCGGCCTGGGACTGTCCGGCTGTGTCCCGCAACTCTTCAGCGCGGCCGGTCACGCCGACCCCGCAGCCGCCGGCACCAACGTCTCGCGCGTCGCGGGACTCGGCTACGTCGGCATGCTGGCCGGCCCCGCCGTGATCGGCTGGATGACGCACGTGATGGCTCTGAACCACGCGTTCCTTCTGCTGACCGCGATGTGCGTGACCGCCGCGACCACCGCCGGCGTCCTGCGCGCCGGTTCGGAGCGCACGCCGGAGTTGGTGCTGAGCGGCGCCTGAGCGGCGGGTGTCCGCAGCAATGACTTGAAGGCTAAACTCATCGCATGACCGCCCCGCCGATAGCCGAGCAAGCCGCACCATCCACCGATGCCGCCGCCAGCAACGCCGCTCCCTGGCTCAGCGCAAACGAACTCTCCTCCTGGCTGTCCGTGGTCCGCCTCATCACGCGCCTCCCCTGGGCCATCGACGGCCAACTCCAACGCGACGCCGACGTGAGCATGGTCGAGTACATGACGATGGCCATGCTCGCCGAGGCACCAGACTGGACAATGCGCATGAGCACACTCGCCGAAGAGGCCTCAGTGTCCCTCTCCCGCCTGTCCCACATGGCCAAGCGCCTAGAAGCACGCGGCTACATCCGCCGCGAACCCGACCCCACCGACGGCCGCTTCACGAACGCGATCCTGCTCCCCGCCGGCATGCACACCATGCAGCAGGCGGCACCGGCCCACGTAGCCTTCGTCCGCCACCTGGTCGTGGACAACCTGTCACCCGAACGCCTACGCCGCCTCGGCCAAGACGCCGAGCGCATCCTGCGCCGGATCGACTCGCCCGCCCGCTGACCCGCACCGCGCTGTGCCGGTGGCGCCGCGCCGCATCGCGCCAGCCGCACCGAGCCGATCTGTCTCGCGCTGCACCGCACCAAGCTGCACCGCGCCGAGCCAAGCCGCGCCGCACCAAGCCGCACCGCACCGAGTGGCCCCGCATTGTGCCAAGCCGCACCGAGCCGATCTGCCTCGCGCCGCACCGCACCAAGCCGCACCGCATCGCGCCAGCCGCACCGAGCCGATCTGCCTCGCGCCGCACCGCACCAAGCCGCACCGCATCGCGCCAGCCGCACCGAGCCGATCTGCCTCGCGCCACACCGCGCCGAGCCAAGCCGCGCCACACTGCGCCGAGTTGCCCCGCGCCGCGCCGAGCCAAGCCGAGCCAAGCCGCGCCGCGCCGAGTTGCCCCGCGCCGGGCCGAGCCAAGCCGCACTGCACCGAGTTGCCCCGCGCCGGGCCCAGCCAAGCCGCATTGCACCGCACCAAAGCTGCACCGCGCCGCACCAAGCTGCGCCGCATCGCGCCAAGCCGCAGCGAGCCGATCCGCCTCGCACCGCACCGCACCGCGCCAAGCTGCACCGCGCCGGGGCGAGCCGATTTATGCCGAGCCGAGCCGTCCCATGCCGAGCTGTGCCGCGTCGCCCCGAGCCAATCGCACCGCGCCGCACCCAGTCACCCCGAGCCCAGCCGCGCTGCCTCCGGGCTCCGAGCCGCAAGCTGGGCCTCGCGCCGAGACTCCGTCCCCAGCTCAGCCCCAACTTCCCAACTATCACTTGAATGTTCATGTCATCAGCGCTAGATTTACTCCTGTCAGCACAACCCGCTCGGGAAACCCCCCGACAATGACATGAAGCTTCAAGTCCTCTCGAAGGAGACCACCATGAGCGACCTGCGAATCGCCGTCATCCTCGGCAGCACCCGCCCGGGTCGGCGGGGCGAGGTCGTCGCGGACTGGGTCATGGCGCGCGCCAAGGCTCGCAGCGGGGTTGAGTACTCGCTGGTTGATCTGCTCGACTATCCGCTGCCGCACATGGATGAGCCGCTGCCGCCGTCCTTCGGGCAGTACGTCGGCGAGCACACCAAGGCGTGGGCCGAGACCATCGGGTCCTACGACGGCTTCATCTTCATCACGCCGGAGTACAACCACTCCATCCCCAGCGTGTTGAAGAACGCGATCGACTACGTCTACGCCGAGTGGAACGACAAGGCTGCCGGCTTCGTCGCCTACGGCACGGTCGGCGGCACGCGCGCCGTCGAGCAGCTGCGCGGGATCCTGTCCGCCGTCAAGATCGCGCATGTGCACCAGCAGTTGTCGTTCTCGGTGTTCACCGACTTCGACGAGGCGGGCGCGTTCACCCCGGACCCGCGCAACGAGCAGGCCATGAAGACGCAGTTCGACCAGGTCGAGTCCTGGGCCCGGGCGTTGAAGACCGTCAGGGCTTGATCATGGTCGCCATCGACGTCCGCCGCGCCGCCGACCGCACGGAAACCCGCCTGTCCTGGCTCCACGGTCGCCACTCGTTCTGGATCGGCGGCCAACCGTACGACCCCGCCAACACCCACCACGGGCTCCTCCTGGTCCACAACGAGGACACCATCAACCCCGGCGCCGGATTCGAGACGCACCCCCATCAGGACATGGAGATCGTCACCTGGGTCCTGGAAGGCGCCCTGGTCCACCAGGACTCCGAGGGCAACTCCGGCATCATCTACCCGGGCCTGGCCCAGCGCATGAGCGCCGGCACCGGCATCATGCACTCCGAGAAGAACGACTCCTGGCGCCTCGGCAGCGCGCTGCACTCGGACCCGGTCCACCTGGTCCAGATGTGGATCGTCCCCGACGAGCCCGGCGTCACCCCCGGCTACGAACAGCTCGACATCGACCACGACCTGCTCGCCGGCGGCCTGGTCACCGTCGCCTCGGGCCGTCCCCGGCACGCCGCCGAGACCGCGATCCGGATCCGGAACCGGGACGCCGCCCTGCACGCGGCACGCCTGGTCCCCGGACATTCGGTCCAGCTCCCCGAAGCCCCGTACCTGCACCTCTACGTCACCCGCGGCTCCGTCGACCTCGAAGGCGCCGGCCCGCTCACCGCCGGCGACGCCGCACGCCTCACCGCCACCGGCGGCCAACGGATCAGCGCCACCGAACCCGCCGAGATCCTGGTGTGGGAGATGCACGCCGGCCTCGCTCACGCATGACCAATCACTTGATAAATCAAGTAAAAGCGCACAGTCAACCACCCCCGAAGGAGCGAACGCCATGCACGAGAACGAGAAGATCATCCGCGCCGCCTACCAGGTCGCCGAGGACCAGGACGTCGCCGGCTGGAGCGCCGCCTTCACCGAGGACGGCACCTTCACCGACGAATCCATCCCCCACACCTACCGCGGCCCCGCCGAACTCGGCCTGACCGTCGAGGTCTACGCCAAGGCGTTCCCCGACATGCACCGCGAGCTCGAGAAGTTCTACGTCGTCGACAACATGGTCATCGTCCAGCTCCGCCTCCAGGGCACCCACACCGGCCCGCTGGAGCTCCCCACCGGCACCGTCCCGCCGACCGGCAAGCGCATGGACGCCCCCTGCTGTGACGTCTTCGAACTCGTCGACGGCAAGATCAAGCGCTTCGACTGCTACGCCGAGGGCTCGGTCATCGCCAAGCAGCTCGGCCTGGCCTGAGATACCCGCAGCGCACGACCACGGCGCACGACCACGGCGCCCGCGACCCCGATCATGGGATCCCGGGCGCCGTCGCGTTCCGCTGTCCAGACGTTGTCCTCGGGGCCTTGCGCCAATGCCGCGTGGTACCTTCCTGCCACGGAACAGGGGCCGAGGTGGGGCGGGGATTTATGTCTGAGACTGAGCTCACTGCTGCGCCCGAACCTTTGCTGCCAGCCACGCCGGACACGCGAGACACGTCAGACGTGCCGGAGTCGCCGGGAGTGCCAGAGCCGCGGGAGGCGTCGGACTCTCCCGACCCCGAATCCCCCAACCCCGAATCCCCCGACCAAGACCTGGCCGCCTCCGACCCCCGCCGCCGCGACAACCGCCTCGCCGCGACCTTCGACCGCCTGGTCCGCCGCGACATCTTCGGCGTCAACGCCGCGGTCCTGCTCTTCCTCCTCGCCCCACTGGCCTTCGGCTACTACGCCCGCCTGCACTGGCTGGCCCACTCCTTCCCGCCGGACAGCCGCTACTACGTCACCATGACGCTCCGCGACCTGGGCTGGAGCGACGCCCACGCGCTGACGAAGCAGTGGACCGACGGCGGGAACATCGCCGAGTCCTGGTACTTCGCACACAGCGACCCGACCTGGCTGATGGTCCAGTCGCGCATGCTCTACCCCTTCTTCGCCGCGCCGTTCGTCCTGGTCTTCGGCCTGGGCGAGGGGATGCCGATCGCCTCGATGGTGGCCTTCGCGGTGATGCTGTGGGCCGTGGCCCGCCTGGTCCAGCGGCTCTACGGCCCGACCGCCGCCCTCGCCGCCGGCGCCGTCCTCGGCGCGTGCGGCTTCATGATGAACCTGGCCGAGGCGGTCACCGATCCGGTGGCGATCGCCGTCCTGGCGCTGATCCTGCTGAATCTCCCGCTCGGCCGCCGGGCCCGCGCGCACAACCTGGTCCTGCTCGTGCTGCTGTCCGTGCTGCTGGAACTGAGCCGCCAGGTGATGCCGACCGCCGCCGTCATGGCGTTCTTCGCCTGGGCCTGGGCGACGGTGTTCCCCGGACGCGGCCGGTCCCGCCGGTGGCGCAACGACTGGCTGTGGCCCTCGGCGATCGTCGCCGGCACGACCGTGTTCGTCCACCTGCTGGAGGGCCAGATCTCCGGTCGCGGGGCCGGCTCCCAGATGTCGCAGGTGACCTCGGATCCCACGCACATCGCCTGGACCATCACCCGCTACGACGTCCTCAGCACGGTGCAAGGGGACCGAGCGCTGTCCGTCCTGCTCGCCGGCGCCCTGCTCTTCGCGCTGATCCGCTTCACCGACATCGTCTCGGGGCTCCTGCTCGGGGCGATCGCGGGCACCTACGTGATCATGATCGCCGGCATCGAGCCCTCCGACATGCGGTACGAGTCGATCATGTTTCCGGTGGCCGGCCTCGCGGTCGGGGCGCTCTTCCACCACCTGGCCCCGGCCTCGCTGCGCGGCGGCGTCGTCGGCGACGGGACGCTCCGCTCGGACCGGCTCCCCGCGGTCGATACCTGGTGGCAGCGCGGCCCGCGCCGGATCCCGGTCCTCGGCGCGTCGGCGGTCGTCGGCCTGGCCGTCCTGGTCGGATGGTCGGCGACGCACGGCTCGCAGTCCATGGCCGGCGCCGTGCCCACGGCTCCCGCCGCCGCCGCGGCCCTGGCCGGCGATCCGCACGCTTCGCTTCCCGACCACACCATCGCCGCCGAGGCCGTCCTGTCCTCGGAGTTCACCGAGGCCGAGAAGATGGCCAAGGGTGCCGGCTCCGCCTTCCTCCTCTACGCCGACTGGCGCCACCCGATGCGGTACCGGCCGTTGGCGCCCGACCAGCCGGGTTGGAACCACCGCGGCGCGGACGGCACGGCCGTGCTGTACCCGGGAGACCTGGACGACTCGGACTGGACCGCGCTGTCCCGGGCCTTCACCTACAACGGCACGCTC
The DNA here is from genome assembly GCF_041261445.1 of Catenulispora sp. EB89. NCBI lineage: Bacteria > Bacillati > Actinomycetota > Actinomycetes > Catenulisporales > Catenulisporaceae > Catenulispora > Catenulispora sp. EB89. Next base: position 80,667 of record NZ_JBGCCU010000005.1, read on the forward strand.
GACCCGAAGTCGGTCAAGGTGACCTCCCGGCAGACCAGCGCCTACGGCCAGGACGTGACGTTCACCGTCACCGCCGGCGGCACCGTCCACCGCGGCCACGCCACCGTCGTCTACCCGATCCGCGCCGTGATGCCCGGGATCGTCACCGAGATGGTCTTCGACTCCTGAGTTCCCAAGCCGATGCAACCGTGCGCGGACGCCCAGGCGTACAGCGCTCGACACATCGGCAAGGGAGGGGAGCGGCATGACGGGGAAACACACGGAGTCGGCTGCCACAGACTTCGACCTCATCTACGCGGCGAACGCGCCGCGCCTGGTCGGCCAGCTCTATTTGATGATCGGTGATCTCGCCGAGGCCCAGGACTGCGTCCAGGAGGCCTTCGCCAAGGCCTGGCTGCGGTGGGACTCGCTGACCGACGGTCGCGGCGACCCGGTCGGGTGGATCAAGACCACGGCGTACCGCATGGCGGTCTCGCACTGGCGGCACTGGAAGTCCGGGGTCAAGGCCCTGCGCAAGCACGGCGCGCCGCCGGACGCCCCGGAGCCGTCCCCGGACGCCGTCGCGCTGCGCGACGCACTGGCGCGACTGCCCAAATCCCAGCGCGTCGCCCTGGTCCTGCACCACCTGAACGACATGCGGGTCGAGGACGTGGCCCGCGAACTCCGCGTGGCCCCCGGCACGGTCAAGGCCCGGCTGTCCCGCGGCCGCGCCGCCCTCGCGGTCCTTCTCGCCGACTGGCACACGGACGTTCTGGCAACGGAGGAATCCCATGCTTGACAACGAAGTCTTCATCGAAGCCACGCGCCCCGAGGACTGGACGCACCTGGCCGGCACCGGTGCCGCGGCCCGCGCCAAGAGCGTCGGCCTGCGCCGCACCCGCCACGCCGGGATCGCCGGCGGCACGGCCGCGGCCGTGGTGGGCGCCGCGGTGATCGTCGGCACCCTGGGTTTCGGCGGCAGCTCGGCGGCCTCACCGGCCTCCAGTGGCAGCTCGACGAAGTCCGGCCCGGTGACGATGGCCGACGTCTTCGCGCGCTGGAAGACCTGCCCGGACTCGGAGTTGACCGTGGCGGCCTCCGCCCCGAAGGACTTGCGCGACCAGCAGCAGGCCGAGCGCGACGCCTGCCGCCGCTATGAAGGGGCCCTGTCCGCGCTGCTGCCCACCTACGAGATCACGCCGGATATCAGCTTCTTCTCGCAGCCCAGTGGTTCCAATCCCGACTGGCCGGATTACGAGAACCCCGCGTTCGTCGTCCCGGCCGGCTACATGCCGCACATGACTCCGAATCTGTATCGAGTCGTCAGCTCCGATGGCAGCATCTCGTCGGTGATGATCCGCGCGTACCGCCGCGTGGACATGAAGCCGATCTCCGGCGAACAGGTCACTCTGCCCAACGGGATGAAGGCCACGCTGGGCCTCGGCACCGGCGACTTCATGAACAAGGGTGACAAGGGCTACGGGATTTTCATCCTGGACGGCACCAAGTCCTTCTTGATGACCGCAAGCGCAGGCGACATCGGAAAGCCATCCTCCAAATCGTCGCCGAACTTCGATTTCAAGGCCCTGGTGATGACCCCGCAGTTCGCGCACCTGGTGACGCAGTCCCTGGCCGAGCCCGAGAGCTGAGCCTCAACCCGTGCCGCGTCCCATCAGATGGGGCGCGGCACGGATCCGCGTTCCCTCCCGCCTCAGACCAGCGGCCCGAAGAACGCCCGCAGATCCGCGGCGAGCACATCAGGGCACTCCATCGCCGGGAAGTGCCTCCCGCGCTCGAACTCGCTCCAGTGCGCGTCCGCCGGGGTCGGAACCAGCTTGCGGACCGTCGGATCCGCGCCGAACACCGCGAAGCCGTGCGGCACGGGGGAGGGGGCGCCCCAGTCGGAGGAGTGGAACTGGTCGTAGAGCGTGTGGGCCGCCGACGCCCCGGCGCCGGTGAACCAGAACAGGCTCACGGTCGTCAGCAAATGGTCCCGGTCGATCGGCAGGTCGGTCCACTGCTCGAACTTCTCCGCGATCCACGCCAGCTGCAGGACCGGCGAGTCGACGAGGCCGTAGCCGATGGTCTGCGGCCGGCTGTTCTGGATGGCGAGGTAGCCCGACCCCTCCTTCCGGAACGCGGTCATCCGCTCCAGCGCCAGCGCGTCGACGGGATCGGCGGGGTCCAGGCGGTCGGCCAGGCCCGGCAGGAAGGTGGCGACGTTGGCCGCGGTCAGCGGGTCGGTGGTCACGTGGACCCCGGTGACGTGCTCGGCGTCGTACCCGGCGACCATTCCCGATACGCCGCTGCCGATGTCGCCGCCGTGCACGCCGTAGCGGTCGTAGTCCAGCCGGCGCATGAGCTCGATCCAGGCGCGCGCGGTCCGGCTCAGGGTCCAGCCCTGCGCGGCCAGCGGCGTGGAAAACCCATAGCCGGGAAGGGAAGGCGCGACGATGTGGAACGCCGGGTCCTCGTCCCGTTCCGGGGCGACCAGCGGCTCGATCAGGGTCAGGAACTCGGCGACCGAGCTGGGGAAGCCGTGCGTGAGCAGCAGCGGCTTGGCGTCCGGGCGCGCGGACCGGACGTGCAGGAAGTGGACGCGCTGACCGTCGATCTCGGTCACGAACTGCGGGAGGGCGTTGAGCGCCTTCTCCTGTGCCCGCCAGTCGAAGCCGGTCCGCCAGTACTCCGCGAGCTCCTTCAGATAGTCCACGGGCACCCCGCGCTCCCACCCGGCGCCGGGCACGGACGCGGCCCAGCGGGCGTTCGCCAGCCGCGCGTGGAGGTCGTCGAGCTCGGTCTGCGGGATCGCGATCTGGAAGGGCTGGATCGCGGTGTTCATCGGGGCCTCGGTGCTCATCACGGTCTCGGTGCTCATCAGGGTCTCCATCCGACGCTTGGTCTGCTGGTCCACCGATCGACCGGGGTCGATCGCCTCTGACGCGAGCCTAGGAACGAATGCGGAAAGGTCCGTTCCGCTATCCCGGATACGGTTCAAGAATGTTGGAGACCTCGGCACGGCTGCTGCGCCTGCTGTCCCTCTTCCAGGCCCGGCGCGACTGGACCGGCACCGAACTCGCCGAACGGCTCGGCGTGACCACCCGGACCGTGCGCAACGACGTCGAGCGCCTGCGCGAGCTCGGCTACCCGGTCGAGGCCCGGCCCGGCGTCGCCGGCGGCTACCGCCTCGGCCCCGGCGCCGCGCTGCCCCCGCTGCTGCTGGACGACGACGAGGCAGTGGCCGTCGCGCTCGGCCTGCGGATCGCGGCCGGGGGCGCGGTCATGGGCATCGAGGAGACCTCACTGAGCGCACTGGCCAAGCTCCAGAGCATCCTGCCGACCCGCCTGCGCCACCGCGTCGAATCCTTCGCCTCCCACGCGCTCCCGGTCCCGGCCCGCGGTCCGGCCGTGGACGCCGAAGTCCTGACGACCCTGGCCCTCGCCTGCCGCGACCACCTGGCCCTCCGCTTCGACTACGAAGCCCACTCCGCCACCCCGACCCGTCGCACCACGGAGCCCTACCGCCTGGTCCACCGCCGCCAACGCTGGTACCTGTTCGCCTGGGACCTGGAGCGCGCGGACTGGCGCACCTTCCGCGCCGATCGCATCAGCCCGACCGGACCGCCCGGACCACGCTTCACCCCGCGCCCCACCCCGCCCGACAGCGAGATCGCCACGCGGGTCGACAGCGGCGTCGCCCGCGCGCCGTGGCGCTACACGGCGCGGGTGATCGTGCACGCGTCCGCCGACCATGTACGGGCCCGCATCCCGACCCCGATCGAGATCGAGGAACTGGCCGCCGACCGCTGTGCCTTCGAGCCGGGCTCCGACGATCCCGATCGCCTGGCGCTGTATCTGGGGATGCTCGAAGCCGACTTCGAAGTGGTGGACGCGCCAGAGTTGGCGGCGGCGTTGGAGCGGGTCATCGCGCGGTATCGGCGGGCGATCGACGGCGGGGATCGCGGCGTCGACCGGGGAACGGATCGGGGAGCGGATCGGTAGGGCTTCGTGGTCGTCCCGCCGACCACAAGGCGGCCGACGCTCCCGTTCGAGCGCCGGCCGCCTTCAGTCACCCCGTTGTCGCATCGGCAGCTGCGTGTGTGCTCTGCTTCTGCTCCGTGGAACTACGGCATCGCGGCCGGATCGGTGACGCTGTCGAACCCGCCCGGTCCGGCGATCGTGCTCCCGAGCTGCGCCTCCTCCGTGCCGGTCACCGCCGCGGTACCGCCGAAGATCACCGCGTCGCCCAGCCCGCCGGAGTTCGCCGACACCCACTGCTTCTCTTCGGGCGTGAGACCGGTCTTCGGGTCCACGAGCAGCAGCGGCCCGTACGCGTGCCCCATCACCGCGCCGCCGGACAGCGAGTCCGGCCAGTTGAGCGCGGTCGCGACGCCGACCTGCGGGGTGTCCACGCCGAAGAACGCGCGCGCCACCAGGAACGAGGTCTCGTAGCGGTCGGTCCCGGCCAGCGGGACGACCATGGAGGGGCTCCCCGGGCTGCCGTACGCCGGCCACAGGCCCTTGGTCGCGGCCACGGCCTGGCCGCCGATCTCGTAGATGATGGCCGGCGCCGCGGTGGCCGTCGAGGCACCCGCCGACTTCAGGTACGCCGCGGTCTCCGGCGGCATCGTCTTGTCGTTGGTGAGCACGACCACCGACGGCCCGGCGGCCGCCCCCGCCGCCGCGCCCGCCGAGAGGGCGTCCGCGTAGCCGTTGCCGGTGGCGACCAGGACCTGGTAGGGGTGCGGGGAAATCGCCTTGGCGATCGCCACCGAGGTCGCGTAGCGGTCCGGGCCGTCGAGGCGGGTCACTGTGTATCCGAGGTCGGCGACCGCCTTCGCCACCGCGGGGGACAGCGCCTGCTCTCCGCCGAGGACATAGACGGTGGGCCGCCAAGAGGCGGTCGCCGGTCCCAGCACCCGGACGATCTCGTTGCGCACCGCCGGGTCGAGCCCGGTGGTCGAGGTGAGCAGCAGCGGCCCCTGGTGCGCGGCCAGCGCGCTGCCGCCGAGGGCGTCGGCGAACTGGTCGGAGCGGCTCAGTACCACGGCCGTGGCCTGCGAGCGGGTGTGGTCGGACGTCCCGGCGCTGGCCCACACCGCCTGCGAGGTGGCGATGGCCGTCGCGCTCCGGTCGGCGCCCGCGAGCCGGACGACGTGCGTCTTGGTCGCCGGACGGTACGACGGCACGCCGGGCCTGGCCGACTCGACGGTGGCGCTTCCGCCCGCCGCCGGGATGGACTCCACGTCCTTGGCGACATCCGCGGCACCGCCGCTACCCGGGGCGAACGCCTCGTACGCGATCCGGGACCCGTCGGGCGAGAAGGTGGGGTGCTGCTTGTGCGACGAGTCCGAGGTCAGCACCTTCGGCGCGCGAAGGCCGCTGGAATCGATCGCCGCCCGGAGGTCGATCACCGCGATCTGGCCGGCCGGATTCACGAACGCGACGAGGTTCCCGTCCGGGGAGACGGTGGGCTGGGAGCCGTTGGCGACCTTGAAGCCGACGGGCTGGGTGTGCGGGTCCGCGACCCAGATCTCCGGCGCGCCTCCGCCCTTCGGCAAATGCTGGTAGACGACATGGTCGCCGTTCAGGTAGTCGTGAACTCCGCTCGGGGCGGAGAACCCGTCCGGAGAGGAGTCGGCTCCGCCGTCGTTCGTCGCCGGGATCTCGCCGCCGAACGAGGCGTCCGTACCGCCGCTGACCGGCTTGCCGTAGCCGTCGGCCTCGGCGGTCCTGATCGAGCCGAAGACCCCGTTGTCGGCCTCGGCGTAGGCGACCTGCGCACCGTTGTTCAGCCAGGTCGGGTGCGAGAACACCGCACCGGGCTGGGGCTTGGACAGCAGCCGGACGTCGCTGCCGTCGGCCCGCGCGGACACCAGGTTCCCGCTCTTGTCCACATACGCCATGCGGCTGCCGTTCGGTGCCCACGTGACATCGGTGGCGGTGGTCGGCAGCGTGCTCGCGGTCCCCCCGATGAGGAGCGTGGAGCTTCCGTCACTGACCGTCAGAGCACTGTCGGCGGGCCCGGCGTTCACCGCGTTCGCGTCGGAGGCGGCCAGCCCCATGCCGGCCGTGAGGGACGCGGTGACGATCGCGGACAGCGCCAACGGCCGCCGGCGGTACTGCTTGGACATGCACTCTCCCCAGGATCATGGCTTGATTACGGGTGACACATTCGCATGGACGTTCGGCCCTGTGTGGTGGTTGCCAAAGGGAGTGAGGAATCGTCCGCGACCCATTGACCCAGCACTCTGACAGTGGCTCGATATCCGGTATGACCGCCAGCGCCTCGGCACCGAGGCCAGCATCGGATCTCCTCACCGGCGCCACCCCGCGCCAGCTCGCGCGCAGCGCCGGCGCCCTCTACCTGGTCAACATCGTCCTCGGCGCGTTCGCCATCGGGCTGGTACCGAGCATGCTGTTCGTCTCCGACCTGGCGAAGACGGCGCACAACATCCAGACCCACGAGACGCTCTACCGCCTCAGCCTGGCGGCCCACGTCGTGGTCACGCTGACCAACGTTCCGATGGCGTTGCTCTTCTACGAACTCTTCAAAGTCGTGAACCGGCGCCTGGCGCTGCTGGACGTGTTCTTCACCCTCGTCGCGACCGCCGTCGAGACAGCCGGCATCGTCAACGAGTTCACGCCCCTGGCCCTCCTGCACGGCCAGACCTACACCGGCGCCCTCCCGGCCGCGCAGATGCAGGCACTGGAACACCTGCCGGGCGACCTGTCCTCGGTCGACTACAGCATCTACGGGATCTTCTACGGCTTCGACATCCTCTGCGTCGCCTACCTGGTCCGCAGATCGACCTTCATGCCGAAGTCCATCGGCATCCTGCTGACGATCGACGGCCTGGCCTACCTCGTCGGCGGCTTCACGGCCATGATCGCCCCGGGCGTCACGAGCCACCTCGGCCCCTGGATCCAGATTCCCGCGCCGATCGGCGAGGGCTCGCTGTGTCTGTGGCTGCTGATCGTCGGCGTGGACGTCGAGCGCTGGTACCGACGCGCCGCCGAATCGTCGGTGGCGGCAGCGACGACAGCGACCGCCTGACAACGACGTCGGGCAAATCAGCCCTCGAGCACCGACCGATCAAAAGCCCCCAGGATCTCCTCCGCCGCGTTCGTAGCCGTCATCGCCCCGGCCCGCACCCGCTCCTCCACCATCGGCGCAAGCTTCCGAATCCCCGGATCCTCCCGCAACCGCGTTAGCAACCGGTCCTCGACCATGCTCCACACCCAGGCCACCTGCTGATCCCGCCGCCGCGCCGCCAACTCCCCGGCCGCCTCCAGGATCCGGCGGTGCCGCCCGATCTCCTCCCACAGCTCCGCCAGCCCGCTGTCCTCCAGCGCGCTGCACGTCAGCACCGGCGGATTCCACGCCGCGTCCGCAGCCGAATCGCCGGTACGCAGCAACCGCAGCGCCCCGGCCAGTTCCCGGGCGGCGGCGCGCGCATCGCGTTCGTGCGGGCCGTCGGCCTTGTTCACCGCGATCAGGTCGGCGAGCTCCAGCACGCCCTTCTTGATCCCCTGGAGCTGGTCGCCGGTACGCGCCAGCGTCAGCAGCACGAACGTGTCCACCATCGCCGCGACCGCCGTCTCCGACTGCCCGACCCCGACCGTCTCCACCAGCACCACGTCGTACCCGGCCGCCTCCATCACCACGATGCTCTCGCGCGTGGCCTTCGCGACGCCGCCGAGTGTCCCGGACGTCGGCGACGGCCGGATGAACGCGGCCGGATCGGCGGCGAGCCGCTCCATCCGCGTCTTGTCGCCCAGGATCGAGCCCCCGGTCCGGGTCGAAGACGGGTCCACGGCCAGCACCGCGACCCGGTGTCCCCGCCCCGTCAGCAACGTCCCGAGCGCGTCGATGAACGTCGACTTGCCCACTCCCGGAACGCCGGTCACGCCGACCCGCACCGCGCCGCCCGAGAACGGCAGCAGCGCGGTCAGCACCTCCTGAGCCAGGACCCGGTGATCGGCGCGCGTCGACTCCAGCAGCGTGATCGTCCGCGCGATCACCGCCCGGGACCCCGACCGCACTCCCTCCACGAAGTACCGCGGATCCCGAGGTGCCACGGTCACAGCTCGTGCCCGAGCGTCCGGGCCAACTCCCGCACCAGGTCCCGTGCGGCGTCGGGGATCACCGTCCCCGGCGGGAACACCGCGGCCGCGCCAGCGGCGTACAGCGCCTCGAAGTCCTGAGGCGGGATGACACCCCCGACCACGATGACGATGTCCTCCCGCCCCGCCGCCGCCAACTCCGCGCGCAGCGCCGGCACCAGCGTGAGGTGCCCGGCGGCCAGCGAAGAGACGCCCACGATGTGCACGTCCGCCTCCACCGCCTGCCGCGCCACCTCCGCCGGCGTCTGGAACAGCGGGCCGACGTCCACGTCGAAGCCGAGGTCGGCGAACGCCGTGGCGATCACCTTCTGCCCCCGGTCGTGCCCGTCCTGCCCCATCTTCGCCACCAGGATCCGGGGACGCCGGCCTTCGGCCTCGGCGAAGGCGTCGACCAGCGCCCGCGTCTCGGCGACCGGCCCGCCGGCCCCGGCCTCGTCCCGGTAGACCCCTGAGATGGTCCGGATCTGCCCGGAGTGCCGTCCGTAAACCTGTTCCAGCGCCTCGGAGATCTCGCCCACCGTCGCCTTCGCCCGCGCCGCGTCGACCGCCAGCGCCAGCAGGTTGCCCTCCAGCGATCCGTCACGCTGCGCCCCGGCGCGCGCCGAGGCGGTCAGCGCGCGCAGCGCGTCCTGGCAAGCCGCCTCGTCCCGCTCGGCCCGCAGCCGCCGCAGTTTCTCCACCTGCTGCGCCCGCACCTGCGCGTTGTCGATCTTCAGGACGTCGATCTCGTCGCCGCCCGACACCCGGTACTTGTTCACGCCGATCACCGGCTGCCGCCCGGAGTCGATCCGCGCCTGCGTCCGCGCCGCCGCCTCCTCGACTCGCAGCTTCGGGATCCCGGCATCGATCGCCGCCGTCATCCCGCCGGCCGCCTCGACCTCCTGGATGTGCTGCCACGCGCGCTCCGCGAGGTCGTGCGTCAGCCGCTCGACGTACGCGCTGCCGCCCCACGGATCGATGACGCGGCACGTCCCCGACTCCTGCTGCAGCAGCAGCTGCGTGTTCCGGGCGATCCGCGCGGAGAAGTCCGTCGGCAGCGCCAGCGCCTCGTCGAGCGCGTTCGTGTGCAGCGACTGCGTGTGGCCCTGCGTGGCAGCCATCGCCTCGACACATGTGCGGGTCACGTTGTTGAACACGTCCTGCGCGGTCAGCGACCATCCCGAGGTCTGGCAGTGCGCGCGCAGCGACAACGACTTGGCGCTCTTCGGGTCGAAGTCCTTGACCAGCCTGGCCCACAGCAACCGCGCCGCCCGCAGCTTCGCGACCTCCATGAAGAAGTTCATGCCGATCGCCCAGAAGAACGACAGCCGCGGCGCGAACGCGTCGACATCCAGCCCCGCGTCCAAACCGGCCCGCAGATACTCGACGCCGTCGGCCAGCGTGTACGCCAACTCCAGGTCGGCCGTGGCCCCGGCCTCCTGGATGTGGTACCCGGAGATGGAGATCGAGTTGTACCGGGGCATCCGCTGCGAGGTGTACGCGAAGATGTCGGAGATGATCCGCATCGACGGCTGCGGCGGATAGATATAGGTGTTGCGGACCATGAACTCTTTGAGGATGTCGTTCTGGATGGTCCCGGCCAGCTGCTCCGGCGCGACCCCCTGCTCCTCGGCGGCGACGATGTACAGCGCGAGGATCGGCAGCACCGCGCCGTTCATCGTCATCGACACCGACATCTTGTCCAGCGGGATCCCGTCGAACAGCTGCCGCATGTCGTAGATCGAGTCGATCGCGACGCCGGCCATCCCCACGTCGCCGGTGACCCGCGGGTGATCGCTGTCATAGCCGCGGTGCGTGGCCAGGTCGAAGGCGACCGACAGGCCCTTCTGCCCGGCCGCGAGGTTGCGCCGGTAGAACGCGTTGGACTCCTCGGCCGTCGAGAAGCCCGCGTATTGCCGGACCGTCCACGGCTGGTTCACGTACATCGTCGGATACGGCCCGCGCAGATACGGCGCGATCCCGGGATACGTGTCCAGGAAGTCGAGCCCGTCCAGGTCGGCGGCCGTGTACAGCGGCTTGACCGTGATGCCCTCAGGCGTCTCCCACAACGCCTCCTCGACATCCTTGCCGGTCTCCTCGCGCCAGGCCGCGCGCCAGTCCGCCTCGGAGGCCGCAGCCGCCGGGGCGGCGGCCGGGTCCTCGAAGTCCACCTCGGAGAAGTCGGGAATCATCAGGACGCTCCGATCTCGGCGTAGGCGGCACGCAGCGCGGCGAGCACGTCGCAGCCCACATATACGAACTCGTCGATACCGGCGCTCCGGTATTCCTCTTCCCGCTCGCCGGGCCGTCCCGCCAACGAGACCCGGCCGATCCCGGCCTCGCGGAGAACTCCGGCCGCGGCGGCTGCCTGCTCGGCGTACACGGCGTCGCTGGAACACAGGCAGGCGACTCGCGCGCCGCTGTCGGCGAGCGCCTTGACCAGGGCTTCGGCGTCGATACCGGCGTCGATACCGGCATCGCTGCCTGCCCCGTTCGGTACCGGCACGACAACCGTCTCGATGCCGCCGGCCTGGAACAGGTTCGCCGCGAACGAGGACCGTGCCGAATACACCGCCTCGGTACCCAGCCCGATCAGCGCCATCCTCGGACGCGTCCCACTCGCCGCGAGCTGCGCATCCGATCGCGCGCGCAACTCCTCGAAAGCTTCAGAACGCCGCACGACCGGCAACCCGCTGCCGCGCGGAGCAGGCGCCGCCGGCCGGACCAGCCGCTCCTCACCGAGGTGCGGGAACTCGCTCACGCCCAGAATCGGCTCGCGGCGCCGTGCGATGTCCTTGCCGCGCTTCTCCCACGCCGCGCCGATCCGCTCGGCGACCAGTCCGGAGGCCAGCGCCTCGCGCAGACCCGCGGCGCGCTCGATCTCCTGGAACCAGCTCCAGGCGGCCCGCGCCACGTCGCGCGTCAGCTGCTCGACGTACCAGGACCCGCCGGCCGGGTCGACGACCCGGCCCAGGTGCGACTCGTCCAGCAGGATCGACTGGGTGTTGCGGGCGATGCGGCGGGCGAAGTCGTCGGGCAGGCCGACGGCGGCGTCGAACGGCAGCACCGTCACCGACTGCGCGCCTCCGACGCCCGCCGCCAGGCAGGCCACCGTGGTGCGCAGCATGTTCACCCACGGATCGCGCTCGGTCATCATCACCGACGAGGTCACCGCGTGCAGCCGCAGCTCGCCGGCCGCCTCGGGGGATCCGCTGGCCTGCAGGACCCGGGCCCACAGCAGTCGGGCGGCGCGGAGCTTGGCGACGGTGAGGAACTGGTCGGCGGTCGCGGCGAAGCGGAACTCCAGCTGCGCCGCCGCGGCCGGCACCGAAAGTCCGGCCGCAGTCAGCTCCCTGAGATAAGCGACGGCCGTGGCCAGGGCGCTGCCGAGCTCCTGCGCCGCGGTGGCCCCCGCGTCGTGATAGGCGAGGGCGTCCACCATCAGGGTACGAACACCGGGCCGGTCCCGCGCGGTGTCGACGGCCAGCTCGGCCGCAGACCGCAGCAGCTCCTCGGTCTGCGCATCGGAGCCGGTGCGAGCCAGCAGCCCGAGCGGATCGGCGCCGATGTTGCTGCCGGCGCCGGCCGATCCGGCAGGCAGGCCGCGCTCGTCGTACAGCGCGAACAACCGGCGCGCCGCCTCGCGGAAGTCCGCTCCGGCGTCGAGGACGACGGCGGCCAGGTCGAGAAGGACGCCGTCCAGCACTGTCGGCAGCGCGTCGATCGCCGTCCCGCGCTCGCCGACTTCGAGCCAGACCGACGTGACGCCGTTCTCCAGGTCGGCCAGCACGGCCTCGTTGGTCCGCCGAGGGTCCGGATCCGCGTGGTACTGCCGGATGTCCCAGCCGTCGAGCACCGCGCCCTGCGGCCGGGTGCCCCGGACGTACGGCGCGAACCCCGGCGGGCCCGGCTCGGGGAGCGCTTCGCCGGCGGTGTACAGCGGCAGGACGGTCAGGCCGTCGTCGAGCCGGGTGCTCAGCGCGGCCTCGGCGGCGGCGCCGTCCAAGCCCTGCTTGCCGGACTTCGCCAGGACCCCGGCTACCAGACGCTGCCACTGCTCGCGATCCGCCGCCGGGAACTGCGTGGCCGACGGTGTCATGTGCAGGCCTCCTCGTGGGGTGCCTCGCCCCGGGCTACGGAGACCACGGGCCAGCTCGCCTGACCTTCGGATCGGGTGCGGCGCGCAGGTCCTCCGGACTTCCAGCCGTCCCTCGGACGTGCTGTGGCCGTGGGTCCCGCGCACCGTGGTCTCGTTATGTGGATGTCTGTCCGTGACGATGCCGGAGGCCGTGCCGCCGCGTCAACGCTCTTCGGCTGTGGCGAGCGACACGCCGGACGGCCTCGGAGTCACCTCCTCGCGCACGCCTCGGGCGGCCGCGACCAGATGGGCCAGCGCGGACCGCACTTCCGGCCAGCCGCGGGTCTTCAGTCCGCAGTCCGGGTTGACCCACAACCGGTCGGCCGGAACGGCTCGGAGCCCGGTCCGCAGCAGCTCGGCCACCTCCGAAGCGCTCGGGATGCGCGGCGAGTGGATGTCGTAGACGCCGGGCCCGACCTCGCGCGGGTACTCGGCGGCGGCCAGCTCGCCGGCCACCCGCAGGTGCGAGCGCGCCGCCTCCAGGCTGATGACGTCGGCGTCGAGGTCGTCGATGGCGGCCAGGATGTCGCCGAACTCGGCGTAGCACATGTGCGTGTGGATCTGCGTCTCCGGCCGGACGCCGGCGGTGGCCAGCCGGAACGCCTCGGTCGCCCACGCCAGGTACGCCGGACGGTCGGCGGCGCGCAGCGGCAGCGTCTCGCGCAGCGCCGGCTCGTCGACCTGGATCACCGCGGTCCCGGCCGCCTCCAGGTCGGCCACCTCGTCGCGCAGCGCGAGGGCCACCTGCCGGGCGGTGTCGGCGAGCGGCTGGTCGTCGCGGACGAAGGACCAGGCGAGCATCGTCACCGGGCCGGTGAGCATGCCCTTGACCGGCTTGGCCGTCAGCGACTGCGCGTAGCTCGTCCAGCGGACGGTCATCGGGGCCGGGCGCGAGATGTCGCCGGCCAGGATCGGTGGCCGGACGTAGCGGGTGCCGTAGGACTGGACCCAGCCGTGCCGCGTGGCCAGATAGCCGACCAGCTGCTCGGCGAAGTACTGGACCATGTCGTTGCGTTCGGCCTCGCCGTGCACCAGGACGTCGAGCCCGACCCGTTCCTGGAAGCCCACGACCTCGCGGATCTCGGCCTCGATCCGCTCCCGGTAGGCGGCGTCGTCGATGCGGCCGGCGCGCAGGCCGGCCCGGGCCGCGCGCAGCTCGTCGGTCTGCGGGAACGAGCCGATCGTGGTCGTCGGCAGCGGTGGCAGCGCCAGCCGGGCCCGCTGGGCGGCGGTGCGTTCGGCGTACGGCTGGGAACGGTGGATGTGAGCGTCCGTAACGGATGCAGCGCGTGTCCGTACCTCCGGGTCACCGGTCACCGCCGATCCGGCCCGGGAGGCCAGGTCGGCCCGGTTGGCCGCGAGCTCGGCGGCGATCGTGTCCGTGCCCTGCGACAGGCCTCGGGCCAGCACGGCGAGCTCGGCGGTCTTCTGCCGGGCGAAGGCGAGCCAGCGGGCGATCTGCGGGTCCAGGCCGCGTTCGGCCTCGGCGTCCAGCGGCACGTGCAGGAGCGAGCAGGAGGCCGCGACGTCCACACGGTCGGCCAGACCGAGCAGCGTGCCCAGCGTCGACAGCGAGGCGGCGAGGTCGTTGATCCACACGTTGCGGCCGTTCACGACCCCGGCCACCAGCCGCTTGCCCGGCAGGCCGCCGATCGCCGCCAGGGCGTCCAGGTTCGCGGCGGCCGGACCGGTGAAGTCCAGCGCCAGGCCCTCGATCGGGGCCTGCGCGAGCACCGGCAACGCCGCGCCGAGCCGGTCGAAGTAGGAGGCGGCGAGGATCTTCGGCCGGTCGGTGAGGCGGCCGAGGTCGAGGTAGGCGCGCGCGGCGGTGCGCAGGATCTCCTCGGGCTGGTCCTGGACCAGGGCGGGCTCGTCGAGCTGGACCCACTGGGCCCCGGCGGCGCGCAGGTCGGCGAGGATCTCGGCGTAGACCGGCAGCAGGCGGTTGATCAGGTTGACCGGCTCGAACAGCGGCGAGGCGCCGAGCACCGGCTTGGCCAGCAGCAGGTAGCTGACCGGGCCGAGGAGCACCGGCCGCGCGGTGTGGCCGAGCGCCGTCGCCTCCTTGAACTCGGCGACCTGCTTGCCGGCATCAGCGGTGAAGACGGTGTCGGGCCCGAGCTCGGGGACCAGGTAGTGGTAGTTGGTGTCGAACCACTTGGTCATCTCCAGGGGCGCGGTGTCCTGCGTCCCACGGGCCATCGCGAAGTAGCCGTCGAGCGGATTCGCGGCCACGGCGGCCCGGTGCCGCGGCGGGATCGCGCCGACCATGACGCTGGTGTCCAGGACGTGGTCGTAGAGCGAGAAGTCGCCGCTGGGCACCTCGTCGATGCCGGCCTCGGCGAGCTGGCGCCAGTTCTCCCGTCGCAGGTCGGATGCGGTCTGGTGCAGCGCTTCCGCGCTGACGCGGCCGTGCCAGTACCCTTCGACGGCCTTCTTCAGCTCCCGGTTGCAGCCCTGGCGCGGGTAGCCGTACACGGTGGCGCGTGCGGCTGTCGTCCTGGTGGTGGTCTTGCGGGTCAAGACGCTCTCCTTCGCGAGCAGTTCTCCTGCGATCCCGGAAGGGGACGAAGGCGCGAAGGGGTGGCGTCGCAGACCGGGCCCGGGCGCTGTCGCGGCCCGGCTCGTCCGCTGCTGTCCGTCGACCCGCCCTCGAGGTCACCGAGATCTCCGCGCACGGTCGCGCGCGGGCAGTGGCAGGTCTTCGGACTCGCGGGCACGCCGGCCGGGAAAGGCCGACTCCTACTGGCCGTCGCTTCCCAGGCCCTCGCGGGCCCAGTGCTGATGACGGCGGTCGTTCCCACTCACCGCTGCGGGGCAGTCCCGGAATTCCACCGGGTTCCCTCTTACGCCGCCGATGTCTGGATGACATCGGCGAACCGACTGCTCTTTCACTGTAGGGCGGTTCCAGGGGACGGACCAGGCTGCCCGCATGTCGGACGGCGTGGCGTGGCGTGGCGATATCAGATCGCCAGGCTGAGCAGCCCTGCTGCGGTGAATCCGACCACTGACAGGATCGTCTCCAGCACGGTCCACGTCCGCAGCGTGTCCTTGACGGTCATGTTGAAGTACCGCGAGACGATCCAGAACCCGCCGTCGTTCACATGCGAGGCGATGATCGATCCGGCCGAGATGGCCACCGCGATCAGCGCGATGTGCGGCTGTGCGAAATGGCCCTTCTCCACCAGCGGCGCGACGATGCCGCCGGTCGTGACGATCGCGACCGTGGCGGACCCCTGCGCCAGGCGCATGCCGCAGCTGATGACGTAGGCCAGGAGGATCAGCGGGAGGCCGGCCGTGGTCAGCGACTGGGACAGGGCCTTGCCGACGCCGGTCGCGGTGATCACGGCGCCGAAGAAGCTGCCCGCCCCGATCACGAGCAGGATCATCGCCACCGGACGCAGCGAGTTCGAGCTGAGCTCGGCCAGCTCCGCGCGGCTGAATCCGCGCCGCGTCCCGAGCAGCCAGAAGGCCAGCAGGACGGCGATGGTCAGCGCCACCGAGGGGGTGCCGAGGAACGTGAGCACCGGCAGCGCCGAGCTCTTCTTCAGATAGACGGTCCCGAACGTCGCACCGAGGATCAGCACCAACGGCACCGCGATGAGACCGATGATCATCGACAACCGCGGAGCCTTGCGCCCCACTGCTGCGTCTGTCTCCACGGCGGCCTCTTCCGACAGCGCGGCCACCTGATCGCCATCGCCACTCCGGCCGTCCATCTCGGGCACGGCGATGATCACCCGCTTGCCGATCCAGCTGCCCCACGCCACCCCGGCCACCAGAAACGCCGGCAGGCCGCAGATCAGCCCCATGATGAGCATCCACCCGAGGCTGACGCCGAGCAGCCCGGTGACGGCGACCGGGCCGGGGTGCGGCGGCAGGAACGCGTGCGTCATCGACAGGCCGGCGAGCATCGGGAGCGCGTAGACCACCAGCGAGTGGCCGCCGCGCCGGGCCGCGACGTAGACCAGCGGCGCCAGCACGAAGATGCCGACGTCGAAGAACACCGGGATGCCGAAGATGAGGCCGGTCAGCCCCATCGCCAGCGGCGCGCCCCGCTCCCCGAAGGCCGCCTGCAGCCGCGCGGCCAGCACGTCGGCCCCGCCGGAGCGCTCGAGCAGCGCGCCGAAGATCGTGCCGAGCCCGATGATCGCCGCGCTGTGGCCGAGGATCGAGCCGAATCCGGTCTCCAGCAACGACTTGTTGCTGACCAGCGCGGTCCCGACGATCGTCGAGACCGGGAGCCCGGCCGCCAGCGCGAGCACCAGGCTGGCGGCGATCAGGGCGATGAAGGGTTCGAGCTTGATCTTGATGATGAGGAACAGCAGCAGGGCTATGGAGCATCCGCAGAGCGTGAGCAGGCCGCCGGTGTCGTGCTGCAGCCAATGGACGAAGCCGTGCACAGTGAACCTCCGCGCTGATCGGGGCCGAGGCAGGCCTTGACAGGTGCCGGGGATGATCAGCCCAGTTCAGCGGTGCGGCGCAGCGCCGAAGGGCTCGATGCCGGCTGACGTTAGGCGGGCCGGCGGCGGCCGGACAAGGGCTTGCTTCAAGTCTTTTGCATAGCAAAATGGCGTGTCGAAGACCGCGCCGAACACAGCAACCGAGAGGACATGACGCGATGGCGGAACAAGACGGCCAAGCCCCGCCGGCTCCAGGAGACCGCAACCAGTCGTCGTCGCTGCGGCGCGCGCTGGCGGTCCTCGGATACGTCCGCGAACACGCCGGCAGCGGCCGCGGCGTCCCCCTCGGCAAGCTGGCCGAAGACCTCGGACTGAACAAGAGCACCGTGCTGCGCCTGACCGGCCCCCTGCTCGAAGAACACCTGCTGGACCGCGACCGCGAGACCGGCTGGTTCCGCCTCGGCCACGGCGCCCTCCGCCTCGGCCAGGCCTACCTGTCCACGCTGGACCTGCGCGGCATCGCCGTGGACCACCTCCGCAAGCTCCAGCGCGAGGTGGGGGAGACCGTGCACCTGACGGTCTGGGAGTGCCCTGACATCGTCTACGTCGACAAGGTCGAGAACGAGACCAACGTCCGCATGGCGTCCCGAGTCGGCAGCCGCGCCCCGGCCTACTGCACGGCCAGCGGAAAGGCGATGCTCGCGTGGCTCCCGGAGGAGACGGTCCAGGAAGTGGTCGCCGCCGGGATGCGCCCGATCACCGCCTGGACCCTCTCCGACGAGTCCCAACTCCGCGCGGACCTGGCCCGCATCCGCGCCCGCGGCTACTCCATCGACGACCGCGAGAACGAGCCGGAGGTCCGGTGCGTGGCCGCGCCGATCTTCGACCACACCGGCGAGGTCGCCGCGGCCCTGTCGGTCTCCGGCCTGACGTCGCGGATGACGGTGGCCCGGGTGCGCACGCTGGGGTCGGTGGTCGCGCAGGTCGGCCAGCGGATATCCCGGGAGCTCGGCGCGGACGTGGGAGGGACGTCGACGGCATGACTTGAACGCGTTCAAATCCGCTGCTACGGTTCCGGTATCGGAGGAAGTTGAACGTGTTCAACTTGGAGGGGAACCATGGACCTGACAGTCCTGTCCTACGTGATCTATCTGTTCATCAGCATCGTCTTGACCGTCTGGGTGGCGCGCACGCTCAGCCGCGCCGGCCGGGTGTTCCTGGCGCAGGTCTTCCCGGGCTCGGAGCACCTGGCGGAGGCGGTGAACCACCTGCTGGTCGTCGGGTTCTACCTGGTGAACCTGGGCTTCGTGAGCCTGTACCTGAAGAGCGGGGCGACGACCGAGACCGCGCGCCAGGTCTTCGAGGGGTTGTCGGTCAAGGAGGGCGTCGTGCTGCTGGTCCTGGGCGGCATGCACCTGGGCAACGTCTTCGTGCTCAACAAGCTCCGGTCGAACAGCCGTCGCGACTTCGCGGTCATCCCGCCGATCCCGCCGACCGGGTTCCTGCCGGAAGTCGAGGCGTGACGGTGACGGTGCCGACGACCTCGCAGGCCGCGCGTCCGGTGCGCGGCCTCACCGTGCTGTACGACCCGCACTGCCGGCTGTGCCGGGCGGTGCGCGAATGGCTGGGCCGCCAGCGGCAGCTGGTCCCGCTGGCGTTCGTCGCCGCCGGCTCGGCCGCCGCCTACGAACGGTTCCCCGGCCTGGACCACGCAGCGACGCTCAGCGAGATCACGGTGATCGGCGACGGCGGCCAGATTTTCGCCGGCGACGCGGCTTGGATAGCGTGCCTGTGGGCGCTGGCCAAGCACCGCGGCCTCGCCTACCGCCTCGCCACCCCGGCCGGCCGGCCCCTGGCCCGCGCCGCGGTGCTGGTGGCGGCGAAGCTGCGCGCGTCGCTGACGGACGCCGGGCCCGGCGGCGACTGCGCCGACGGGACCTGTGCCGTCGCGGCGCCGCGACCGGATGGAGGACGACGAGAGCATGGCCGAGCCGCGCGAGCCCCAAACGGGGCGCACCGATGGTGAGATCGGCACGGCCCGGGACCGCGTGGAGAACACCACCCCCCGCGGCGACGAGCGCAAAGCCCTGATCCTCGAAACGGCCCTGAGCCTCTTCGAGCGCGACGGCTACGAGAAGACCACCATGCGAGCGATCGCCAAGGAGGCGGGCGTCTCGGTCGGCAACGCCTACTACTACTTCGCCTCCAAGGACCACCTGATCCAGGCCTTCTACGACGAGGTCTCCGACCGGCACGTCGAACAGGCGCTGGCCGCCATGCGCCCGCACCGCGACCTGGCATCCCGGCTGTCGGTGGAACTGCATACCTGGATCACCGTGGCCGAGCCCTACCGCGAGTTCGCGTCCCAGTTCGTGAAGAACGCGGTGGACCCGAACTCCCCCCTGAGCCCCTTCTCCCCGGAGTCGAAGCCGTCCCGCGACAAGGTGATCGCGGTGCACCGGCACGCCCTGCGGGGCTCGACGGCGAAGGTCTCCCCGGAGATCGCGGAGAATCTGCCCGATCTCTTGTGGATGCACCACATGGCGATCGTCCTGTTCTGGGTCTACGACCGCTCACCGGGTGCCCGGCGCACCCGGGAGCTGGTCGACCGGACGTCGCCGATGGTCGCGCGGGTGATCGGGCTGAGCCGGTTCAAGGTGGTGCGGCCGTTGTTCCGGGAGGCGGACAAGCTGATCCGGGACTTCCTGCTGCCGGGGGACGAGCCGGCTGAGGGCTGAGGGCTGAGGGCGACCCGCTTCAGGCCTACGCGGACTTCCTGCGTCCGATGACGAACAAAAGGGTCCGCACTTCGCGGTGCAATACACGTCGACGTCCGGTCGTACGTACTTCGGATACAACGCTCATGGCCTCTCCCCGACACCCGGCGGAGCACTGGACAACGCGCGACCGGAATCGTGAACCAGCGAAACGCTCTCGCGGGCGTGGATCCGGATCACAGAGGCCTGCATCCCCACCGAATCCCCGCCGATACTGACGCAGCACCTTGACCCACCCCCGCTTCCGCGCAGTAGTATACCGAGTATGCTACTGCCGCGAACGCTCGAGACCGCGAAGCGCTGAACCCGAATGAGCTTCCGCCACGCCCTGTTGGCCCTGCTCAGCGAGGGCCCGAAATACGGCCTGCAACTCCGCCAGGAGTTCGAGGCCCGCACCGGCGAGGTCTGGCCCTTGAACGTCGGCCAGGTCTACACCACGCTCCAGCGCCTGGAGCGCGACGGCCTCGTCGAGCCCGTCGAGGACGGGGACGGCGACGCCGGCTCGCAGAAGTCTTTCCGCATCACCGCCGAGGGCGCGGGCGAGCTCGACGCCTGGCTGCGCACGCCTCCGGATCTGAGTCTGCCGCCGCGTGACGAGCTCGTCGTCAAAGTCCTGGTTTCGCTGCGGCTTCCGGATGTCGACGTGCACGAGGTGATCCAGGTGCACCGCCGCTATCTCGTCGAGCTGATGCAGCAGTGGACCCACCTGAAGGAAGACGACGACGGCGCGGACCTGGGGTTCGCGCTGGCCGTGGACGCCGAGTTGTTCCGTCTGGACTCGGTCGTGCGCTGGCTGGACTCCGCCGACGGCCGCATCAAGCGCGCCGCCGTCGAACCGCTGCCGGAGGCCCCGGCCGGGATGCCGAAACTGAGACGCCGCGTGGGGGTGCGCTGATCATGCTCGAGCTGAAGAACGTCTCCAAGTCCTACACCGACGGATCGACCGAGGTGCACGCGCTGCAGGGCGTCAACCTGAGCGTGGAGGCCGGCTCGCTGGTCGCCGTCATGGGCCCCAGCGGCTCGGGCAAGAGCACGCTGCTGACCGTGGCCGGCAGCCTGGAGGACCCGACCGAGGGCGACGTGCTCATCGACGGCCGGTCGCTGACCTCGCTCAGCCGTGACGCCAAGGCCGCGCTGCGCCGCCGCCGCATCGGCTACGTGTTCCAGGACTACAACCTGCTCGCCGGCCTCACCGCGGCCGAGAACGTCGCCATGCCGCTGGAGCTCGACGGTGTCCCGGCCCGCAAGGCGCGCGTGGCAGCCCTGACCGCCATGGAGGCGCTCGGCCTGGTCGACCGCGCGAGCCACTTCCCCGACCAGCTCTCCGGCGGCGAGCGCCAGCGCGTGTCGATCGCCCGCGCGATCGTCGGCGAGCGCGGCCTGCTGCTGGCCGACGAGCCGTCCGGCGCGCTGGACTCCGCCAACGGCGAGGCGGTGATGCGGCTGCTGGTGGCCGCGTGCAAGCGGGGTGTGGCCGCGGTGTTCGTGACCCACGACGCGCAGCTCGCGGCGTGGGCCGACCGGGTCGTGTTCATCCGCGACGGCCGGATCGTGGACCAGGCGCTGCGTCAGCGTCCTGAGTCGCTGCTGGAGTCGGCTCCGGGGAGCGGGCGGTGAGCGCCGGCGCCACGCCTGGCACGCCCGCCACGCCCGCCGCAGTGCTCGAACGGGAGCGCGCCGATCGCCCGCCGCGCGGTGGCCGACCGGCCAAGCGGGCCGTTCGGCGCTGGGCCTGGCGGCTGTTCCGTCGCGAATGGCGCCAGCAGATCCTGGTCCTCGCGCTGATCACGACAGCGGTGGCGGTGACCACGCTGGGCGGCGCGATCCTGACCAACGCGCCGGTTCCGCCGACATCCACCTTCGGTACCGCCTCCCATCAGGTCGTGCTGGAAGGCGACGGCGGCAGCGCGGCTCTGGCCGCCGACATCGACGCCGTCCGCACGCACTTCGGCGGTGTCGACGTCATCGAGAATCAGGATATTGCCACCGGTGCCAAAGGCGGCGCGCAGCTGCGGTCGCAGGACCCGAATGGTCTGTACGGGAATCCTCTGCTCGCCCTGCGCTCCGGGCACTGGCCGACCGGCGCCGGCCAGACCGCGTTGACCGCGAATCTGGCGTCCCAGCTGGGCTTGCACGTCGGCGACACCTGGCACGCCGCCGGACACGACTACGCCGTCGTCGGCACCGTCGAGAACCCCTGGAACCTCGGCGACGCCTTCGCGCTCGTCGCCCCGGGAGCCCTGACCGGGCCGGTACAAGCCACAGTGCTCTTCCACGCCACCGCGGAGTCGCTCGCCGGCTTCACCTTCCCGCAGCACGTCCAGCCGATCACACCGCAGGCGGCGTCCGGTATCCCGCCGGCCTTCCTGGTCCTGATCTTCACCTGCCTCGGTCTGGTCTTCGTGGGCCTGGTGTCCGTGGCCGGGTTCACGGTCCTGGCCCAGCGCCGCCAGCGTGCCCTGGGAATGCTCGCCTCGCTCGGCGCCACTGACCGCGACGTGCGCCGGGTCATGGTCGCCAACGGCACGGTGGTCGGGGTGGCCGGGGCCGTCGCAGGGGCCGTACTCGGCCTGGCGGTCTGGATCGCCTACGCGCCCGGCTTCTCGGCCAGCGTCAACCACCACGTGTCCTGGAGCCAGGTGCCGTGGTGGCTGATCGGCACCGCCATGGTCCTGGCGGTCGCCACCGCGACGCTGGCAGCCCGGCGGCCGGCACGGGACGCCGCGCAGATGTCGGTGGTCGCCTCGCTCGCCCGGCGGCCGATGCCGCCCAAGCCGATCGTGCGTACCGCCTGGAAGCCGGTGGTCCTGCTGACGGCCGCCCCGGTGCTGCTGTTCGTCAGCGGCGGGATCGCCGCCACCGGCGGCGGCCGGGCGCAGGTCGTGGTGCTGGCCGCGCTGCTGTGCGCGGTGTTCGGGCTGATCTCGGTGGCACCGGTCGCCGCCGGGGCGCTGGGGACCGTCGCCGGCCGGATGCCGTTCGCGGCGCGGGTCGCGTTCCGGGACGTGGCGCGCTACCGCTCACGATCGGGACCGGCGCTGGCGGCCAGTTCGGTGGCGGTGTTCATGGCGATGGCGGTCATCCTGATCACCGCCGGCCGTTTCTCCGACAGTGTTGACTACGTCGGGCCGAACCTGCCGTACAACGCGTTTATCGTCGCCGGCGGGTCGTCGGACGTGGCGCAGGGCTTCGGGTCTTCGGCGTCACAACCCACCACCACTGCGGCGCAGGACCAGGCCGCTGCCGCGGCGATCGGCACGGCTGTCGGCTCCTCCGATGTCCTGCCGCTGGACATCGCGGAGGCTGGAGTCGGTACTTGCTCGGGCGGAAGCGGTGGTCGCAACTGCCGCAGTAACGGTGTCGTTTATGTGGCCACGCCGGAACTGCTGCGGCACTACGGGATCGACCCGGCGGCCATCAGCCCGGACACGATGATCATCACCGCCAGGCAGCGACTGGATCAGGCGGCGAACCTGGGCATCATCCCGCATCGTCAGGGCCCTTCGCCCGAAGGGGCGGCGTCTGCACCCTTCACGCATCCGAAAGTCCAGTACTTCGCGCAGCTCCCGACCGGCACCTCCGAGCCCAATCTCGTGCTGACCCAGCACGCTGTGGACGTCATGCACCTCGGGACCGCCGCCGACAGCTGGCTGATTCACATCCCGAAGTCGCTGACCGACACGCAGGCCGCCGCCGCACGGCGGCTGGCCGCGGCGCACGCCCTGACGATCGAGACGCGCAACAACATCCCGACCCTGAACCAGGTCCTCGGGTTCGCCTCGGCGATCGGCATCCTGCTCGCCCTGGGCATCCTGGCGACCACCGTCGGCCTGGTGCGCAGCGAGACCGCCGGGGACCTGCGGACCCTGGCCGCCACCGGCGCGCGGCGGCGCACGCGCCGGGCGATCACGGCCGCGACGGCCGGGGCGCTGGGGCTGTTGTCCTCGGTGCTGGGGACGGTGGTCGCCTACGTCGGGATCGTCTGCTACTTCCAGGACGAACTCAGCGCCCAGATGCACAACGTGCCGGTGACCGACGTGCTGCTGATCGTCGTCGGCATTCCGGCGGCGGCAGCGGTCGGCGGGTGGGTGTTCGCCGGGCGTGAGCCGCGGTCGATCGGGCGGCAGGCGCTGGAGTAGGACGAGGACGACTGACCCGCGTCAGTCGCCCCGATCGACCGCCGGGAGCTCGGTCGGCCCGGTCCAGGAGGCCAGGCCCAGGTGCGCGTGGATCTCGGCCGGCGGTTCCCAGAACGCCCGGACCGAGTCGATCAGCCCGTCGTCGTTGACGCGCCACAGCTCGATGCTGTCGACGCAGGCGGGACGGCCCGCGACCGCGCCGTGGTTGCGCATGTGGACCTGGGCTTCGCGGCCGCAGGCGATGATGAGGACCGGTTCCAGGACCCACAGCTTCTCGGGGGTGAAGGACTTGTCCCAGGCCTGGACGGACATCACGTCGCGGCCGCGGGCCGCGACGGTGCCGACCGGGTCCTCGTAGGCGACGTCCTCGGCGAGGAGTCCGAGCCAGGACTCTTTGTCCTGCGCGTTCCAGTGGCGTACGTGGGCCAGGACTGCTTCCCGGGCCAACTCGGTCAAGCTCTTCGGTTCTGTGGTCACGGGTCTCCTGTGTCTTCCTGTTGAGTCTCAGGATGCTGCGGTGCGTGGTTCGCCGAGCCGCCGCTGTCGCTCGACGACAGCCAGGTAGAGGGCCCAGGGGAAGGCGAAGCTCGTGAACAGGCTGGCGACGAAGAACAGCCACGGGCGCCTGATGCCTCGACGCCGGCCGTCGACGATGGTCATCAGCGGCAGCAGGACGAGGTTTCCGATCGTGTAGTCCTGGCCGGCGGAACTCGCTGCGGGGTTCGCGTACATGAGCTTGATGTACTGGGCCCAACTACCGCCGCCCCAGATCGGGTTGGTGTGGCCGTGGGCGTATTCCTGCACGAATCGGATGTTGAAATACCAGCCGACGGCGACCGACGCGATGCCGGCCGTGTAGTAGAGGAATTCGAGCACTGAGATTGCGGGGCCGGTCTCCGGGCGGCGGAACACCGCCGGGTTCGAAGCGACGATGAGCCAGACGACCGTCACGCCGAGGATCGCGTGCACGATGAGAGCGACCATTTCGCGAGCGTCGATCCAGCGCCTTGTTTTGTCAATGGTGACAAAACAAGGTCGGCGACGTCCGGTCGCCGACCGGCCGGCAACGGTATCTTCTGCTCATGGCGAGGTCGGCGCAGACGGTGCGCAGCGAGCGGACGCGGGAGGCGCTGCGGCGTGCCGCGCTGGTGCGGTTCCTCGCTCAGGGCGTCGAGGACACCTCCGCCGAACAGATCGCGGCCGACGCGGGTGTGTCGCTTCGGACCTTCTACCGCCACTTCACGTCCAAGCACGACCTGCTGTTCGCCGACTACGACGCCGGCCTGCACTGGTTCCGCAGCGCGTTGGCCGCGCGTCCGGACGACGAGCCGATCACAGAATCGGTACGGGTGGCGGTTCTAGCCTTCCCCTATGACGTCCAGGCCGTGACACAGATCGCGACACTGCGCTCCGGCACACTCGACGCCGAGCGCATCGTCCGCCACATCCGCGGCGTCGAGGCGGACTTCGCGCGGGCTGTCGCCGAGCGGCTGGCGCACCGGCCGTCCGCGCGTGGCTTTGACCGGGACGCGGTCGCCGAGCGCCTGGCCGTCACGGTGACCGCGCGGTGTGTCGCCGCCGCGGTCTTCGGCGCGATGGAGGTCTGGATGCTGCGGGACGAGCGTTCGCTGCCGGAGTTGGCAGAGCTCTGCCACGCCGCGCTGGCGTCGCTGGACGGCGGGCTCGTCGACGGCATGTTTCGTCAATATTGACAATAGGAGCCCCGAGTGCGACGGTGCGCCGAGAACGGGAAGGCGGCGGATCTGCGACCCGGGAAGGCGGCGCGCGATGCAGCGCTACGACGCGATCGTCATCGGTTCGGGCCACAACGGCCTGGCGGCAGCGGTCCTGCTGCAACAGGCGGGCCTGGCCACGGTGTGCCTGGAGGCGAACCGCTACGCGGGCGGCATGGCTTCGACCGTGGAGCTCTTCGACGGCTACCGATTCGAGATCGCGGGCTCCGTCCAGTTCCCGACGTCGGCCGTGGTGAGCCGCGCCCTCGGCCTCGACGGGCTGCCGACCATCGAGATGGACGTCATGTCGGTCTCGATGCGCGGCATCGGCGACGAGCCCCTGGTCTACTTCACCGATCCGATGCGCATGTTCACGCACCTGGTCGACGTGCACGGCGAGGACGCGGCCAACGGCCTGGCCATGCTGATGGCCTGGAGCCAGGCGCCGACCCGTGCCCTCGGCCGTTTCGACGCCGCGCGGCCGGCGAAATCCCTGGACGAGATGTACGCCTGCGCGACGAACGAGCTCGAACGCACCAGCATCACCGATCTCCTGTTCGGCTCGGTGACGGACGTCCTGGACCGCTACCTCCCGGACAAGGAGCGGCACGGCGCCCTGCGCGGCATGCTCGCGCTCCTGGCCTGCAACACCACCTACCGCGGACCGGCGACACCGGGCAGCGCGGCGGCCCTGGCCTTCGGCCTCGCGGTTCCGGACGAGAACACGGTCCTGACCCACAAGCTCCGCGGCGGCATCGGAACTCTCACCGAGCACCTGGAACGACGGCTCCGGTCCGACGGCGGCGAACTGCTGCTCCGCAGCGAGGTCGCGCAGATCCTGGTCGCCGATTCACGCGTGACAGGCGTCCGCCTCACCGACGGGACGACGTTCGAGGCACCGGTCGTCGTCTCCTGCGTCTCCCCGGACCTGACGGTCACCGGCCTGGTGCCGGCCGAAGCAATCGCCGCCGATGTCCGCGACCGCTACTCCCGCGTCGACCACCGCGGCAGCTACGTCCAGATGCACTTCGCCCTGGACGCGGCCCCGGAGTTCGCCAAGCCGTACGAACTGCTCAACGAACCGACGATGCAGGCCGCGATCGGCCTGTTCAGCACGCCGGAGGAACTTCAGCAGCAGTGGGAGGACTGCCGCCGCGGCATCGTCCCGGCCGACCCGACCATTGCCTTGCAGATCCCCTCAGCCCAGGACCCCGACCTAGCCCCGCCCGGCAAACACGCGGCATCGGCCTTCGCCCTGTGGTTCCCCGTCGAGGCCGACCACGCGCACTACGGCCGCCTCAAGGCCGAGATGGGCCAACGCGTGATCGACAAGATCACCCGCATCGCCCCGAACTTCGAAAGCCTGATCACGAAGCACACGACCTTCACCCCGCGCCACATGGCCACAATGTTCGCGGCCCCCGGCGGCGACTTCTGCCACGGCCTGTTCCACCCGGACCAGATGGGCCCCAACCGCCCAGGCCCGAACGGCCACCCGGACCAACCCCTGGGCATCAAAGGCCTCTACCTCGGCAGTGCCGGCTGCCACGGCGGCCCGGGGATCACGTTCATCCCCGGGTACAACGCGGCGCAGGCTGTGCTCGGCGAAGGCTGAACGCGGTCTTGTTGTGGTGGTCGTGGACCTAGGGCTCAGGCGGGCGCCACGTAAATGTACTGATCAGCCGCGCTGATCGCGCTGGTATCGACGTCGGTGGTGACCGTGACGTCGACAACGCCTCCCGGCTGGCTCGAGCCCGATGTTCCCGCTGCGGGTGCCATCGTCGACGACCACGCGGGTGTGACGACGGTGATCGTCGAATCGGATTTCAGCGTGTAGGGCACCGCGACGCCGCCGAAGGCCACGCGGAAGGTGCCGGTGAAGCGGATGCCGGTGATCGTGACTGTGCTGCCACCGGCGGTCGGGCCTGTGGCGGGGCTGACCGCGGTCACCACCGGTACGGGGGAGAAGAACGTGAACTGGCTGCTGGGGACGGACGTGCTGACGCCGATCGCGTTCGTGACCGACACGTTCACGGTGCCGTTGGTCTGTGCCCTCGTCACGGCGGTGACCTGCGTGGGGGAGTCCACGGTGAACGAGGAGGCCGCGGTGCCGCCGAAGTACACCGACTTGGTGATGGACAGGTCGGTGCCGGTGATGACGACCGTGGTGCCGCCGCTGGACACTCCGCTGTTCGGAGTCAGGGCACTGATGGCCGGTGCGGCCTGTAGGTAGGTGTACCCGCCGGCGGGTCCCGCGGCGCTGGTGCCGTTGTCGTTGGTGACGGTGACCGCGACCGTACGGAAGGTCTGCGGCGGGGCGAAGGCGGTGATCTGCGAGTCGGAGTCGATGGTGAAGCTGGTGGCGGGGACCCCACCGAAGCTCACAGCGGTGACGCCACCGCCGCCGCTGAACGGACCGCCGTAGATCACGACCTTGCCGCCGGCCTCGGAACCTTGCGCGGGACTGACGGCGGTCACCGTCGGCACGAGCGCGGCTCGGACGAACGCGGCCGCCGCCACCGGGTTGTCGAGCGCGACCCCGGGCTGGATCGTGGCGGTGACGGTCCCGGTCGGGACGTCGATCACGGATACGCCGCCGGTCCTGCCCAGGATGGCGTACAAGGTGTTCCCATCGGGGGCGAACGCCAGCGACCCGGCGGTGTAGGTCGGATCGCCGCAGGGGAGCGCCAGCGTTCTGGTGATCGACCTGCTGGCCAAGTCCACGACCTCGATGTCGGTGCCGTTGACGCAGTAGTAGACAGCGGTTCCGTCCGGGTTCAGGACACCGCCGTCGGGACTCCCGCCCATGGGGATCGTGGCGGCGACGGTGCTGCTGGCGGTGTCCACCACCGCGACCGAGTCAGAGTGCTGTTGCGAGACGAGCAGCGTGGCGGCGTCTGGGCTGAGGACGAGTCCCAAGCTGTAGTTCTCGTCGTCGATACCGGCAGTGACCGCGCCGGTCGCGCTGTCGATCGCCTCGATGCCGGGAGTGCCCGTCGAGAAGACGAAGTACGACGCGTAGACGGTGGAACCGTCAGCGGCAAAAGTGAGGCCGCTTACGTCCGCGCGCATGCTGATGGTCTTGGTGACCGTCGCGGTCGCGGTGTCGATCACCACGATGCCGGTGAAGCCGCAACCGACCCAGAGCTGGGAGCCGTCCGGCTTCATCGCCGCGGCCCCGGGCTCGCCGCAGGCCGAGATGGTGTGCGTGACCGTGCTGGTGCCCGCGTCGATCACCGAGACCGAGCCGTCGTAGCCGAGGACGTACGCGGTGCGCCGGTCCGGGCTCGTCACGACCCGCCTCGGGCTGTCCCCCAGCCGGATCGTGCCGACGATCGTGCTCGTGGCCACATCCACCACGTTCACGCCGTCGGTGCCGGAACCGGAGTTCAGCACGTACGCCAGATCCATCGCCGTGGTCGCGCGCGCCGGCGCCGCAGTGACGACGCCGACCAACCCGGCGACAGCCAGCGCGAACGCACACACCGCGGACGTCGATCTCCGCCAGGCACTCCTGAACTTGGGCAACACCATGGGATCCCCCTCCGGAAACAAGCTGTATCAGGCTCGTTTGAGCCGATAAGGGGTTTGCGCGCCAACTTAATCAGAGTTCGAATATAGCCGCGACACCGGCCGCCGGGACGGGCTCGACCGTCCGAGCGTGGCGCCGACGCAGGATGTCGGCACCCACTTGAACGGCGTGTACGGCGCCCGGCCGTCTTCTGTGGGGCGTCGGCCAGCCGGCGCCAGCCTCCGTCTCAGCAGGCGATCGAACTGTCTCAAATCATCTCAGGCGAGGCAACTGCAACCTGCTGGTTGACCAATCAGGGGTCTGAGCAGAGATCACGAGCTCGTTGGTCCGGCGGCGGATTGGGTGATGCGCGATGGGCGCAGACTGGGCCGCTGTTGCCGAACCGTTCGTCGACGACCGTGCCCTGAAAATCTGACTATTGACTCGTTCGAGTGTGGTCGGCCCAGCCTTGCGAAAAGGGCAGGTCAACAGCATGGATGATCTTGTTCGGGACACCTTGGCGATCTAGTAAAAGGGTGCCCCCTGCCCGGAGTCGACTCAGGCCTCGGGTGTCTTTCACAGATCCTGGAGATTCCATGCGACATGTTTCCCGCCAACGAGTGCGCGCTCTGGCCGTAGGGCTCGCACTGACGGCGTCCACGCTCTCGCCCCTGGCCTCCGCCGGCGCGGCGGATTCGTACCAGTGGGCCGCGTTGGGCGACTCCTACACCGCCGGCGGCTTCGTCGGGGACCCGCTGCCCCCGCTGGGCGACGCCAGCCGGGACGGCTGCGACCGCACCACCAACGCCTACCCCGACGTCGTCGACCGGGAGCTCGCCGAGTTCCCGCCCGGCAAACCCGTCCACCTCACCAACGTCAGCTGTGGCAACGCCACCATCGCCGACATCGCCACCGACAGGCAGAAACCGATCAGCCCGGTCCAGCCTCCCGCAGACGGCTGGCCCACGGTGCCCACGCAGATCCAGCGCGCACAGCTGGACAACAAAACCGACGTCGTCACCATCGGCGTCGGCGGCAACAGCCTGCCGTTCGGCGGCATCCTCCTCAAGTGCCAGGAGACAGGCCTGCTGGGCAAGTCGTGCCGTGACTACTACACCAATCCCCCCGCAGGCGAGGAGAGCATGCAGGACAAGCTCGCCCGCGTCCAGGACGAGTACATCGAGATGCTGGCCAAGGTCCACGAGGCCGCACCCAACGCCAAGGTGATCACCGTCGGCTACCCGGCCGTGCTGCCGGAACAAGGCAGCGACTGCACCCGCTTCAGCCTCACCCAGCTCGGCGCCGTCACCCCCGCCGACATCAACTGGCTCCGTGACGACGTCCTCAAGCAGCTGAACAACACAATCCAGCGAGTCTCCAACTTCTTCGGCGACCGCTACGTCGACACCTACTCGTCCAGCGTCGGCCACGACGCCTGCAAGCCGGCCGGCACCAAGTGGGTCGAGGGAATCTGCGGCGACGCCGCGGACTACTGGCCGACCTCACTCCCCGGCACACTCCTGAACTGCGCCCCCATCAACAAGCGCCTCACCCTCGTCCACCCCAACGCCGCCGGCTACGCCAACACCGCAGCCCACGTGGAACGAGCCATCCGCATCGCCCTGCTCGAACGCTGAACAGCCGCAGTCCGAACACGACTAGGGCAATTGGTCCCGCCGCTGTCGGATCACCGGTCCGACCAGGTGACGATGCCTGCGGCAGGGAGCGCGGCCGGGCAACCGGTCGCGCTCTTGTCGTACCCGGTGGGAACACGTGTCTGGCCTTCTGGCAGGTACAACCACCCGTCGGGTTCGGAGCCGGTCGGTGACAACGGGAAGCTCCTCCAGTAGCCCTCGACGCAATGGCCTGATGGACTCCTTTTCCGTTGCCGACCAAGGCGACAGAGGCGTTGAGGTGTGACATTCCCCGCTGCGAAGCGCACCGACCTCCCGTTTGCTGCATGGGGCAGCCTTCACATCTCAGCGTTCTAGTCCGCGGGCCGCTCTAGGAGAGCAGCAGCTGCCGCTTCGGAATGTAACCCGGAAGGCAACCCTTAAGCCTGACCGACGCGGGCGGCTTGTTGCGGCGCGCAGTACTGGCTGACCAGCCCTTGCCACGTTCTGTAGACGCCTCAGCATCGAGGGTTACCGGTCAATGGTGCATTTGAGTAGACTCCCCACCGGGGTGATCACGTAGGCGACAGAACTCTGTCACTCACGTGCGCTTGACTGACGTAAAACGGGGGAGGGGTTCGACGTTGGTGCGCCCGACTGGTTGGGATGTTCTCGGTCTGGACGGTGACCCGACACCTGGTGTCGTGGAGTCTGTGCAGGCTCTGGCCAAGGAGTTTGGGGACTTCGCACATGATGTAGAGGCTGCGTACCGAAGTCTGAACTCATTCGGCTCCGACACCGCGGCCTTGCAATGGGTGGGCCAGACTGCCGATGCGTTCAAGGGCAAGTACGGTCCTCTGCCGGGGCGCCTGCAAAAGCTGTACACGTCCTACGGCGAAGCCTCCGACGCACTGTCCGCGTACTGGCCGCAGTTGCAGGCCGCACAGACCAAGGCCGACACGGCGCTTCGCCAAGCGCAGGATGCGCATGCCGATCTGCAGCGCGCTACGACTAACGCCAACAGCGCGACATCGGATTTGAAGACGGCGCAGCAGAACCAGGCTGCCAACCCGAATCAGCAGGCTGTCACTGACGCACAGACCGCGCATGACACCGCGCAGACGAATCTGGACAACGCCAAGGCCAAGATGGCTGCGTTGACCAAGCAGGCCAACGACGCCTACAACGACCGCATCAGCGCCGCCAAGACCTGCGCCAGCGCCCTGCACCACGCCCAATCCGACGGCATCCACAACAAGTCCTGGTGGGACCACGTCGGCGAGGACCTGTCCAAGTGGGGCGGGGAGATCGGCAAGATCGCCGGCGAGCTTGCGCCAATCCTGGACATCATCGCGCTGGCCACCTCGTGGATCCCCGGTGTGGACGTGGTCACCGCGGCGCTGGCCGAGGCCGACAACATCATCGCGCTGGCAGGCACGGCCATCGGCGCCATCGGCGACGCCATGCAAGGTCACTGGGGCGACGCGCTTCTCGGCGCCGGCATGCTCGCGCTGACCTTCGTCGGCGGCCGGGCCCTGGGCTCCGGGGCCGAAGACCTCGAAGGCGAAGCGGGAGCGTTGGAAGGTGAAGCCGGCGCGCTCGACGGGGAGGCCGACAGCCTGGGTAGTAGCGCGCGTGACGTCGACGGCAACGAGCCCGCCGTCTGTGAGAACGACCCGATTGACGTAGTCTCCGGTCAGATGCTGATCACTGAGACCGATCTGGCGTTGCCCGGTGTGCTTTCGTTGGTCCTGCGCCGCGCGTACGCTTCCGGTTATCAGAACGGCCGATTGTTCGGTCCCGGCTGGTCGTCCACGCTGGACCAGCGAATTGCGATCAACGCTGCGGGTATCCACTTCGCCGGGGACGACGCACAGACCCTGCACTATCCGCTACCAGACACCGCCGAGGCGCCAGTCCTGCCAGACCGCGGCGCTCGTTGGCCGTTGGTGTGGGACCGGGACCTGGACGAGATTCGCATCACCGACTCTTCGCTGGGCCATACCTACCACTATCCACTGGCGCACCATCGCGATGAGCAAGGCGAGATCAGAGACCTGACGGCGATTTCGGATCGCAATGGCAATCGTGTAGTGATCGCCAGGGACCAGAGCGGTACCCCGCAGGCCGTGACGTACGCCGATTACCGCGTCGCGGTCGACACAGTCGTCACAGGTGTGGGGAGCCGGATCACTGGTCTGCGCCTGCTCGGCGATGACCACGGAACGGGTGCGTCCCGCGACAGTATTGTGGGCGGCTCGCCCGGATCGACTGTCGTCCGGGCTTTCGACTACGACGTTCAAGGCCGGCTGACCGGTGTTGTCGACTCATCGGGCCTTCCGTTCCGCTACGAGTACAGCGGCGAGGACCGGATCACGGCCTGGACCGATCGGGTCGGGAACCGTTACGCCTACGAATACGACGCCCTGGGCCGCGTTGTGCGGACCGTCGGCGACGGCGGGTATCTGTCCGGCAGCTTCTCTTTTGACAGCGCAGCGCGGACCACTGTCTTCACCGACTCCTTCGGTGCGACCACGACCTATCACTATGACGAGTTCGGCCATGTCACGACGGTGATCGATGCTCTGGGCCACATCTCAAGTACCGAGTACGACCGCCACGGCCAGTTGCTCTCCACCACCGACCAGCTCGGTGCCGTGACGCGGCTGGAACGGGACGAACAGGGCCGGCCGGTCCGAGTGCTGCTGCCGGAGGATGGCGTCATCGACGTCGAATACGGCAGCCTGGGCCTTGCGACCCGTGTCGTCGGAGCCGATCGCGCCGTATGGCAGTACTCGTACGACGCGCGTGGCAACCTGATCGGGGTCTTGGATCCGACCGGGGCGGCCAGCCGCCACGAGTACGACGACGCAGGGCGGCTCATCGCGAGCGTGGATGCCGCGGGTGCCGTACTGCGCATGACCGTGGATGCCGCCGGCCTGCCCACTGTCCTCACTGGCGCCGACGGCCACGACACCCGAATCACCCGGGACGCGTTCGGCCGCGCAGTCGAGATAGCCGAACCGCTCGGCGTCCGTACCACGATGGTCTGGGACGTCGAGGGCCGAATGCTGGAGCGGCGCTGGGCCGACGGCAGCACCGAGCAGTGGTCCTACGACGCCGAAGGCAACCTGCGGCAGCATCGGGACGAGGCCGGCGGCGTCACGTCCAGCGAATACGGTGTCTTCGGTCTGTTGACCGCACGAACCACCCCGGACGGCGCGCGGCATGTCTTCTCCTATGACACTGAACTGCGCCTGGTCGGCGTCACCAACCCGGCCGGCGCGGTGTGGTCCTACCGCTTCGACGCTGCCGGCAGGCTGGTCGGCGAGCGCGACTTCAACAGCCGCGCGCTCAACTACGTCCTGGACCCGGCGGGTCGGCTGGCCGAGCGCCGGGTGGCCGGCGGCCCGGCCGTCGCCTTCGAGCGTGACCCGCTGGGCCGGGCTATGGTCCGGCGCTCTGGCGATGCGGTCACGACCTTCGCCTATGACGCGGTCGGACGCATTCTGAGCGCCGAGGGTCCCGGCTCTCGCCTGGACTACACGCGTGACGCTGTTGGTCGGATCCTCACCGAGACCGTCAATGGTCAAACATTGGTCAATGAGTACGATGCGCGAGGACTGCGAGTGGGCCGCGTCAGCCCGAGTGGCGTCGTTTCACGATGGGGCTTCGACGCATCCGGACACGTGACCTCGCTGCGCGGCAGCGCCGCGGCGCTGTCCTTCGTCTACGACGAGGCCGGCCGGGAAATCTCCCGGGGTCTCGGCGCCGACGCGGTGCTTTGCCAGTCGTACGACGTCACCGGCCGGGTCGTCGGCCAGCAGATCTGGGCTGGTATGACGTCGACCGGTGGGATCCGACCGGAGTCCCGGCGGGTCCAGGAACGCGCATACCGGTACCGGGCCGACGGCGCGGTGACTGCGATCACCGACCTCCTACGGGGAGACCGGGCCTTCGAGCTCGACCCGCTTGGCCGGGTGACCGCAGTCGACGGCGCGTCGTGGCACGAGGCGTATCAGTATGACGCGTACGGGAACCTCCTACAGTCCGAGGTGCCCGGCGACTCCTCCACGAACGGCGGCCGGGCCGGGACCGGCACGCTGATCAAGCGAGCCGGACGGACGACCTACGAGTATGACGACCAAGACCGGATCGTGCGGTGCTCACGCCGTACGTTGTCCGGCCAGGTGAAGCGCTGGAGCTACACGTGGGATCCGCAGGACCGTCTCGTGGAGGTCGCCACGCCGGACGGCGGCCGCTGGACCTACGACCACGATCCGCTGGGCCGCCGGATCGCCAAGCACCGCTTCGCCCCGGGCGGCGAGCGCGTCACCAGCGTTTGGTTCAGTTGGGACGGCACCCGGCTCGCTGAGCAGTCCGAGGTCGACGAGCACGGCCGCACCACCACTGTGACCTGGGACTACGAGCCGGGAACGGATCGGGTCGCCGGCCAGACCCGCCGAACCTGGGCCACCGACGCCCCGAGCGACGAGATCGACTCCGAGTTCCACGCCATCGTCACCGACCTGGTCGGCACGCCACAGGAATTGGTGGACGCCACCGGGGCGGTGGCGTGGCGGCAGATCGCGAGTGTGTGGGGCCAGGCAGTTACGGCACCGGGCTCGCGTACCGATTGCCCGCTGCGCTTCCCCGGCCAGTACCACGACCCGGAGACGGGGTGGAACTACAACTTCTTCCGGTACTACGACGCCGAGAACGCCCGGTACACGAGCCCAGACCCATTGGGCTTGGACGCGGCGCCGAACCACCACGGTTATGTGCGCAACCCGCTGGGCTGGAGCGACCCGCTCGGTCTGATCAGCTGTGACAAGGCCCGCGAGGCGTTCCAGAAGGCGCAGGACAGGGTCAACGACAAAGGCACCGCGCAGCGCAAGGCAGGCCCGCCGCCGAAGGGCTACCACGGGCACCTCCCGAAGGACGTCGAGGACGACATCCTGCGGAACCCCGACGCCGTTTACGCCTCCACCGGGACCGGGGACCGCGTCATCGTTCGGCAGGGTGACGACATCGTGGTACTGGACGGCAAGGGCGCCACCAGAGGACACATCCAGACCAGCTATGGACCGCGAGGGCCGTTGAACGATTCCGGCGCCAAGGCGTACCCAGGTAGCCTGCCAACCGATCCGGGCAAGCCGATCACCCACGACATGATCGTCAACGGGGGAATCCCGGACGGAGACGGTGGCTTCTTGGCACCGGCCGTCCAGGTGTAGCCATGGGAGCCGTCCACCTGTCCAGAATCACCGCCGGATCAGCAAGGATGGCTTCATGACCACCACGGATCCGATCGAGCTCGCCCCGGGGACATTCGCCCGTGTCGTCCCGGGCGAGCCTTTCGCCACGCAGCCGGCCTTGCGCCTGGACAGCCTGGCCATATACCTGCCGGCTGGGGATGATCAGCCCTCTGAGGCTCGACTAGCTGCGACGACCGGCAGTAGCGAGTGGCTTTGGAACGCCGCCGAATACTGGAGGTTCGACCGTGCCTCCTCGGAGTTGGTGCAGATCATTGCGGCTTTGCCCGCGGACAACACTCCAGGACCGGATCCTGAAGCCTGGGCGGAGGCGCCGACTGCCACCGGGACCATCGCGCTCGCCGTACCCGGGGACTTCGCCCGACCGGAAGGAACCACCCGCTGGATCGACCCGGCGGGGACCACGCTGATCCTCAGATACGAGCCGCTGGAGCCGACGCCTCGTTCGCCGGACCGACGACGCGTCCGTCTGGCCGAGGACTGCTTCCTGCTCATCGAGGACAATCGGGTGGCAGGCTGGCAGCTGGAACGTCCGGCCAGATTCATCACCGGGGACTCAGGCGGCGCACCGCTGCCAGGCACCGAGGTGGAGGCAGCACTCGGTGGGCTGTTCAGCGCCCTGATCACGTTCACCGACGACGCCCGGCTCGACGCCCTGGACAATGGCGACCTCACGGTGCGTGAAGAGCTGCGGGACCTGGACAAGCGGCTAGAGCCGTACTGTGCACGCCACGACTCCCGCGCACTCGAGATGCGAAGGCTGACCCGCCAGGTCCTGGAGGATTTTGGACCGCGGTCGTAGGTGCTCGCAGCGGTACACGTTGCGGCCCTACCCCGGCCAGCCTGTCCGCCTGCTGAGGTGTAAGCGATGTACATCTCGGAAAAGCGTGTGAGGTTGCGCTAGGACCCCAGGCCAGAGGTCTGTCCCGGCTGCATCTGAGGCGGCCGGTTGCATTCCTGGTTGCATTCCGATGGGGCCTGGATCCCCATGGATGGTCGGAATAGAACAGCCCCTGCTCTGCGTCACCGCAGCTCAGGGGCTGTCTTAGAAGCGGTGACGGTGGGATTTGAACCCACGGAGGCTTGCACCTCACACGCTTTCGAGGCGTGCTCCTTAGGCCGCTCGGACACGTCACCGTGGAACACCTTACCGGATGTCCGCCGGTGCTCCGGTCACTTTTGGCGGCGGCCTTCGAAGAAGCGGTCGAGTGCGTCTGCGCACTCCTGATCGAGGACTCCGGTGACCACTTCCGGGTTGTGGTTGAGGCGCGGGTCGCGGAGGACGTCGTACAGCGACCCCGCTGCGCCGGCCTTCGGGTCCCAGGCGCCGAAGACGACGCGGGTGAGGCGGGACAGCACGATCGCGCCCGCGCACATCGTGCATGGTTCGAGGGTGACCACGAGCGTGCAGTCCGTCAGCCGCCAGCTGGCTGGGCTCGCGGCCGGGTCGCTATGCGTTGCGCGCTCGTGGAGGGTGTGCGCCGCCGCGCGGATGGCGACGATCTCCGCGTGCCCGGTGGGGTCCCCTTCGGCTTCCCGCGTGTTGCGGCCGGTGGCGATGACGGTGCCGGTGGGGTCGAGGATGACCGCGCCGATGGGGACGTCGCCGGTGGCTTCGGCCGCGGTTGCCTCGGCCAGGGCCAGGCGCATCCAGGGTTCGTAGCGGCGCTGCGTGGGCGTCGTCATGGGTTCAGTCTGGCCGTTCGCCGGGGTCGTCGGTGGAGTGGGTGCATGGTAGTCGCGTGCATGTCAGCCCTGCATGTCAGCCTGCGTGCCGGCCCTGTCGCGTGTGCGTGTGCGTGTGATCGAAGCCACAGGCGATCAACCTCACAATAAAGCGCCGCCGTCCCCATCTCGGGAACCGGCGGCGCCGCAACCATTCAGCGTCATCGGGCTCAGGACTGCCCAACTGCCCAAGTGGCGTCCTGTAGCGGTACCTCTAGCCGAACCGGCCAGAAAATCCTCTAGTAAAAGAAAGTCCTCAACAGCTGCTGCTGCCTGAGCCGCGCCATCCGGGCCCGCCGCGGCGCCACGCGTTCGCGCAGGCGCTGGGCCTCGGCCAGGTCGGCGAGGAAGTCCTCGCGACGGCGTTTGCGGTCTCGTGCCTCCCGCGCCGGTGCGGGCTGCGGTTGCGGCTGGTCTGCGGGCATCTGCTCGTCACCGCCTTCCCGTAGCGCCGGTCCCCTTTTCCGGAAGCCGGCGGTTTGACCTTTTTGAGAGGTTACCTTGTCACCGTATGTGCTTGTCCAGTGCTTACCGGTGCAGCACCTCGGCTCGTCGGATACCGTTTGCCCATGCCCACCGTGTCCATTCATGTCGTCGACCACCCGCTTGTCGCTCACAAGCTCACCGTGCTGCGGGACGCGCGCACCGACACCCCCACTTTCCGCTCGCTCGCCGACGAGCTGGTGACGCTCCTGGCTTACGAGGCCACCCGCAACGCGCAGGTGGAGCCGACCACGGTGGTCACCCCCGTCGCCGAGGCGCGCGGGGTCACCTTCACCGGTCCGCGGCACCTCGTGGTGCCGGTCCTGCGGGCCGGCCTCGGCATGCTCGACGGCATGGTCCGCCTGCTCCCGACCGCCGAGGTCGGCTTCCTGGGCATGGTCCGGAACGAGGACACGCTGCAGGCCTCCACCTACGCCACCCGGCTGCCGGAGCACCTCGCCGGCCGCCAGTGCTACCTGCTGGACCCGATGCTGGCCACCGGCGGCACGCTCATCGCCGCCATCCGCCTGCTCGCCGACCGCGGCGCCGCCTCGGTCACCGCCGTCTGCCTGCTTGCCGCGCCCGAGGGCGTCGCCGCCGTGCAGGAGGCGCTGGCCGACCTGGACGTGCCCGTGGCGATCGTCACAGCGGCCATCGACGAGCGGCTCAACGAGAACGGCTACATCGTCCCGGGCCTCGGCGACGCCGGAGACCGCCTCTACGGGACCGTCTCGGCCTAGAACCGACCTGAGCGAGAAAACATCTGTGGGGCCGGAGAACCGGCCCCACAGTCGTCTCTGATGCCCGTGCAGACCCTCTGTCCGCACAGGCCCTCTGCCTTCACAGGCATCACTGCGCCTTGAGCGCCGCCAGCACCTTCGCCATGCTCTCCTTCGCGTCCCCGAACAGGAGCGAAGTGTTCTGCGCGTACAGCAGTTCGTTCTCGACTCCCGCGAACCCGGGACGCATCGACCGCTTGCAGAACACCACCTGCTGCGCGAGGTCCACGTCCAGGATCGGCATGCCCGAGATCGGCGAGCCGGTCGGCTGCCGGGCCGCCGGGTTCACCACGTCGTTCGCCCCGATCACCACGGCCACGTCCGCCGAGGCCAGCTCCGAGTTCGCCGCGTCCAGCTCCAGCAGCGACTCATAAGGCACGTTCGCCTCGGCCAGCAGCACGTTCATATGTCCCGGCATCCGTCCCGCGACCGGGTGGATCCCGTACGACACCTGCACCCCGCGCGACGTCAGCAAGTCCGCGACCTCGCGCACCGTGTGCTGCGCCTGCGCCACCGCTAGCCCGTAGCCCGGGACGATGACCACCTTGCGCGCGTACCCCAGCAGGATCGCGACGTCCTCCGGCGACGACGTCCGCACCGGCCGTGCCGCGCCGTCGCCGCTGGTCCCGGCACTGCTGGCGGTAGCCGTGAACGCCCCGAACAGCGTGCCGGTCAGCGGACGTCCCATCGCGGCGGCCATCATCCGGGTCAGCAGCGTCCCGGACGCCCCGACCAGCGTGCCCGCGATCACCAGCAGCGTGTTGCTCAGCACGTAGCCGCTCGCGGCGACCGTCAGACCGGTGAAGGCGTTCAGCAGCGAGATGACGATCGGCACGTCCGCCCCGCCCACCGGCAGCACGAACAGCACGCCGAAGGCCAGCGACAGCAGCGCCAGCAGCACCATCAGCGCGGTGCTCGGCCACGGCACGAGGAACACCGCGAACAGCACGCTCGCCGCCGCGACCCCGATGGTCACCCAGCGCCCGGCCGGCAGCACCACCGGCCGCGTCGTCATCAGCTCCTGCAGCTTGGCGAACGTGATCATCGATCCGGAGAACGAGACCCCGCCGACCAGGATGGTGAACGCGGTCGCCGCCAGATCGGCGGTGGCCGCGTGCTCGATCCCCTTGCCGGGCCGTAGGAACTCCACGGAGGCCACCAGCGCCGCCGCCCCGCCGCCGACGCCGTTGAACAGCGCGACCAGCTGCGGCATCGCGGTCATCCGCACCTGCCGCGCGGTCGGCAGGCCGATCGCGACGCCGACGACGATCGCGCCGATGATCAGACCCAAGTGCTGCAGGTGTGGCGTGGTCAGGGCGACGATCACGGCCAGCGCGGCGCCGCAGGACCCGATCAGCGTCCCCAGGCGTGCGGTGCGCGGCGCCGACAGTCCCTTGAGGGTGAGGATGAAGCAGATCCCTGCGATCAGGTACGCGGTGTCTCTCCAGGCGCTGCTCACTTGCCGCCCTCCCCGGGGGAGGCCGACGAAGCCGAGGGGCTTGAAGGACCCGAGGCAGCGGGAGAGGCCGGCGAGGCGTCCCGACCTCCGCCCCCGCCCCCGGGATCACCGGGAGCCCGCCGCGGTTTCGCGAACATCCCCAGCATCCGGTCGGTCACCGCGAACCCGCCGACCATGTTCACCGTCGCCATCACGATCGCCAGCAGCCCGATCACCAGCTGCAGGTTGTCGGTCGTGGACCCGGTGGCGATGATCGCGCCGACCAGGATCACGCCGTGGACCGCGTTGGCGCCGGACATCAGCGGGGTGTGCAGGATCGAGGAGACCTTGGAGATGACCTCGAAGCCGAGGAAGACGGCCAGCACGAAGACCGTCAACCACGCTGTGGAACTCATCTGAACTCACCCTTCAGCAGCACACAGCAGGCGGCGGCGATCTCGTCGGCGGCGATGTCCTCGGGAGTTGATAAAAGCACTCCGTCCTGGCAGATGGCCAGGATGAAAGCGGACATGTTCGCGCCGTAGAGCCGCGAGGCGTGCGCGGCGAGCTGGCTGGGGACGTTGCGGCCGCCGTGGACCAGCACACCCTGGTGCTGGACGTCCTCGCCGGGGCGCGAGACCTCGCAGTTGCCGCCGTTCGGGTTGTCCGCGGCCAGGTCGACGATCACCGAGCCGGG
This sequence comes from Catenulispora sp. EB89, assembly GCF_041261445.1. Lineage (NCBI taxonomy): Bacteria > Bacillati > Actinomycetota > Actinomycetes > Catenulisporales > Catenulisporaceae > Catenulispora > Catenulispora sp. EB89. The sequence goes on from NZ_JBGCCU010000005.1 coordinate 121,464, forward strand.
CCGCATCTTCTCCACCATCTCGGTGGTCACCAGCAGCGGGGCCGGACGGCCGGGGACCGCGGCGGTCGTGATCACGACGTCGGCGGCCGCCACGAACGGAGCCAGGGCTTTGCGTTGCCGGTCCGCCGCGTCGGCGGCCTGCTCGCTGGCGTAGCCGCCGCTGGAGGAGGTCTGACTTTCGATGTCCAGGGTGATCGACTTGGCACCCAGCGAGCGGATCTCCTCGGCCGCGGCGGCGCGCACGTCGTACGCCTCCACCACCGCGCCGAGCCGCTTGGCCGTCGCGATCGCCTGCAGGCCGGCCACGCCGGCGCCGAGGACCACGACCTTGGCCGGCGGCACGGTTCCGGCCGCGGTCATCAACAGCGGGAAGAAGCGGGGGAGCCGTTCGGCGGCGATCAGGGCGGCGCGGTAGCCGGCCACCATCGCCTGGGACGACAGCGCGTCCATCGACTGCGCGCGGGTGATGCGGGGCAGCAGCTCCAGGGCGAAGAAGCTGGCGTGCCGGTCCACCAGGACGCCGGCCGGGCCGCGGCCGTCCTTGGGGGAGGACAGGCCGATCACCGCGGTGCCGGGCTTGAGCTTGGCGGCGGTCTGCTGATCGAGTTGTCCGACAGCGGTTAAGAGATCGATGTTCGCCAGGATTTCTTCCGGGCTCTTCGCGATGATCGCGCCCGCCGCGCGGTAGGCGTCGTCGTCTTCGGCGGCCGCTTGGCCCGCGCCAGATTGGACGTACACACTGTGGCCGGCCGCGATCAGGCGTCCCGCGGACTCGGGAGTGAGCGCCACCCGGCGCTCGAACGGGGCGTTTTCGGTCAAGACACCGATCTGCATGCGATCAACCTAGCCGGGGAATGCTGCGTATGTGTGCCCCCTGACACAGAAGTCCACTGAGTCGTTATCGTCGGCCTTGCGGCTGGACGAGATCAAAACCCTTTGCCCCGGCTAGGCTTTGACACAGTGGGGAAGCTGTTAGGTAGGAGTGAACCGGGAACGCCTCGCATGATGCTGACTCCGGTCGCGCGGCACCTCGACCGTCCAGATGAAGGGGATCTGACGTGAAACTCAAGCCGGCCGTGCAGTGGGGCATCGTGCTCTTCTTGGTCTATTTCGTGGTCCAGAACCCGTCAGGCGCGGGCAACCTGGTCCAGGGTGCGTTGAACTGGGTGGCCAGCGTCGGCAAGACGCTCGGCGACACGTTCCACAACCTGGTCTCAAGCTGATCGACGCGAGACGGTAACCCGACGTGTCCGACTCATCGCCACCGCTGTACGGCCGGATGTTGCTCCGGCCCGAGCTCGAAGACCGCGCCAAACGGTTCCTCGTGCCGGGCGAGCGTCTGGTCATAGCGGTCCGACATCATCTGGCCGCGATCATCATCCCGGTGCTGGTCGCGGTCGCGGCGGCGGTCGCCGCCATGGGTATCGACATCTTCTCCACTCCGGACGCGGGCAAACTGCGGCTCGGGGCGTGGGCGGTCGCCGGTATCGCCTTCCTCTACACAGCCTGGAACGTCGCGGTGTGGAACCAGGACCTGCTGATCGTGACCAACAAGCGGATCCTGCACACCCACGGCGTGATCACCCGGTCCTTCGACGCGCTGCCGTTGGGCAAGGTCAACGACATGCGGGTGGAGCGGGACCTGCTGGGCCGGATCCTCGGCTACGGCCGGTTCAACGCCAAGGCCGTGGGCGACGCCCCGCTGGGCCGCCGCGGTCTGGACTACATATCGCACGTCGAGGAGACCTGGCTGGAAATCAGCAACCTGTTGTATGGCCCGGGCGCGAAGTCCGGTCCCAAGGAACCGCAGGAGGTGCGCCTGGTCGGCGCGGTCCTGCCGGACATGAACGGCGAACCGGTCGAGATCGTCATGCCTCCGGTGTCTGTGAAGAGTCCTGCGGATGACAACAAGGCACACCCCGTGAACGCCGCCATGCTCCCGGTGCGGGTGTTCCATGACAACAAGGGCGAGCGGGCGTTTGAGACGGACGTCACAACGTCGAGCAACAAACGTCGCAGGATTCGCTTTTTCCGCTAACCGGACATCTGTCCCTGCGGCCCAGGTCGCGCCCGAATTCGGCGCGCCTGGGCCTTTGGTTTCGTTTACAGCCGGTACTCGTCCCCGCCCGAAGGGTGGCCGGTATCTAAGCGTTCGCTGAACGAATCATGGACTTGTCGCTTGTTAGGCAGGCTGCCGGTGACTAACGTCCACAGGGCTTCGCCGCTCCCAACGGGCCAGCAGGTTCCGGGCGTCGAGGCACCGCCGAGTCCGCGTACCTTGCGGAGCCGGGGAACCAGGTTCGTGGGTGCGACCCGTGCGGCGACGCGGGGGTGGCGCCAGTGGGGTGAATCGGTCGGCGTGCACTCGCCGTCGTGTGTGCGCGTGCGACCGTAGGGCTACTTCTTCAGTCCGAATCCGTCAGCTAACCCGGTAGGCGGACAAGGAGGAGATGGAGCCCAGAAGCTCGCATGACTGTCAATGCCCGACATCGTCGTCCGCGTGCCCCGAAGTACACCAAGCTCGCGATCGGCGCGGCCGCGGCCGGGACCATGGTCCTGGTGCCCAGCGTCGCCAACGCCGACCCGCAGCCCACCATCGCCCAGGTGAACGACCAGCTGAACAAGCTCTACCAGCAGGCCGCCCACGCCGACGAGGCGTACAACACCGCGCAGGACGCGGAGGCCAAGCTCCAGCAGCAGGTCGACGGCATCAACCGCCAGATCAGCGCCGAGCAGGCGACCATGTCGCAGACCCAGACCCGCCTGGGCAGCCTGGCCGCCGCGCAGTACCGCAGCGGCGGCGTCGACCCCACCCTGCAGCTCCTGATGCAGTCCGACCCCTCCACGATGCTCAACATGTCGGCGACCGTGGGCCGGGTCCAGGCGGACAACGCCGGCACGCTGAGCCTGCTGGCGCAGCAGAAGGCGGACCTGGCGGCCAAGGCCAGGGAGGCGGCGGCCAAGATGGCGCTGCTGGACCAGCAGACCAAGTCCGCCGAGGCGACCAAGAAGGAGTTCGACGGCGACGTGGCCAAGGCCCAGGCGCTGCTGAACTCGCTCCAGGCCCAGCAGCGGGCCGAGCTGAAGGCCGAGCAGGACCGGCAGCAGGCCGCGGCCCTGGCGGCGGCCCAGGCGGCCTCGCAGCACTCGACCACGACGACGACGTCCTCGGGATCGGGATCGGGTTCCGGGTCGGGCACCACCACCAACGGCGGCGGCACCAAGCTGACGATCCCGTCGGTGTCCGGCCGCGCGGCCGCGGCGGTGGCGTTCGCCCAGGCGCAGCTCGGCAAGCCGTACATCTTCGGCGCGACGGGCCCGGGCGGCTACGACTGCTCGGGGCTGACGCAGGCGGCGTGGAAGGCGGCCGGGGTGGAGATCCCGCGAACCGCCACGGCGCAGATGCAGGGGCTCCCGGCGATTCCGGCTTCCTCGGCGCAGCCCGGTGACCTGGTGTTCTTTTATGGGAACAGCAGCTATGTGGACCACGTCGGGATGTACATCGGGAACGGGATGCTGATTCACGCGCCGCATCCGGGTGCCTCGGTGGAAGTTGTGGCCGTGAGCTCCATGCCGCTGGTTTCTTACGCGCGGCCGTAGGGGTTCGGTTTCGAACGTGTGACGGGTGGCTGGTAGTCGGTCTAGTGCCGGCGCCGGCCGGTCGCCACTCGGCCGTCATTTGACTCGTCCCGGGCTGTGTGGGCCCGGGACGTCAGCGGTGCCCGGTCGGCGCCGACCGGTGTCGCGTACTCCTCCCCACGCGACTCCGGCTGGGGCCCGCCGGGCGCCCGCGCGCCGGCATCCGGGCGCCTCCCGGGCGCCCTCAGGAGCGTCAACGCGCCACGCCGTGCCTGGTGGCCGCCCAGAAGCGGCCAGACCCTGGACAGGGCGCGTAGACATCCGTACCCGGGACGAGCGGAACAGCTCCGCATTTTTGCGTAGTACCGCTCACAGCTCCTATTGGGCCCCGCTGCTGTTAAGCTCGGGGGCACAGACGTCTACCAGAAGGGAGGTGGCCACGTGAAGAAACTGCTTCTGCTCGTAGTGGCTGCCATCGGCGGTCTGCTGGTCTACCGGCAGGTCCAGTCCGACAAGTCGGAGCAGGACCTCTGGACCGAGGCGACCGACCCGGTTCCTTCGGCCTGAGAACCGCTCATCCGGCTTCCTCGGCAGCTAGAGCCGGGGCACGGTCCGTCTCCCGGGTTCGGGAGGCGGACCGCTCTGACGGGGCCATGGCGCAATTGGTAGCGCACCTGCTTTGCAAGCAGGGGGTTGCGAGTTCGAGTCTCGTTGGCTCCACTGAACATATTTACGGTTAGAACCCTGGTCGGGCGTTGCGAGCCGGACCAGGGTTCTTCGTGTTACGGGGCCGTTCGGGGCGGTGTGCCCGTCACGTGCCCGATGGGCCGGAATCAGGGTCGGGTCGGTCCGTGCCCGTGTTCGGCCGGTCGGTACTGGCGTCGCGGCGACGGAGCTCGCGGCGTGCGCGTTCGCTCAAGGCGTCGGCGATGGTGTGCTGACGTTCCTCGGTGCTGTGGAGGTAGATCGACGCGGCCCGGTCGCTGTCGTGGCCGAGGCGTTGCTTGAGCTCGGCAAGGGTGGCGCCGGCCTCAGCTGCCCAGTTGTTACTCGTGTGCCGTAGATCATGGAAGTGGATGCTCGGGAGACCGACCGTCGCACGGGCAGCCCGCCACTTGTCACCGAAGTTGCTGCGGCGGAGCGGCTTGCCGGCCGTGGTCGCAAAGACGTAGCCGTCTGATCCGGGGTTGGAGCTCCAGCGGAGGTGTTCCAGCAGGTCAGGCAGGACCACGCTCGGCACGACGACCCGGCGCTTCCCGGCCCGGGACTTGGGCGGTCCGGTCTTGATCTCGCCATTGCTGAGTTCGAGGAGCTGTTCAGTGACCGCGATGACCGCGCCGACGACCTCAGCGTCAGCCGCGTCCGAGGACATGATCAGCTCGACCCGGTTGCGACGAAGGCCAGCCAGTTCGCCCCAGCGGAGACCGCAGAATGCCGCGAGTGTGACGAGGAGGCGATAGCGGAGCCCGACCGCGTCAGCCAGCGCGAAGACCTCTTGGACCTTGAGCACGGGACGCTCCGCTGACGACTCCTGGCCGGCCCCGCGGAGCCGACAGGGGTTGCGGCGGATCATGCCGTCTTCTACGGCGGTGTTGAGCACGGCTTTGAGGAGACGGTATGCCTTTGCCAAGGTCACCTCGGATACGCCAGCGTCCAGGCGATCTTTGCGCCAGCGTCGGACCTGAGCGTCTGTGATCTCCGAGACGGCTTTGCTGCCGAAGGTCGGCGCCAGGTGGCGGCGCAGCAGGTAGTCATAGGTGTTGACCGTGTTCGGACGAAGACCGGGACGCTCCTTGATCCAAGTCTCCGCGTAGGCGGTGAAGCCGACCTGGCCGGCTGTCGGGTCGATCCAGTCGCCGACGAGCATTTCAGCCTCCTTCTTCGTCAGCCAGTCGGCCGCTTCCGTCTTCGTGCGGAAGGTGTTCGGTGCGGGGCGGTCGACGCCATCCGGACCGGGGTAGCGCACTTGGAACCGGCCGGAGGGGAGTTGGCGGATGCGTCCGAAGCGACGACGACGGTTGCCCTTGCTCTCGGCCATTACGCGGCCCTCCTTCGGTTGGTGATCGGTGCGACGGTTCCGGCCTGGATGTAGGCCTCTATGACGGATTCGGGGACGCGGACATGGCGCCCCACGCGGATGTAAGTGATGCGTCGTTCGGCGATGAGGCGGCGGACGAAGCGCGGACCGGTGTTGAGTCGTTCGGCGGCCTGGTCAACTGTGAGGAGCCGGTCCTTGGTGCTGCTCATGCCGACCTCCCCGCGGTTGCCGAAACATCTGCCGAGGGTCTTGGGCCGTTGCGTGCCGTGTCGAGCTGAGCTCGCCAGGAGACGCGTTCGGCGATGCGGTGCATGAGGCGGACTGTCAGCGGCTTGAGACTCGCGTCATCGCGCGAGACGTACTCGAACGAGTAGCGGCCAGTCGCCGGCTTCTGGGGCTCGATGCCGAGGACTTCGGTCACCCAGTTCTTGCGGTCCGTCTTGTGATCGGTGAGCGTCTTCCCGGACCACTTGCGCGAGACGAGGACGCGACGGCCGCCGTAGCCCAGGTGGGTTGGCTTGTGGGCCTTGCCACGGCAGGCCCCGGGATGCAGGCTCGGACGTGCGTTCTTCGGCTGGACGCCGTAGCGCAGCCAGTTCGCGCACGTTGGCGAGCAGGGCTCGTAGCGAAGTGCTTCGACGAGGCGAGAGACGTGCTCTCGCTGATCGTCGGTGGCCGCTTCGTGGCACTGATCGACGTTCTTGGTTAGGTACTTGGCGAGGTAGCCGATTGCGCGGTTCGCGTCCTTGGTGCCAGCGAGGACGCCTTGCGCGTCGAATTGCCTTCCGAAGCGGGCAACGTGCGAAGGCTCGTCGTCCGGGCCGATCTCGTCGAGAGCTTGATCCCAGGTGGGCAGGATCTCGCCGGTCTCCGCATTGACGTAGGCGCCGATGCCTTCGTGCCACTCGGGCAGCTGGTCGACGTAGACCGGCTCATCGGTCGATGGCCACCACACTTGGTGGTAGGTCGCCGCGACGACTTCGCGGAGCTCGGCGCGAGAGATGGTGCCTCGAATCGCCATGTGGAGGTGTGGCGCCAACCGGCGCTGCGGTTCGACGGCCGCGAAGTACTGGACATCGAAGCCGACGAAGCGGCGGAGGTTTTGAACGAAGCGATCGACGAGCCGCGCGAAGTGGATCGCGTCGCGGGCAGCACGTTGGTAGTCGTATGCGCCCGGCTCAACGGGTGTCCCGTCCTTGGTGACGCGGCCGTAGCTGTCGAGCGTGAGCGTCAGGAACATGGACGGACGGAACTTCTTGCCACTCGTCCCTTCGTAGACCTTGCCGATGGTCCGTGCGCTCACGGGCCGCTTCGGCAGCTCCGATGCGTCCTGTCGACGCCGGGTGCTTCGGACACGTCGAGCCGCACGTTCGACACCGAGTCGGCCGCGGATGCCGGTCGCTGCTAACTCTGCGTTGATCTCGGAGATGGCCTCTTCCCACTCGGTCGCCTCCGAGTCGTCCGAGTCGTCGAGGGACTTCTGGGCTTGCGAGCGGAGCTGAACGAGGAGGCGCTGTTCCTCGGTCGCCGGATCGGGAGTGAAGTCAGGTTCCTGCTCCAAGTGCCAGCCGGTCCGGCACTGGTCGATGCGAAGTTGGCGCTTGGCCTCAGCGCACGGCGGGCAAACGCTCGAAAGCGTTGCGCCGCACGGTATGTCTATGATCTCTTCCTCGCCGGTCGCGAGGTCTTAGCGCCGCAGCGGGACGGGCCGGATGCAGACGCCATGCTGGATCGCCGACTCTTCCAGGACCTTGCGGGCCAGCGGCATCCGGGCACGTTCGGCACGGCTTCCCGTGATCCCGGACGGCGTCACTGGCTTGATGAGCTGTTCGGAAGTCACAGCTTGTCGACCTCCATCCCATCGAAGTCGCCAGACCATTGCGCAGGGATCGCGTCTTGAGCCCGTGGCTTGAACCGCTCGACCATGGCGGCGATGTCGCTGTCACCGTGGTAGGTCGCCCGGACTCGGACCGGCTCGCGGACGCCTGCCACGGTCACGAAGCCGACGCCGGCAAGCTCGGGGTCGATCAGGTCGCACGTGGCGCCCCGGTCCCTGGCGCCGTCGCCGAGCACCATGTCCACGTGGGATGCCTCAGTCACCCGGAGACAGATGCGGACCGGGAACAGGTCCCGGAACGGGAGCACGTCCTTGCGCGGGTCTTGCAGCGCGGCGACCACGTGGACCGCCGCCGCGCGGCCCTTGGACAGCAGTCGCGACAGTGCCGAGGCGATGCGCTGACGGATGGATCGGTCAGGGCAGTACGCCGTCAGGTCGGCCATTTCGTCGACGACCACCAGGACCAAGGGCTCATCGGGCGTCGGGATGTGCTGACGTGCGACGCCACGAAGCCGACGCGTCCGAACGTCCATCAGGTCGGCCGCGTCTTCGAGCATGGACGCCATGCCTTCGTACGAGTCCGCCTCGAACCGCTTGAACAGTGGTTCGCCGAAGGCGAGTTCCATCCCGCCTTTCGGGTCCAGGACCCAGGGCGCGACGTAGCCAGCTTGGATCGCCGGCCCAAGCGCACGCAACAGCGCCCAGACGACCGAGCCCTTGCCCGCCTCCGACGCGCCGGCTATCAGAACGTGCGTAGTGAGTCGCAGCGTCCAGGGCTGTCCGTCAGCGCAGACGCCGAGAGGTAGCGCAGACAGGTTCACCGGCATGCGGTCCACCGAGTGTGACTCGTCGTCGGTGTCGATCTGATCCGGCCTGACAGTCGCCGCCAATGGATCCGCGTGCACGAACTCCAGCGCAATCCGACGAGGCTTCACCGTCCTCACGCGACATGACAGCGCTCCGAAGGTGTGCGCCAGCGCCGGAGCCTGGTTCTCCCATTGCTCAGGGACCTGACCCGACACCATGTCGACGATCACGCGATCGACGAACCGAGTGGATCGGACCTGGCGCAGGCTCGGCACGTACTCCAAGTCGCCGTACAGGATGGCCAGGCCGCAGACCGCCATGGTCGCGTGCCAACGCCGTTCGTAGACGAACCACCGCCGCCACGCACTCACGACCGGGAATCGGATCGCGCGCTCAAAACTGGCCCAGTGGAGGACCGCCCACAGGCTCAGCGCCACCAGCACGCCGACCAGGAGCCAGCCGAACGCCGACGACCCGAGCGAGATGCGCAGACATGCGGCCAGGACCAGCAGCCCCGAGAGGATCGGGTGCTTCGCCGCCTTGCGGCCGACCAGACCGAAGAACCCGAAGAAGCGCCGGATCGCGAGCCACCAAACCGGCACCTCGAATACCGGCTCGCGGACGTAGACGCCGCCGACCTTGCGCGTCGCCTTGTCGGCCGAGGAAGCATCCCCGTGCACCGTGCGGAACATCAGGCGCACCGCCCCTCGGTCATCGCCCGCAGGTGCTCGACCTGCGCCCGCGCAGACTTCGCGACTTCCTGCCGTTCGGTGTTGTGCGGCTCCTCGGTCGCCAGCGCCTCGAAGATCTGTGCCTTGCGCTCGTGGAACGCGAGCAGCGCCGACGCCGGAGCGGTGCGCGCGTGGATCAGGTCGGTAGCTTCCTGGACCAGCTGACTGACCTGGGATATTTCGACCCGTGCCGTGATCGGCTCGGGGTTGTGCTGACGATCGCTCGTCGTGGCCATTAGCCTGGACTCCTCTTCTCGGATCGCACCCTGGAGAGACGTCAGGGGAGGCCGGGGCCTAATCCGGCCTCCCCTGTTATGTGGTGGCGCTGTACCTCAGAAGGGCTGTCGGTCAGCCCGCGTTCTTGGACCCGTTCACGGCGGCCGCCGGCTTCCCACCCGCGTTCGGCCCGCGCACCGCGGAGGCGTTGAACGAGTACGCCAACCGACCCTGACCGTTGACGTACGGCCGCACCCGCAGCCCCTCGAACTCCACCGGCCGGAACGGCGTCCCCGCCATCAGGTCCGGCAGCACCGGCTGATGGTCCGCCGCGATCTTGACCTTCACCGACCGGTCCGCCGCCCGCGCCTCGGGGTCCGCGTCGAGCACTTCGACCGCCCAGACCAACACGCCGGACTCCTTGTCCCGAGCCTGCACGGGATGCTCCCGCGTGGACTTGTCGAAGTCCCGCACCGGCTCCACCGCCACGGCGAACGCCCCATGCGGGAACACGTCGCCGAACTGGACCCGGATCGCACCCTGGATCGCCATCTCAGACCTCTCGTTTGCTTGTCGTGCTAAGTCTCATCTACTTAGCCCTACAAGTTTGACTATGCAGGTAACACAGAGGCCTGTCAAGGTGATTGGCTCTAGGCCGTCGACGCCGCTAAAAAGCCCAGGTCAGCGACGCGTAGCTATCGTTGGAATCGATCACGCGCCAAGGTCCGTGCCGGGCGGAGTGCTGGACCCATCGACGACCGACACGCTGCCGTTGAGGATCGCGGCGATGGTTCCAGGCTGCCATCCAAGGGCCTGTTCCATGTGCTCATACGCGGTAGGCGACGCTCCAGCGCGGCCTGAATCGACCCTGGCCACCGTGGACTCGGCCAGCTCCGCGTGCAGCGCAAACTGCCGTAGCGACCAACCCTTGGCCTTGCGTGCGGCGGCAACAGCTTCGCCCAGTCGCTTGAGATCTTCATCCATAACAGCATTCTGCGACGCACGGCGACTGACTGGAAGAAGCGCTCAGGCCAGCGGGTAGGTGTCTTCGAGCTCGTGCCGGTCGCCGGGAAGAACAAGTTCGGCGAGCTGGATTGGGCGGCCGGACGCTTCGAAAGCGGTCACCGTCAGCGCCAGCACGGGAGTCCGCTTCGACGGCAGCGCGAGAAGTTCCGCCTCCTCAGCAGATGGCAGCCGAGCAGCGATGCGTTCGGTGACGTGGTCATACCGGATCTTGTTGCGCGCTTCGACCAGCCGCCGAGGCCCTTCGATGAGCGCATCTTCCGAGCCCAGTCGCGTGCCGTGCGCGAGGTCGAGCGGGTAGTACGACGTGATCAGCTCGTCAGGTTCATCATCACGCACAACTAGGCGACGCCGTCGCAACACCGCCTCGTGCTTCTTGAGGTTCAGCAGAGCCGCGACTGTATCCGGAGCGATGACGTGCCCAACGTCGATCAGTCGGCTCCCGTTGCTCTCGTCTTGCTCTAGGACGCCGCGGCTCGGACGCAAACGTTGATCCGACGTGGCCGGCCGCCCTCGAACGAACCGGCCCTTGCCCTGCTGAGACTCGATCCAGCCATCACGGCCGAGGATCTGTAGAGCCCTGATGACGGTTGTCCGGGACATGTCCCACTCGTTGACCAGTTGTTCTTCGCTGGGCAGCATCGAGCCGGCCGGGTACGTGCCGTTCAGGATCCGCTCTTGCAGTCCCGCGACGACCTGCGCGTACTTCGGTGGCGCCGACTCGAAAGGCATTACTTACCGCCTTAACCCAACACAACTTGACCCATCAACATGACTTGACTCTTTGGGCAGCGTAGCGCCTGATGCGACGTGTTGCTACAACTGGGACGGGTGCCTCGTCGTCGAGTTCGGCTGCCACAGTGCGGGCATGGCGGGGCGTCCGACGCCGTAGGGACGCGGTCTCATGGTTGGTGTATTGATCGGTCGCAGGGCAATCGAGCACCCCAACCTCTGAGCCCACACGACGTGTGCGATGGGTCGCGGGGGCACGCGTACCAACTCCCACCGCTGGATTGAGTCGCGTGTGACGCCGATCAGTTCGCACAGTCTCCCCTGAGACATCCCCAAAGCTTGGCGACGATTTCTCAACGGCGAAGCCAAACAACGTCGATCGAAGATCTCTTGCGTCTCCCCGGGGCGCGGGCGTACCGGACCGTACCGCGCTTCGCCTTCCCAGCCGACGATCACCAGGCGCAGGCCCAGCTCACGACACCAGAGGATCAGGTGCTCCAGGGTCGGCTCGACTGCCCTTGTCTCCCACTCGGAGATAGCCCTCCCTCGGACCGGCAGACCTGCTGACAGCGCATTCTGGGAGATCCCGACTTCCACGCGTGCGTGCCGCAGCCCGCCTATGATTTGGGCGAAGACCCGCTCCGCCGCGTCGTCAATATGCAGCGGCATCGGCGCCCCTACCCCCACTCCCGGATTCCACTTTGTCTAGGTCCTCATCTGCACTGGCCGCAGTCAGGTCTGTCAGCGCGACCCATCGGAGAACACCGATGTCGACTGGGGTCCGCACCAGAGCCACCGGCGTGCAGCAGATGAGCAGTTCCGGGAGGTCTCCCTCGGGGAGCTCGCACTTGCGGGTGGCTGGCAAGACGACCTCGCTCAACATGGGTTCCGTCCTCACCCGCACGACCGTGCCGGGTTCGAAATCCAGGCTCTCGGCGCTCATTGCTCGCCGTCATCGCTAGCCGCGGTGCGGCGACGCGTTCCGCGGTACGGCTTGCGTTCAGTAAGCGCGGCTCGGACGAACGGCCGCACCAGTGACACCGGGGCCGATTCGGGTCGGCGATAGGAAGTTTCCGGTAACGAGAAATCAGCCGGCGGGTAGGCCGTCGAGCTCACTTCCTGAAAGGACTTCGCGCCCGCGTCGTATTCGAGCACGGTGATAGTCATCCCGATAGTGCCGGGGATCAGTCCGCGCTTTCTGTTGGTGGCCCAGATGGCCATTGCACGCATCCCTTCCGCGAGGGGCAGGCCGACTACGCCGCGCGACCGGTCCCCAAGCAGGGGCCGCACGGCTGCTGGTCGGAGATGTCAGCGGTGTCGTCGATGACCTCATGCACGATCGCCAGACGCGAGGTGACGTGCTTCCATCCGCGCCCGCGGCACGAGACGCACGGCAGGTCGATGCTCTCGGCTGTTTCCAGCGGTTCCTCGGTGTGCTCGTGTTCGATACGGGGCACTGACGACATGGTGTGAACGTAAGGTCACTGCTGAACTGGAACCCGGAAAAACCCCCCGGGGTCCGGCGGGGGAGTGCGGTGAGGCTAGGGCTATGCGAGGAATGACTGAGACCCTGAGCATCGGTGAGCGCGTCGCTTGGTATCGGCGGCGCCGTGGCATGTCGCAAGAGGTGTTGGCCGGCCTGGTCGGTCGGACCGCCGATTGGCTCGGACGGGTCGAGAACGGGAAGATCGATCTTGACCGGCTGTCGGTCATCAAGTCCCTGGCCGACGCCCTTGACGTGCAGATGGGCGACCTGTTGGCCGAGCCCTCATTGCTCGACTGGACCCAGGACGGCAAGGGCCGCACGGTATCCGCGCTGCGTGAAGCCCTGATGGACTACCGGCAGCTAACACCGCTGCTGAGCGGGGATGCGAACGGCTTCCGACCTGACCTTGAAGTTCTCAAGCAGGAGGTCGGCGAGGCATGGACGGCATTCCAGGAAGGGCGGTTCGCCCGCGCGGCTCATGTGGTGCCGTCCGTGCTTTCGCTGGCGCAGGCCGCCACGCGTTCGTACAGCGGAGATCAGCAGCTTCAGGCGTACGTGCTGCTCGGCATGGCGTATCAGAGCGCGGCGCAGGTGCTCACGAAGATCGGAGAGACCGAGCTTGCTTGGATCGCCGCTGACCGCGGGCTGACCGCCGCACAGGTGTCCGGTGATCCGATCATCATCGGATCGCTGTTCCGATCCGTGACGCACTGCCTGCTCTCCAACGGACGGTTCGACGCGGCAAAGCAGCTCACTGCGGACGCCGCTGGCTTCCTTCAGCCGCACGTGGCGGAAGCCTCGCCGGAGTTCCTGTCCATCTACGGCACTTTGTTCCTTGCCGGGTCCGTTGCCGCAGCTCGGTCCGACGACCGTGCGACCACCCGGACGTTCCTCGCCGAAGCCGAGGAGTCAGCCCGCCGGCTGGGCCAGGACGCTAACCACATGTGGACGGCGTTCGGTCCGACCAACGTCGCGATTCACCGCGTCGCCACGGCGATGGAGCTCGGCGACGTTCAGCTTGCGCTCGACCAAGGGCCGCAGCTCGACACGTCGCAGATGCCGACCGAGCGTCGTGTCCGGCACGCGCTCGAAGTTGCTCGCGCCTACGCTGCACGGAACCAGGTCGACGAGGCGCTGTCGTTGATACTGGACGCTGAGAGGCTTGCGCCTGAACAGGTTCGGTACCACTACATCCCGCGCCAACTGGTCACTTCGTGGGTTCGGCGCCAGCACGGCAAGCCGAGCCTTGCCCTGTCCGATCTCGCCCAACGGATTCACGTGATCGAGTCACGCTGACCTGTACGTGGCTCGGGCTAGAGTCGACTCATGACCGAGCCGAACCCAGCCGAGTCGTTTGCCAGTGCCCGCGTAGCCTCTGGAGTCCTCTTCTTCGACACCGAGGGCCGCATCCTGCTAGTCAGGCCGTCGTACAAACCCGGTTGGGACCTCCCGGGCGGGTACGTCGAGATCGGCGAGACTCCCGTACAGGGCGCAGTGCGCGAGGTCCAGGAGGAGCTAGGCATCAAGCCGCCCATCGGCGCACTCTTGGTCGCCGACTGGGCGCCAGCCACGGGCGAAGGTGACAAGCTTCTGTTCGTCTTCGACGGCGGGGAACTCGCTCCCGAGTACCGCGACCGCATCGAGCTCGAAGCTGCCGAAATCGCCGGCTACGCCTTCCACGATCCCGAGCTCGTCGACACGCTGCTGATCCCACGCCTCGCACGCCGCGTCAAAGCCGCCATCGAGGCCCGATCGCAGTCCGCCACCCTGTACCTGGAACACGGCGAGACGTACCGCGGCGCATTGCCGAATTGAGCTGTATCAGATCAAGGCGGCGCTACCGCGCCGCCGCCGGCCCGCCGCATCCCGGGCGTGCGGCCTGGCGGCCGGTCCCGGGCGCGGCGGCCGGCTCGGCACGGAGACCGCTTCTGGTCGCTCTTGGTCTGCCCGGCCGACGCTGGACCTGTTGGCGTGCCCCACCCGCGCGACCGCCCTGCGCTCCGCAAGAACGGGGAAGCGTGGTCGCCCTAGTCTGTGGTCACCTTGCTGTCCCCCAGCCGAGCGACCCCGTGCGAGCCGCGTATCCCTCGCCCGCGCGTGGTCGTCCCTCTGGGATACCGCAAATCGTCGATGGTCTTACGTAGGCCGTTCGGGACGCTCTAGACTCGTGGGTTTGTGACCGATCGACGAACAAGCCAATTGCCTGTGCTGCTTATCGCGGCGTTGATATGCGGCTCTATCAGCGCATGCGCGAGCCAAGCCACTGGAAGTTCCGGACCGAAACTTGCACCGCTTGCGCTTCCGAGCAGAAGCGGAGCCCCATTGCCTGTTAGCGACGCAGGTGAACGCTATGAAGCGATAATCACGCCTCACAACGAAGACATCAATGCCATAGGCTCCGCGGTCGAGGCGGGGCAGCCATGGTCAGTGGTACGTGCGCTCGTGGTCAAGGCCTTCCAGGACAACGACGCCGAAGCGAAGAACCTTGCGTCTACTGCCTGGCCGAGCGATGTTACCCCGTTTGTGGATGATCTTGTGCAGGATGATCTAGCCCAGCGGCAACGGTGGAGTGACGCGGCTAACGCTACAAATGAGCATGATTTTGACGCCCTTCTAGAGGCCGCCTACCACAGCCCAGATGGTGGGCAAGGCGCAGCCACACGGATACGCGAGTTGCTTGGGCTGGATGGGCCAGGCAATGCTCCAGCACTCACACCATCGGCAGCGAGTTAGGTATCAAGAAAGGCTGCTGATCGGCTGGTCGGTGAAGATCGATCTTCTCGTGCCCGCTGTGTGCCCGTACGGAGCTGATCTCATGGTCACTGGCGGACACTCACGGGCGCGACCGTGGCGGCGAGAAGGTCAGCGGCCAGCATGCTCGGCCGTTTGATCCCTATGGGCATAGTCAGGGCTTTGCAAGCAGGGGGTTAGGGGTTCGAGTCCCCTTGGCTCCACCCTCGAATGTATTTGTCAATACTCGAACAGCTGGTGACGGCCCTGACCCGCAGGTCAGGGCCGTTTTTCGCGGTCACGGTGTTCGAATGTCGGGTCCCATCGGGACCCGTCCAAGACCAGGGTTTAGCGGTGCTTCTGGTGTATTGGTGGTGGCGTTTTCAGCCTTCAGGCGTCGATATCGAGCTCCGGCTCAGTCCACTCCAGCGCCTCTTCGATGCGCCGTCGAGCGAGGTCTTCCTGACCGTCGATGCACTTGGCGTAGGTGCTGAGCAGCATCTCCACGCTATGGCCGGCCCACTCGGCGACCTGCGGCGCGGCGACGCCCGCATTGAGCCATGTGGACACGCAGGCGTGGCGTAGGTCATATGGGCGCTTGGCCAGCGGTGATTCGTACTGGGCCGGGCTCAGCACGGTGTCACGCGTCCGGGACCACACGTTGGCGAACGTCGCGTAGCGCAGCGGGCCACCGTCGGCGCGGACGAA
Organism: Catenulispora sp. EB89; assembly: GCF_041261445.1. NCBI lineage: Bacteria > Bacillati > Actinomycetota > Actinomycetes > Catenulisporales > Catenulisporaceae > Catenulispora > Catenulispora sp. EB89. The sequence continues at coordinate 137,351 of NZ_JBGCCU010000005.1, forward strand.
CAGGCGACCATCGCTGGCGGTGCCGAACTCATCAATGTGTGCGCGCAGGTGAAGGACTAGCTCTGGGCAGGCAGGCACAGTGCGGCTCTCGTTCTTCGCGCGGTGCTTGAGTGCCTTGCGTGGGCTTTCCTCGCCTTCGTCTGTCCAGATCGGTGCGGCATAGGGTGCCGCACCAGAGAGGCACAACGTGCCCCACGCGCCCTTTCTCTTCGGAAGGGTGCAGTCCTGAAGCCGCAGGGCGAGAGCTTCGCTGGGACGCAGACCGGCGTAGTACATGGCTGCGAAGAAGCTCACCAAGCGAGGGCCAGTGGTTCCCTGACCACGAACTCCGTTGATAAGTGCGCGGGCCTGAGGCGGATTGACGACGACACGCCGGTCGACCGTTGTGACCTTGCGGGGCGGCGTCGTGTGGATCTTCTCCATGGGATCGGCAGTCAGCCGACCGAGCTCAATGCCGTACTTGATCGCCCCGGACAACCCCTTCATCTTGTTGCGGTAGGTGTCTGGTGCGAACGGCTTGCCTTCGTGGCTGGTCGTGGTGCTGTTGTAGGCAACACGGGCGATCTTGGGATCAGCCAGCGCGGACAAGGGGAGCGAGTGTCTCTCAATCCAGGCGATTGCATCGGCATGGTCGGCACTCGGTTGCCCGGCTGTGCGGGCGGTCTTGTTGAACGCCCAGCTGCTCAGCGCGCGGAAGCTGACGCTGTACTCTGGTGCGCCCTCCTCGCGGTCGACCAAGGCCAGTGTGGTCGTTGCCAACGCGCCGGCGAGGGTTCGCCGCGATCCCGGCTGGAGGGCTGGCCACTTCATGTCCATGAACTCCATTGCGTGCGTATAGAAGCTCACTCCGGTGAGGCGATGGCGCATCTCGGGCTCGGGCAGCCCGGTCTCGTCGTCGAACGGTTCGCCGCGTCGTTGAGCCGCTACGAACTCCGCCCGGCGGCTCTCGGCGAGTGCTTTGACGGCGAAGGTCTGAGGGAAGTCCCTGCCTGCCACACTCCATCTGAGCGTGTAGGTGGTCTTCTTCTTGTTCCTGTTGGTCCTGATGCCCCAGACCCGGACGTCGTGGCTGAGCAAATGGATCTCCTCGCTGTGGTGAGAGGACCGGCCCTCCGGGGTCCGGTAGGGCCGGTCTCGGGGGTCGGGCCGAGCTATCGAGTCGTGTCCTCGCAGGCGGCGATGAACGCCGTCAGAGCGGAACGCCGGATGCGGACGGTTCCGTTGGGCAGGCGAAGGCTCGCCGGCCCCTTGCGATGAGCACGCCAGCGGTAGAAGGTGGCTCGGGCGATGCCGAGTTCTTCGCAGACTTCGATGATGCTGAGGAGTTCGTCGCGCGGCGCCGAACGAGCCCTTACGGCTCGAGACGGAGCCTGCAGGGTCGAGACTTCAGCCGGCGGCAGAAGCTCGGAACCGCGGATTGGCCGGGACTTCTGGGCGGATTCATCGGACGGTGCCATCACGATCCTCCAAATACTTGGCGACTGCCGGGCGGTGGCTGGTGTTGGATTGGCTCCCCAGAGGCTGTCTGCGGAACTGGATCATGCAGACTCGGCCTTGACGGCTGCGGCCTCGAAATCAGCGAGAGCCGTGATCGGAACTCGGATGGCGCCGCCCTTGGTGCCGAAGCGGTATGCCGTGAGCTTCCCGGCGTCGATCGCCCTGTAGACCGTTGCTCGATTGAGCCCGTACATTTCGGCGACCTCGCCGACCGACAAGACGCGCCGACCCACGGCAGATACCTGCGTGTGGGCGACAGAGCTTTCCTGCTCGTTTGTCATCTGCGCTCCTGGATTCTTGGCTGTTGCGATGTACTTCGGCCCTGGTAGCGGTCTGCGAACCAGGGCTCCTCACTGCCGTGGGCAGTTGATGGACGGGTCAGCTCAACCCGAAATCCCGTGTCTCATTTGTCAACTACTTGACACTATGGATGATGGTGACGCTCCAGCTATGCGTCATTGGTGGGCGACACGGCTCGTAGGACGACGATTTCCTCATTTCGAGTGAGCCTGCAACGCATCTGACACTGGCCACGGTCGGGAACGGGCACGACCACCACTTCGAACTCCGATCGGGCGCCGACTTCGCTAAGCAGCTCGGCGAGGTCTCGACAGAAGGGCTGGCGGATCTCCGCTCGAACCACGACGTGCCCGCCTTCGCGCACCAACTGGCGAGCGGCGCCGAGTGCATCCGAGAGGCGCTGCACGACGCCGGCCACCTCCACGCGCCCGTGAACGCCGAGGACTCCAGCGCGCGAGAGGTCTACAAACACCAGCGATGCTCGATGCAACGAGTCGGAACCCACGAGCTGAGGTACGTCAGCCAACTCGCCCACGACGACGGCAGCAAAGCCCGGTCCTCCGTGAACCGTGGCTTGGACAACGGCTTCCCGCGCCTCACGCGCGAGCCTCGAATTGCGCTCGATCCCGATCGCGAGGCGGTCTGCGTGGATCGCTTCGACCAGTGCTCGGCCAGATCCACAGCCGAGATCGACGACGAGTTCGCCTGGCTCCGTGTAGCGGGCGATGGCCAACGCAGCGACGGTGCGTTGAGGTGCCTCGTGTTTCTGGCTGATGGCGAGATTCAACCTGAGTGCCTCGTTTCGGACTGACGATCCGGGAAACTCGTGCTGATCCGGATCTGTGGTTTGTGTCAGTCCCGAAAGCGTGCTTTTCGCTAGCTAGGGGTCGCCGCCGAATGGGTGAATCGTCACGTTAGGGCGTCATGGACGAGCAAAAGGGGGCTGAGCCGTCAGGGGAAACCTGAGCTCGGGGCCGTTTTAGCTTTTTGGCCGGCCAACCTTTCTGCCGCCTGCAGGCTGCCATGGAGCTGAGGCCCCTCGTACGTGATGGCGGTAGTGGTTTCGCGGGCGGAGCCACGGCGAATCAGTAGTTTCTGCTGACAGACTGCGACGAATCCAGAACGACGGCGTCAACGCTCGATTGCAGCTTGAGGGTTCAGCTCCGAGACGACGCCGTCCTGGTACGTCTGAAGCATCTCAATGATCGTCTCCGGCCTCACGAGTAGCGGATTGCGTTGCAGGTAGAGCATCTCGTCGAACGTGAGATTGCGTACGATCGGGACGCCCCTCCGCTTGATGATCAGGAGAGAGCCGACCTGTATGAGTGCCTCGGTCTGATCCTTGATGGATTCCAGGGTTTTTGCCACGGCCTCTGCTTGGATCGCGTTGACATCGGCCTGTGGCTTATCCAGCAAACCCAGCTCGAGCGCTCGTTCTGCGCGACGAAGTCTGTCCTTCACCTCACGCGACGTGATCATCTCTTTGGAGCGGGCCAGCTTGAGTCTTAGCCACGATCCAATGATCGGCCGTCCTGCTGCCTCTTCGACAAAACCGAAGCACTCCAGTAGGCGCTGGACGGCCTCTTCGACTGCGGTCCCGTCTTGGCCTTCGCCGAGATAGATCGACACAGGAAGGAACCGCTGGCCAGCCTCTGTTTCCGTTGCCGCGCCATATTCTCGGGCGGCAAACACGACGGGTCCGCTGACGGATTTCGCCACTGCGTACCTCTGTGCATCCATGAGGTCATCCCACGCCGCAGAACGCGCTTCCTGGCTTTCTTGTTCGGCCCTTTCGGCTGGGGACTCTTCTGATCGCCCGTCACCGGCAGCCGCGGCTCCCCATGATGTTCCTCCTGTCCACGCGTGGTAGCCACTGCCGGGCCCTGCCGTGCGGCTCCCGCCTTCAGTAAGCGGCCGAACCATGTCGGCCTGAGGTCCCTTCGTTCCCTGCGTAATCTCAAACTCGACCCGCTGGCCCTCCTCGAGGGTTCGGTATCCGTCCATCTGGATCGCGCTGTAGTGGAGGTACACATCGCTACCACCATCGACGGCTATGAACCCGTAGCCCTTCTCGGCGTTGAACCACTTAACAGTGCCTTGCGCCACGGCGTTCTCCCAACCCGAACAGCGGAACTACCGCTGCTAGACACCCGTACCGCAAAACACTGTTTCACTCAGGGAGGGACGGCACAACACGGTGAGCTGGCCTATGGACACCTTGAAGAATCTCCGCACCGCAAGAGGACTTGGCAGCTCGATATCTGCTGAGCGACCCGTCCTGGCTGCCAGCGCCAGCTGGGTGAAGTACGCCTGCTTCTGACGAAGTTCGTCCGAGTGAACCATCAACGCATCGATAAATGTGAGGCTGACTGCCCGTGCTCCTCGGCTTTATGTTGCCACCTTGACCGTTGCTTGATGCCCGATAGCGCACTTCTCAGGTGTCCAGCCTTCATCAAAACTACAGGTCAACAGCTATTTCTGACCTGAGGTGGCGAGGCATCGAGCCTAGGCGGTCGCTTGATCAGAGCTTGTGGGCTGACGCGCCCCATGAGCGGCGGAATCAATCCGCCTACCTCATGGAGGTGCCCGTCATGGGCCGCGCTACTAATTTCTGCCCGTCTCCACTCGACCTCGCCGCCGATGCATTCCGCGCACTGTGCGATAGCCCCGCCGCGCCCGTCCTCGACATCACTGATCTCGCCACCGATCTGCCGCCCGGCGTTTTCCCCTTCGATGAGCTTCAGCGGCTGCTGCTCGCTGGCGCTTCGCAGGCGGTGCGTGACGCGGTGTGGGCCGAGGTGGTGCGCAAAGCACGCCGTGACGAGTCCTGGCAGCTCGCCGCAGTCGGCATGGCGCTGCCCGCGATCCGGAGCGTGGCCGGCTCCCTCGCGCGTGGCTTCGACGGCGATGTCGAAGAGCTGGACGCTGAGATCCTCGCCGGGTTCCTGGCTCACCTGGCTGTCGTGGACATCGAGACGCCGGGCATCATCACAAAGATCCGCTGGGCTGCCTACCGTGCCGGCCACGCGGTCGTGGTCAAGCATCGTCGAGCTGCTGAGCGCGAAGAGGAGATCTCAGAGGAGGTTGTCCTCTCTGGCCCGGCGGGTCACCCCGACCTTGTGCTCATGCGCGCCGTGTCTGCGGGCGCCATTTCGGAATCGGATGCCGAACTCATCTCGGCGACGCGGCTCGATGGCCTCGACATGGAGGTCTACGCCGATCAGCTCGGCGTCTCCTACAACGCGGTGAAGATCCGTCGGCAGCGCGCGGAGGCGCGGCTGGTCGCCTTCATCACAGGTGCTCAGCGCCCAAGCGCCCATGATGCACGCGTCCGCGCTATCCGGCCTGGTCAGCGGCCCGTGGTAGGCCGATCGGCTGAACTCCTGGCCGCTGCCTGACCCCTGGACGCAGGTCCGCGCCGCTTTCGGCTCCGACGGCAATCCACCAACGCCCAGGAGATCAGAACCATGACCCGCTTCATTCGCAACGCCGCCGCCCTGTCGGCCGGGGTGCTCGCTGCAGCCGCGATCGGCATGGCGCCAGCCTCGGCCGACGCCACCCAGCCATCGGTCCCAACGACGATCACCATTCCGACCGATGCGACCGAAATCCCGCCGGAGGTCATGCCCTTCTTCAGCCCGACCGGCATGGCTGGCCTGTCGCCAGACGACCCGGCGGCGCCGGTCGCGGTCCTCGCGGACCAGCTGCGGGCGGTCGCGACCTTGCCTCAGGTGATGAACAACGTCCGGGACTGGATCATCGGGCTGTTGTCGGGCCTGGCGACGCTGTTCGTCACCGTCGGTGGCCTGCGCTATCTGATGGCCGGCGGCAACGAGGGCGAGGTGATGAAGGCCAAGGGGGCGCTGAAGTCGGCGGCCTATGGCTACGCCCTCGCCGCGCTCGCGCCGGTCCTGGTCAACATCCTCAAGTCGATGGTCGGCGCGTGACCGATCGGCAGATGCCGCGGTGGGTCGCGGTGCTCTCGTTGGTGGCCTCGGCGGTCGTGTTGGTGGTCTGCACGCTCGTAGGTTCCGCCCGCGCGGACGTCACCGCGAGCGGATCGGCCGTGCCTGCGATCGCTCGCGGCGCTGGGGTTGTTGCAACGGCCCCAGCGCCCGCTCCGCCCCCGGCTCCGTCGCCAGCGCCGGGCATCTACGGCCCGCTGATCGGCGGCGGGTCGATGGCTCCGCCGCCAGCCCCGGGACCTGTCAGCTCCAAGAGCGCGGACCCGTCCTGGTGGGACATCCCGGGCCAGATCGAGAAAGCCATCGATACCTGGCTCGGCAACCTCGTGAAGTCCGCGCTCAACCCGGTGCTCCCGTTCGTCGCGACGTCGCTGCTGTCGAGCCCGAACCTGAGCAGCGGTCGTATCGCGAGTATCTGGACTTCGGTCCTGATCCTCTCGAACACGCTCTACGTGCTCTTCATCCTGGCCGGCGGCATCCTCGTCATGACGCACGGAACTCTTCAGACGCGGCACGAGCTCAAGGAGATCGCGCCCCGGCTGGTCATCGGGATGATCGCCTCGAACGCGTCGCTGTGGCTGATCTGCCAGTCCGTTTCCCTGGGCAACGCGCTCGTCGCGGCACTGATGAGCGGGAACCTCTCGTCCGAGGCCATCGGGTCCAGGCTGACAAGCCTCATCGTCTACAGCATCTTCCTCCCCGGCGGTGCCGGGGAGGTGTTCCTTGTCATCATCGGCGGCGCCATCGCAGTGTTGGGCGTCGCGCTGGTCGTGACGGATCTGGTGCGCGCGACGGTGCTGATGGTACTGACGGCTGGCGCTCCGCTCGCGCTCGCCTGTCATGCCCATCCGCAGACCGAGGGACTGGCCAAGCTGTGGTGGCGGGCCATCCTGGGGTGCCTGGCGACGCAGGTCCTTCAGGCGTTGGTCCTGATCGTCTGCCTCCAGGTCTTCTTCGACCCGCAGGCGGACGACGTTCTTGGCCTCCCGACGCGCGGCGGCCTCACTGACCTGCTGATCTGCCTGGTCATGTTCTTCATGCTGATCAAGATCCCGGTCTGGGCGAGCCGAGTCGTTCTCCAGCGCGGGGCGCTCGGTCAGACCCGGATGACGAGCCTGGCGCGCAACTACCTGCAATATCGGGCTTTCGGCGCGGTCACGAGCCGCTTCGACGTCGGTCGTCGCGGGCCTCGTCCGGGCGGCGGCGCCGGACCGCTCCCGCCTCCGCCGACTTCCTCAGGTGGTCCCGGGCCTGGCCCTCGGCCATGCACGGGGCCGGGACACGGCAAGTTCGGTCCGCTGCCGCCCCTGCCCGGAGAACCGCGGGGCGCGAACTTCTCATCGCAGCCCGCGGCCGGCCCGCGCGAACCCGTAGCCGCCCGCCAGTCCGCCGGCGAGCCAGCCGGCAGCACACGGGCTCAACCGACACCACCTCGGCCTCCCATCAACCCCACAAAACCCTCGCTGCCAAACGCCGCTCGACCGCCCACGCCGCCGCGAGCAGCAGCACATCTCCGGGACAGTCCTGCTGACGCAGTTCCTCAGCCTTCTTCGGGCCCGGTGGCCAAGCGCCTGAAGCCGTCGGTTCCGCCTCGCGCGCCGCGACCCACAAATGCCCACAAACCCCAGCTCAGACCCCTCAGCGAAAGGTGACGCCTCATGTCGGATGCTCCCGCCGGATACGGCGCGGTCCGTATCCCTGCCGACGTCAGTCGCCCGGACCGCGTACTCGGGCCGGCAACGGCCCGTCAGGTCGCGGTGGTCGCCGGCTCCGCGGCAGGGCTCTGGTGCGCATGGCTCGGTGTGCGCGCCTGGGTCTCCCCGCTCGCCTTCCTGATCCCGGCCGTGTTCGTTCTGGTGATCGTCGGCGTTGCCGTCTCCACCGAGCGCGACGGTTTGACCATCGATCGGCTCCTGGCCGCCGCTCTCCGGCAGATGCGGGCACCTCGGCGCCAAGTGATGGCGCCCGAAGGCGTGGTCCCGCCCCCGGCGTTCCTGGCTGAGGCGCTGGGCAAGTCACCGCGTCCGCCGGCGCCGCTGTCGTTGCCCATCGCGGACCTCGACGATGCTGGCGTGATTGACCTTGGCGCGGACGGCGCGGCGTTGATGGCCGCTGCCGGCACGGTCAACTTCGGGCTGCGCACCGCCGACGAGCAAGACGTCCTCCTCGGCGGGTTCGCGCGCTGGCTCAACTCCCTCAGCGGACCGACGCAGATCACGTCTACGAACGCTCCGGCCGACGTGAGCGGCTTCGTTGGAACCCTCCGGGACCAGGCGGCCAGTCTCCCGCACCCTGCACTCGGTCAGGCCGCGCAGGAGCATGCCGAGTTCCTTGACGGTCTCGGCGCGACCCGCGTTCTGCTGACCCGGAGCATCCACCTCGCGATGCGCGAGCCAGGCAGGGCAGCGGCCCAGCGTGCCGTCCGCCGTGCCGAGGACGCCGTCAGCCATCTCGCTGCCTGCGAGATCCGTGTCTCGCCACTCGGCCACGACGCCGCCTCCGCCGATCTCCGCGCACTGCTCGACCCCTCAGGAGCCTGATCATGTCCTCGTTCACCGCAGCCCTCAACGTGCTGCCCATCTGGGCTACCCGACCGCCGGCCCAGACCCGCAACGTCTTGGGCCTCGGCCCGTCGAGCCTCGACGTGGGCACCCACACCCTCAAAGTCGGCGACACGTTCGCCGCGACGTTCGCGGTCGCCGACTACCCGGCCGAGGTCGCCGCGGGCTGGCTCGAACCGCTGCTGAGCTTCCCCGCGCGAATCAGCGTCGCTGTTCACATCGAGCCCGTACCCAGCCCCATCGCCGCGGACCGCCTGCGCAAGCAGCGCGCCCGGCTGGAGTCCGGCCGCCGGCACGCGGCCTCGCGCGGCCACCTCGACGACCCCGCCACCGAGGCTGCCGCTGCTGACGCGCGCGAACTCGCCTACCGCGTCGCGTGCGGCGAGGGAAAGTTGTTCGGCGTCGGGATCTATCTGACGATCCACGCCAACAGCGCCGATGAACTCGCTGAACTCACAGCTCAGGTCCGCTCGCTCGCGGAGGGGATGCTGCTGCGCCTGGTGCCGGCGACGTTCCGGACGGTCCAGGGTTGGTGCTCGACGCTGCCCCTGGGCCTCGATCTGCTGAAGATCCGGCGGACGTTCGACACCGAGGCGCTGGCGACGCTGTTCCCGTTCACGTCCGGCGACCTGCCGCTACCGCAGAACTCGACGTCGGCGGTGCTGCTCGGCGTCAACGCAACCGATTCGGGCTTGGTGATGTGGGACCGCTGGGCGGCGCCGAATCACAACTCGGTGGTCCTGGCCCAGTCCGGGGCCGGCAAGTCCTACCTCGCCAAACTCGACGTCCTCCGCAACCTCTACCAGGGCGTTGAGGTCATGGTCATCGACCCTGAACAGGAGTACGTCCGGCTCGCGCACGCGGTCGGCGGAACGGTCGTCAGCCTCGGGGCACCTGGTGTCCGGATCAATCCCTTCGACCTGCCAGCCACCGGCGACCGCTCCGACGCCATCCGCCGCCGAGCCCTGTTCGGCCACACCGTAGTAGCCGTACTCCTCGGCCGAGACCTAACCGCCGGCCAGCACGCCGCGCTGGACTCGGCGATCCTCAACGCCTACGAGCGAGCAGGGATCACCGCCGATCCCCGGACTCACCGCCAGCCCGCCCCGACCCTGCGAGACGTCGTCGAACTACTCGGCGCCTCCGATGCGCCAGACGCCGCAGCACTCGCAGCAGAGCTGACCCCGCACACCTCCGGATCGTTCTCCGGTCTCTTCGATGGCCCGACCGCGCACGCTGCCGGTGGCCACCTCGCTGTCTTCGCACTGCGCGAGCTCCCCGATGAGCTCAAACCGATCGGCACGCTCCTCACCCTGGACTTGATGTGGCGCCGGGTATCCGACCCGGCGAACCGGCGACGCCGCCTGGTGGTCGTCGACGAAGCCTGGTGGCTGATGAAGGAGCCGGCGGGAGCGCGGTTCCTGTTCCGGATGGCCAAGGCGTCGCGGAAGTGCTGGGCCGGGCTGTCGGTAGTCACGCAGGACGCCGCGGACCTGCTCTCGACCGAACTCGGTATGGCCGTGGTGTCGAACGCCGCGAGCGCGGTGCTGCTGCGTCAGGCCCCGCAGTCCATCGACCAGATCACGCACGCATTCCGGCTCTCAGCAGGCGAGCGTGCGTTCCTGCTCTCTGCCGGCCGTGGCCAAGGCCTGGTCATGCAGGGCAACGCGCGGGCGGCCTTCTCCTCTGTCGCCTCGGCTCGTGAGGACGAACTCTGCACAACCGATCCCGCTCAGCTGGCTCGGCTCGATGAGGAGTGGCGCGCATGAGCGGGCCGAACTCATCCTTCCTCGGCCGGTGGCTGCTGCACCCAACCGAGCTCTTCGCCGGCGCGCTGGCGTCGGCCGAGCAGTTCATCCACGACTGGTGGCTCACTGGTGTCCCCGTCCTGGCCACAGCTTCGTGCTCCACCCTCGCGTGCTGGCACCTCAAGCAGGTGAGGCGTCATCGGGCAGTGACGGCCACCGCGGCGCGGTACGTCGTCCTCAAACTGCCGCCCGAAGTCGAGTCGGGATGCGCCGAGGCGTTCTGGACTCACATTCACGCGCTGCTCCGCCCAAAGTGGCGGCAGGCCCTGGACAGGCAGCCTCATCTCGCCTTCGAGTTCCTGTGGACCAGCGAAGGCCTCAGTCTCGGCATCTGGGTGCCGGCTCCGGTCTCCGCTGGCGTCGTGGCCACCGCCGCTGAGGCCGCGTGGCCGGGCGTCCACACGCAGATCGTCTCGCCGGCTCCGGTCCCGATTGCTGCCGGGGCCTCGATGTGCGGCCGTCTTCGGCTGGCCAAGCCTGCCTACCTGCCGCTGAAGGTCAAGCACACGTCCGATCCGCTCCGTCCGCTGCTGCAAGCCGGCCGAAAGCTGCGGCCCTCGGAAAGTGCGTGCGTCCAGATCCTCGCGCGACCCGCCACCGGCCGGCAGGTACGTCGGCTGCAATTCCAGCTCAACCGGTTCCGCACGCGAACACTTCGCGAGCTGGGCCCGGTAACCCCGTTCAGCACGCTCCTCGAAGAGTGGGCACCGAACGCAAGCCCGCGATCGGGACGGGCTGATCCCGCACACGCCGCAGCACTCCGATCAGCAGTCACGAAGACGATCGGACCGCTGTGGGCGGTGGAGATCCGATACGCCGCAGGCACCGAATCGACCAGGCCCGATGCAGACAAGCGGACCCGCACCATCGCCGAGAGCCTGACCTCTGCATTCGGTGTCTTCGCCGAACGGAACTCTTGGGCCCGTCACCGGCTGGCCGGACCGGCATCCGCGCTCGCGCCGCGCCGGATGGGCCGAGGCGATCTGCTCACCGTCGCCGAGCTGGCGGGCATCGCGCATCTCCCGCTGGACGCCGGCGCCGTCGGCGTACCTCGCGCTGGCGCCCGCTCGATCGCACCGCCTCCGGAGATCCCCGCGCTGTCCTACGGCCACAAAGTCCTCGGCGACGCGGACACCTCGCCGATCCGGCCGGTCGGCGTCGCGGTCCCGGACACCCGCCAGCACTTCCACATCATGGGCGCGACCAACTCCGGCAAGTCGACGCTGATGGCGCGCATGATCCTCGACGATGTGGCAGCCCGCCGGGGCGTGCTCGTCCTGGACCCGAAGGGCGATTTGGTCGGCGACCTACTGGACCGGCTCCCGGTATCGGCGGCTGACCGCCTGGTGCTCATCGATCCGACGGACTCCGGGCCGCGCCCTTGTCTCAACGTCCTGGCGCAGGGCGACCCAGAGCTGACGGTGGACAACCTCGTGGGCATCTTCCGGCGGCTGTTCGCGTCCTCCTGGGGTCCGCGCACCGACGACGTCCTGCGGGCGGCATGTCTGACCTTGCTCGCCACGGCGCGGGACCAGCCGCCGACGCTCGCGGACGTCTCGCAGCTGCTGAGCGACAAGGTCTTCCGCGCCGCGCGGACCGCCGGCCTCGCCGACGGCGGTCACAGGATGCTGGATCACTTCTGGACGGGCTTCGCTGACCTGTCGGTCCAGTCGCAGGCCGCCATCACCGCGCCGCTCCAGAACAAGCTCCGCGCGTTCCTGCTCCGCCGGTTCGTGGCCGACGTCATCGCCCGGCCGCGCTCGACGATCGACCTCGGCCGGGTCCTGGACGGCGGGATCTGCCTGGTCAGACTCCCCAAAGGCGTCGTCGGTGACGACACGATGCGCCTACTCGGCTCGTTCATTCTCGCCGCCGCGTGGCAGGCGACGACCGCTCGCGCGGGCCGTCCGGAGCAGGCACGCCGGGACGCCGCAATCTACCTCGACGAAGCCCACAACTTCCTGAACCTGCCCTACAGCTTGGAGGACATGTTGGCCGAAGCCCGCGCCTACCGGGTCTCGTTCACCCTCGCCCACCAGAACCTCGCCCAGCTCCCGACGGACCTGGCCGACGGCATCTCGGCGAACGCCCGGAACAAGGTCTTCTTCACCTGCTCGCCGCAGGACGCGCGGAGCCTCGCCGCGCACACCGGCCCGCTGCTCGGCGAGCACGATCTGGCCCACCTCGACGCCTTTCAAGCCGCGGCTCGGCTGACGGCGAAGAGCGCGCACGTCCGGGCCTTCACGATGCGGACTCGACCGGCGCCCCCAGCGATCCCTGGGCGTGCTGACGCGATTCGCGCTGCCGTCCACGCTGCTGCGCGGGGCGGCTCGTGACCAGCCGGACGCCGACCCGGCCTTTCTCCGTCGCCACCCGGGCCGGCGACCGGCTAACGGAGCGAGACGCCGAGGTGCTGCGGTTGCTGGCCGAGCACCTGGTGCTCACCGTCGGGCAGCTCGCGGTGGCTCTGTTCCCCGACGCGCGGAAGTGCCGGGGCCGCGTGGCGGTGCTGCGGGCGCTCGGGCTGGTCGAGACCTTCCGACCTCCGCTCCAGCGCGGATCGTCACAGGCTCACTGCGTCGCCACGGCCCGAACCCTCGAACTGCTCACTGCCGATGTCGGCGGCTCTCGGCTACGGCGCCGATCGACGCATGACGCGACTGCCATCGCACTACGCCCGGACCTCGGGCACCTGCGAGGCGTCAACGAGGTGTTCTGCCAGCTACTCGGCCACGCCCGGCAAACTCCCGGGGCTGCACTCGAAACCTGGCGCTCTGAACGTGCCACTGCTCGGGCGCTCGGCACACGACTGCGACCGGACGGCTTCGGCCGGTGGCGGCAGGACGACGCCTGGTGCGAGTTCTTCCTCGAATACGACACCGGCACCGAACCGCACGCCCGGCTCCTCGCCAAGCTCACCGGGTACGCCGACCTCGCGGAGTCCGCGGGCGTCTCGTGTCCGGTCCTGTTCTGGCTGCCGAACGCGCACCGCGAAAGCCACCTTCACCGGCTCCTCGCCGACCACCCGCCATGCGTTCCCGTCGCCACGACGCACGGCGATCCATCCCGGACCCACCCCGCCGGCCCGATCTGGCGCCCGGCGTGGTCGCCCACCGTACGGCTTCCCCTCGTGTCCCTCGGCGCCTCGGCAGCCCGCCGCCTCGATGTCCCGCAGAGCTCGCACATCCTGCTCTAGATCGGAGAACGCCATTTCGACGCTCACGAAGACAGCAGTCGGCTGCTCGACCCTCTTCCTGATGTTCGTCGTCCTCGTCAGCGCCGCTGCGGCCTCCGTCGCCTCGGCCGCCCTCAATCCACTCACCGCCGTATGGAACGAAGCCGCTTCCGCACCGCCTCCCGATCGCCGATTCAGCCCTGACCAGCAAGTCGGCATCATCGCCGCTGCCGAGCAAGAAGCCCCGACCCCGGCCGCTGCCGCCGCGATCGCCTTCGCCTCGCGGCAACTCGGGCTCCCGTACGTCTGGGGCGGCAACGGCCCGGCCAAAGGCGATGCGGGCTACGACTGCTCAGGCCTGACCATGGCGGCCTACGCGAGTGCCGGAATCAATATTCCCCGCACCGCCACAGACCAGTATCGGCGTGGGCCGGCCGTCCCCCTTGCCGCACTGAAGCCTGGAGATCTTGTTTTCTACGGCAATAACGATTTCGCCCATCATGTGGGAATCTTCGTTGGCGCCGGGGTCATTCTCAACGCCCCAAAAACGGGTGCGATGATTCGGCTCGACCCGCTGGCTGCGGGTGACCTCTTCGCCGCGACTCGACCGAGCGCAGACCACTAGGTCGTTGCGGAGTGCGGTCCGGGTACCGCTCCGGGGGCCGTTGCCTGACCCCCTCAAAGCAGAGCCAAGGTGTCATCAAACAGCAGGTCGAAGCTCATTTGATGGCCGGTTCCAAGACCCGACGATCGTCCATCTGACGATCATGACCATCGCCGCCGGAACCTCCGCACGGCCGCGCCCAACCGTCGCCCGACAAGGGCGGAGAAGAGGCAGCCAAGAGAGTGGAAGGCAATCCGAATCGCGTATCTGGTGTCAAATATTGGAGGCGAATAACGCAGACTCCAAACGGGTGAATATTGAACCGTTGCAACTTGCCGCAGGCGAGAATCAGGGCCAGAATATAAACAAGTAGAAATCGCTGCACGACAGTTGATCGGCGATCTCACGAAGAATTCGAGGAATCCCCTCGGATAGGCACCTGGCCTCAAAACCCTGGTGGACGCGGTTGCACCCGCGTCCACCAGGAACAGGACCGCAAGTTCACCCGTCCGACTCTCTAAATCATGACTGGAGTACCCATGGACCCTGCTCCGATTCTCCCGGATCTCCGGACCGCGCGTCGCACGCCACGCGCGACAGGGCCGCTCGCCGTCTCGTAGGCGCGGCCGCTGCGCAGCCGACGCTGCGCGTCCATCTCCCCCTCCGCAGGCACCTGCCCTGGTCAAGGCTGCCTGCGTTCGATCCCGAATGGAGCCACCCATGTCCGTTGCCTTCTGCGCCGCATGGATCAACGAAGTCACCCTCGCACTCCCCATCGACTGGACACGCGACGTTCCCGCCGAGAACGCCGACGGAAACACCATCTACCTCTCCACAAGCTGGACCAGCCCGCACTCAAAGGTCACGCTGACCGCCACGGTGTCCAGCACGGGCCACAGTTCGGCCGACATCTGCTGTAGCGGCTGGAGCGTCGAAGCCGAGAATCTGTCCCCGACCGCCCTCGCGGCAGCAATCGACGCGGCCACCAGGTACGGCACCCAGCCGGACGCCCCAGACCTGAGTGCCGCCTTCGTCGGAGTCTCACTCACCTATCACGACTGGCAGAGCGCGACGTACGCCAACGAACCGGTCGAGATGCGCCGCTGGATCAGCCCCGACGGCAACCGCATGTTCGACTTCATCCGTCGCAGCAAATCCGGGACATCAGTCTTCGTCGTCCACCGCATCAACGCCGGCCATCCAGCCGTCGAGGCAGCGATCACCGCAGACGGGTTCACTCCCGCCGCTGTCCTGCTCAGCCTCGCCATGTCGGACTGAGCGTGCCGTTCTCCTCAACCCCCACCCCTGCGCGAGAAACGGCACTGCACTTGAATCCCCACCGCACCACGTCGGCCGCCGACAGCTGGAACGTCGGCGCTCTCGTCTCGTTGACTCTCCTGACTTCGGCCGTCGCGTCCATCGTCGTCATCGGGTTCCTCGGCTCGTATGGCCCGCTGCGTGACGCCTTCCTCGCGATCCATCAGAGTCCCGCCGCCGCCTCGCGCGACCCGTGGGCCGTCGACGGACTCATCGCGGTCGCCACCGCCGCCGCGATCTGGTTGAAGAACAGGCAGGTAGCGCACATCTACGCGGTCACTGTCGGCGGCGTCGCCACCGCTGCCTCGCTGCTGTTGAACTTCCTGCACGGCTGCGGCGTCATCCGTCCCGGCGGCCAGACCGACGGTCCCCTTCACCCCCTCCTCGTCCTCATCATCACCTCACTCCCCGTCGGCGCGATCGGCTTCGGATCCCACCTCCTGATCGCTTGCGTCCGGAACTTCCGGGCCCGGGTCCCGCATACCGGCGACGAGTCCAGGACGGCCCACATCGAACAGCGGGACCGGAGTGAGGATCCGAAGGCTCTGGGGTTCCGTCCTGCCGACCACGCACCGGACCGCTCTCTACCCAGTTCGCGATTTCGCATCGCCGCACTCGTCCCGGACGGACCACGCGCGTACCGGTCCCCGGACCAGTCCCGTACCGCCGGCATGGCCGAACTAGACCCGGCCCTAGTCGAACTGGGACGCAAAGCCCTGGCAGGACTGGCAGAGGACGGCGTCCCACCCACCCGCGACACCCTCCGCGCACGAATGGGAGTCGGGAACGGCAAGGCATCAGCGGTCTGGACCTACCTGCGTGCTGTCGGAGGACCAGAGCATGCGGACGGGACCTCGGACCGGACCGCACCGATCCACTCGGACGAGCTCGCCCCTTAACCCCGTGCGCGGTACGGGACCGTACCTTGAGGACGGTCCCGTACCGCTACCTGACAAGGATGGCTATCAGGTCGCCATTCTTCGGTCAACGCCCGGATCGTCTCGCGCAACACCAAGTCCTTGGGCCACAGTGCAATGGAGCATCCCAACTTCTGCGCCCAAACGATCTGCGCAACCGATCGCGGAGGAATAACGGACAGCTCCCAATACGAAATCGCTGATCCGCTGACGCCAACAAGCCGACCAAAAGTCTTTTGATTCAGCTTCAAAGCCTGGCGACGACGTTTTAGTGGTCCAGCGAGTCGCCGCAGCTCGAAAGAATCCCCTGTTTCACCCGGAAGCAACCACAGGGGTTCGGGTAACAGCACCTTGCCATCCGGGCCGACGACCACCAGGCACCGATCAAGCCCACCCGACCAGCGCGTCAGGTGCACCAAGGTGGGATCCAACCGCAGGTTCTCCCACTCGGAGATCGTCCCACCACGAACCCCGACCCTGGATGACAGCGCCGTTTGGGAGATCCTGGCATCCCGACGAAGAGCCCTTAGCTCGCCAATAACCTGCATGAAGGCATGCTTCGCCGCTTCATCAACTTGCAGCATCACTAGCAGCCTTGTTCGTGATGCCGGACTCCATCCAGGCCCTCCACATGCAGCACACAAATCCCGCTTGTGTAGAGCCATGATAGAGCACTTAATCGAGAACCCGGAAATTGTTGCCGTTCTCAGTCCTCATTTAGCGCCCTCATGTGGGCTATAGTCCAGCCATCCCGGCAACCTGGAGCCGGGGCGTCGTAGTCGCGGGATGCCGTCGGCGATGGGCCGGAGGTCCAGCGAGTAGCCGAGTTGCCGGGCCCAGACGACGTGCGCGATCGGTCGCGGGGGTACGCGGACCAGTTCCCAACGCTGGATGGAGTCGCGGCTGACGCCGACCAGCTCGCCGAGCTGCCCCTGAGCCATCCCCAACGCCAGGCGGCGGTTCCGCAAGGGGACAGCAAGCTGGCGCCGCTCAAAGGACTCCCACTCCTCGCCGGGCCGCTGGCGCAGCGGACCATTGCGCACTTCCCCGTCCCGGCCAATGACCACCAGCCGGCGGTCGAGCTCGCGGGACCATTGGATCAGATGCCCCAGAGTCGGCTCTACCGCCCCGGTCTCCCATTCGGAGATGGCCCTGCCCCGGACCGGAAGCCCCGCCGACAGCGCGTTCTGGGAGATCCCGACCCCCAGACGTGCAGTCCGCAAACCTTTGATGATCCGCGCGAGGGCTCGTTCCGCACCGGCGTCGATGTGCAGCGCCATCAACGCTTCCAGTCGTCCGTCGTCATGCCGACCTTTCGTTTGGCTCTGAACTGGCGGGAGAGATCGGCGGCCGGGCCCTGGGGTCGGGGTATCGCCGGGACCTCGTCGAATGTGATCTCGGCCCAGACCGACCGGGCCGTAGCGTCGCCGTCCACGCCCCAGGAAGCGGAAAGCATGGCGACGATGGCCAGGCCGCGCCCGGCCTCGTCCTGCTCACCCGGGACACGCAACGCGGGCGTGGAGGGCCCGCCCTGGTCGTCGACGCGCACCACGCAGCGGTTCGCGAACCGAGTCAGCCGTACGACGAACTCCCCTTCAGGCTCGCCGCTGGCGGTGTGTTTGATGGCGTTGCCGGCCAACTCGTCGGCGACCAGCGCCACGGTGTACGCCGCGTCGCAGTCCCCGAGCACCGCGCAGGCGAAGCGACGGACTTCGGCCAGGCACTCGGGCCGGCCGGCGAACTCCTTGTGCCAGATGTCCACGGCTCACCCACCCCCTTTGGGCGGCCGGGTGTTCCACCGGCAGCGGATCAGCGTCTCGGTGTGCTCGGCGACCTGGAGCGCGGCCTTGGCCGGACTACTTCCGGTCTCGTGCATGACCAGGCACGCCAGTGCGGTCTGCAGACCCCGGTGGTAGCCGTGCCACTCACTCTGATCGCGCCGCGCCTCATCCCCGATCTGGAAGTACTCGCCGGCGTCGAAGGTCAACGTCGCCGCTAGCCCGAGGACCGCCAGGTAGCTGCTGGAATGGCCCGCGGCGAGCAGTCGGCGCTGGAACTCCGCCTCTGCCGGCGTCGCAGCGATGCCGAACATCGCCGGCACCCGGCCGACCACCCGGCCGTCTCTGTGCTCGGCCAGAAAGGCCCTGATGTCCTCCAGCCGCCTCATGCCGGACCCGCCAGCTGCGTCGGCACTTCGAAGCCGCACGGCGCGGCTCCAGCCCGAACTGACAGTTCGGGCTTCCTGGCTATGCAGGCGAGGACACAGGCGGGCTCGTCCACGCTGTTGGGCCATGGTTGAACGTGCGCGGGCTCGGTGGCCTCGCGCACCACACGCCGCCGGGAGTTAGCCGCGACAGTGGGCTGTATCTGGGTATCCACGGGTCCCTCGTTACGGAATCGGAGCTGTTCGGGCAGATGTGAGGTGCGCCCGGACCAGTGAACGTCCGACCCGATATCGACGAACAGGAAAACGCGGTTCGTTTGTGGTCTCGGCGAATCGGAAAACTTGACGATTCCTTTACCCAGCAGCAAGCGCTCCTGGTCATCACGGCGATACGTTGCGTACATGTCGGGGAACCGAGCTCTACGCCAGAAGGCGGCTGACCTGGGGTTCACTCATGACGAACTGGCGCGGCGGGTGAACCTTCAAATCCAGGAGCTCACCGGAAAACCGGGAACAGTATCAGAGCGCACCGTCCACAACTGGCTGGCCGGCGCTACTCGGTGGCCCCCTGCCAAAATGCGGTTAGCGTTAGGTGCAGTATTCGGATGTGCCCCTGAACATCTCGGATTCCACCCGCCGGATGGTGTCGTGAAGCGACGCGAGTTCCTCGCCGCCACGGCCAGCACCACCGTGGCCGTTGCCGGACCGACACAGCGACGGATCGGGGTCGGGGACGTCCAACGTCTCCAGACCAAATTTGCCGACGTCATCGCCCGCGACCACCTCCACGGCGGCCGAAAAGGCATCGAGACGGACGCTCTGGCCCTGGCGGAGAAGGCCATGGCACTTCAGCAAGTTGGCAGCGCGAGTCAACGGGTGCGTGGTCTGCTGTACGCCACTGCCGCAGCGTTCACCTCCAGTGCCATGTGGGCTGCGATCGACGGGCGCCGCTTCGACGCCGCCCAAGACCACCACCGGCGCGCCTCCAGCCTCGCGGCGATGTCCGGGGATCCGACTATCGCCTTCCGCATCTGGTCGCACGCCGGCAGCCTGTATCGGCATATGGGCCTCGTCATTGACGCACAGGCTGCCAACGACGTCGCCCGCAGGCTAAGCATCACCCGCTGCGACCCGTTGTTCGCTTCCCTCGGCCATGCCCGGCACGCCGCGATCCTAGGCCTGACTGGCGACGCGAACGCGGTGCGGCGCGCCATTGACCAAGCGCAGGGAGCGCTAGATCAGGCTGACCCGGCCGCCGACCGGCCCACGTGGATCACCAACCACTACGACCAGGCCGAGCTTGACTCACTTGCCTTGGCTGCACACCTTGCCCTCGGCTCGTTCGAAGAAGCCGAGGCCCGTGCTCACCGCAGTCTGGCCGTACTGCGCCCGCACATGAAGCGCAGCAGGGGAATCACCACCGCTCGGTTGGCGAGAGCCCAACTCGGTCAAGGCGACATCGACCAAGCCGTTCACACCGCGATGTCCGTACCGAAAGATCAAGCCGCCCACCCTCGTGTGGCCGGCATGCTTGGCAGCTTCGGCCGGAGTGTGCACGAACTCGCAGGTGCCGACAGCAACGCTCGAACGTGGGACCAGTGGGTCAACGACACCCGGAGGAACAGCACATGAGCACCGGCGACATCGAGCTGCGCCGATTCAACGACTTGGCACCAGCACGTCAGGCGCTGATCGACGTATACGCCGACGTCCGGGCGCCCCTACTTCACCTGCCGAACTACCGCGTCGAGGTATTCGCCGAACGCCTTGACCGCCACGCTCACGAAGCCGGCTGGGAGGCCGTCCTCGGCTACGACAACGGCGAGGCAGTGGGCTACGCCTACGCCAACACCCTGAGCGCCGATGACCGCTGGTGGTCTCGCATGATCGAACCACTGCCCGAGGGGTACACCGCCGTGCCGACGATGGCGGTCAAGGAGATCGGCGTCCGCACACCGTGGCGCGGCATCGGAGTCGCCCGCCGCATCCACGACGAATTGCTCGCATGGCGTTCCGAAGAACGCGCAACCCTGCTGGTCAATCCGCTCGCGGGCGACGGCAAGGTCGAACGGCTCTACGCGACCTGGGGCTACACCGTCTTCAACAGCCAGCAACCTAGCCCGGAATCCCCCAAGCTCGTAGCGATGATCCGACCTCGGACCCTTCAGGCTCTGTGACTTGTCCAGCCCCAACAACTCCCTCAGAAGGAACAGGATGTGTGTACCGCAGTAACCGGCGTTGCGACGGCGATCCGCGAGCAGCTCGAATGGGCACGGAGGTGATAGGGATCAGTTGCATCGACCGCATGGCCGACTCGACATTCGCCAAGGGTTTCGCCGTGCCGACTGAGATCCGAGTGACCGAAGTCCTTCCTGTTAGTGCGCTTCGACTCCCACCCCGGGCGAGGTGATCCAACTACGAATTGCCCCTCGGCCCGAGCGGCTGTTGCGCATCGAGGTCACTGACATGTGGTCGCCAGCGACGACGTGGATGGGCGGGGCTGTTTCTGATCCGCTCGGTCGCAGTCGGCTCGGCCGGCGCCGATCTCCAGAGGCAAGGCGCTATAGGTCCACCTCGAAGACGTCGCGAGACGATAGGAGATGCGACGAAGATGACGAGTACAACGGCTGTGATCCTGGACTGCTTCACCGTCGAGCCCTCCGGCCTGGGCGTTCCGCCCTACCTGTCGAGCTACGTCCGTGACGCCTACTCGGCACTGCGCCGGGCATTGCCCGAGGCGGACGTCCGCTATGTGACGATCGACGACGTCCGCTGGCACCTCAACAGCGGCCAGCCGCATGTTCCCGCGCCGGCCTCGGACCCGCTGACCTACGCTGCTACCGCGAACCGGGAGACGGCGCTGAAGCTGTTGCACGACGCCGCCATAGTCGTGGTGGTTGGTGGGGACAAGGTGCCCTCGGTGCATCTACACGCGGTCAATGGCTCCCTGCCGGAGATCGCCAGGGCATTGGCCTGTACCCGCGGCAAGACGATGCTGTTGGGGCCGCTATCGGCCTACGCCGTCTCCGAGCCGGCCGAGTTCGCCGGACTCTTCGATGCGGTCCACACTCACACCCTGACCTCGGAGACTTTGGATCGCAGCACGTTCGCCGCAGCCGACTATGCAGCGCAGCGGGCTGACCGTGAATCCTATGTAGGCCTGGTCGAGCAGCTGAGCTGGGAACCGATCGCCGAGATCGAGCTCTACCGCGGCTGCACCCGCCGCCGCTTCTGCGACTTCTGCAACGAGCCGGTCAAGGCTGCGAACGTCGCCTTCCGCACCGTCGAGGATGTCCTTCACGAGATCGGACTCCTGGCGCGTGCCGGGGTGCGCAATTTCCGTCTGGGAATGCAGACCTGCTTCTTCTCCTACCAGAACCGGGATGAGAAACAGATCGAGGCTCTGCTGGCCGGAGTCCGTGAAACCGTTCCGGACCTGGAAGTACTCCACATCGACAATGCCGACCCGCTCGCCGTTGCTTCGCCAGCCGGCGGTCGGATCGCGACGCTGGTCGCGAAGTACTGCACCGAGGGCAACTGCGCCCCGATGGGCATCGAGTCCTTCGACCCGGACGTCATCGAGCGCAACACCCTGACCTGTACGGGGGAGATCCTGCTGCGGGCTGTGGAGAACGTGAATACCGCTGGCGCCGCACGAGGGCCCGGTGGGCTGCCCATGCTGCTTCCTGGCCTGAACCTCATCTACGGACTGCCGGGGGAGACTCACGGCACCCATCTGGCGAACCTGACGTGGCTCAGCAGAATTCTGGCGGCCGGGCTGATGTGTCACCGCACCAACGTCCGCCAGGCCCGCGCCTATCCCGGCACCCCGCTGGCCGCGCTTGGCGAAATGGAGCCACCGCCGTCGGCGGCGCACTTCAACACCTGGAAGGCGGACCTGGACGCGGTTTGGGACCTGCCGATGAAGCAGCGCGTCTACCCGACCGGGCTGGAAGTTCCGGGACTCCACGCCTTCTTCGTCAACGACGCTGGCACGTGGTTCCGTCGGCTCGGCTCCTACTCCATCCAGATCGTCGAGCCAGGCAGTACCGTCGCTCTCTACACGAAGGCGGACCTGCAAGTGACCGGGCACGCACCGCGGTGGGTCTACGGTGAACGCCATGGGCTGTGACAGCACCCTGCGCCTGTTGCGAGCCGAGCGCGCACGCCTCAATGGCCTGAAGCACGTAGGCGTGTTGGTTCCGTGGGCGAACACGATCGTAGAGACCGAACTGCCGCGGCTGGCCGCCGATCGCCTGGTATTCCACTATGCCCGCCTGGTCCCGGCAGGTAGATCGACAGCGCTGGACGAAACGTTCCTCGACGGCCTGCGCGGGGCCGTCCCAGACGCGTTGTCGTCCCTTTCCCGAATCCAGCTGGCTGGCGCGCTGCTGGCTTGCACGTCGGCCGGGTTCACCGCCGAGGACTCCACAGCTGGCACGACGTCCGCGTTCGCGGCGATCTTGCAGGCCCTCCAGCGGCTGAAGGTTCGCCGCATTGCGCTAGCAGCGCCGTATCCGCACGCCACTGCCGTCACCGAAGCCGCGGCGTTCGCCTCCGCCGGAATCACCGTCACCGGCCTGGCCAGCCTTGGCCAAGCCGACGACTACGATCAGATTGCCGCAGGTACCAGCAGGGCTCTCATCGACCGCCTCAGCGCCACAGAGCTTGCGGATGCCTCTGCGCTGGTGCTGTCCTGCACCAACTGGCCCACCCTTGACCTGGTAGCCGACCTGGAGTTCACGCTCGGGATGCCGGTGATCTCGTCCAACCTGGCCCTCGCGATCACCGCCTGCACGATTGGAGACCAGCCGTGACCGTCAAGCCGAAACAGCCGCGCAAACGGGTCGCGAAGCCGACGGCGTTCAGCCCGAAGTTCGCTGACAGTCTCTTTGACCGGGTAAGCCGGATCGCTTCGCTGCCTCAGGTCAAGCAGGCAGTAGAAGCCAACCACGACGCCAATCGTTGGTGGCCGCTGACGATCACGGACCCGAGGATGCGGATGCTGGCCGCCGGCTGGTCGACGCGGATCAGCAACTCCATGGTCTCTTCCTACGCCGCGGTGCTCGCCGAAGCCGATGCACTCGGCTTCGACAAGCTCACTGCGCTGGAAGACGAGGAACTTGCCAAGATCGTCCACCCGCTGGGACTTCGCGACAGCCGCATCGCCTACCTGCGTTCCTTAGACAAGTTCGTCGGTAGACTCGCCGACGATGGAACAGCTGTCGATCAGCTCGGCTCGGACGAGCTGATTTCCCGGATCGCCGCCGAAGTTGACCAGGCGTCCTTCAAGGTCGGGCAGTGCGCCGCGCTCTATGTCGGCGGCTACCACTGCGGTGTCATCCCTGTCGACTCTGGCATGGTCGACAAGCTCGCCCCGTTCTTCGGGATCACGCTGCCCTCGGGGTCGGCTGCTCACGAGACCATGCGGAACCTGCTCCAACAGGGCGTGACCGCCCGGACCGATGACTATCGGCAGCTGATCGTCGATCTTGACTATGCGGTTACCATCGCTCCCGGCGTTGTGCCGACCTGGTGGACGCACCTGGTGCTCATCTACTTCAAGCGCTCCTACCTGAACCGGTCGCATCCGGATCTCTGCACTAAGCGGCCTGGCTGTTCGGCGGTCGTTGCCTGCCAGCACGCCGCCGCCGTGCCCTGACCTTCGCACTTGCCATACAACGCAGTGGGGGATCGCTCTGCCATGCCCAGACTTGATGTGATCGGCAATATCTCCATTGACCACACTCGCTACCCCGATGGTCGCACCATACGACTGATCGGCGGCGCTGCGCTGCATACCGCCGCTGCGGCACACCGAGCTGGCTTGCCGGCCGCGCCGGTCTCTGTCGTCGGCACAGATCTGGCCCACCTGCCTGACGATCCGCGCCTGACCGCGCTGGACTGGAGCGGCATCACGGTCGTCGATGGCCGGTCCGCCCAGTTCACCATCGAATACGACACGCTCGGATGCGTCAGTTCCCTGGCAGCCGAATACGGGGTCGCTGACGGCTTGACCAGGCACGGTCTGGCATGGATAGACGCTCACACGGCCGACGCGGTCCACGTCTGCTGCCGCCGGCCTCTGGACGCCGCCCCGGTCTTGGCGGCCCTGGCCGAGGCTGGCTGGCGGTTCAGTCTCGATTTCTTCGTCTCGAGCGCAAAGCAGATGATCGACCAGGCTGCGCCGTTCTTGCCCGAGGCTGTCGCGGTGTTCGTCAACGCCGCCGAACATGCCCTGCTGACCGATGTGGTTCCATCCCGACAGCTGCGGCTGGTCGTGGTGAGCGACGGTGCCAGACCCGTCCGGCTGCTGCGCCGGGGACGGCTCGCGGCGCAGGCCAGGCCTCCCCAGACCACTGCCGTTGAAGTGACCGGCGCTGGTGACACTCTGGCCGGAACCTTCCTTGCCGCTGTTGCAGCCGGAGCGAGCGACGGTGTCGCGCTCCGTCAGGCAGTAGCTGCCGCGACTGACCACGTCGGCGCCCCGGCCCTTGCTCTTGAAGACCGTTGACCGTGCACGTCAGCAGAAGGGACTCACCCGATGCTCTACGTAGCGCACCGCCTGTTCGCTGCCCATGACCGAGCTTTAGGCGCACAGACCGCACGCATCCTGGGAGAGACGGCCGGCGACGACAATGTGTTCCTGCCGTTCTGCGACACCGACGAAGAGGACTTGGTCGCCGACATCAAAGGACTCCGCCTGTTCGAGCTGGACTCGGCCCGGTTGAGGTACCTGTCGGGAATGCTGGCCCTGCTGCACGGGCCCAGCCTGGACGACGGCGTCTGCATGGAGATCGGATTCGCCGCCGCCCTCGGCGTGCCGGTGGTCGCGTTGACGACCGACTTCATCACCTATGCAGCCACGCCCGACGGGCCCAGTTGGTCGTTCCCGGACCCGCTGATCGACTTTCTAGCAGCTGATGTGATCAGCGCCCGCACGCTTGGAGCAGCACCCGAGGGGCGGTCCGGACGCTTCGCCGATTTTGAACACCGCAACCGCGCCCAGCTCGTTGAAGCCGTGCACCTTGCATGCCAGCGGCTGCTGGAACTCACCCGACCCGCTCAGGTCAACGATCAAAAGCCGGCACGGGAGCAGCGGCTTGCCTTCGTCGAGCCCTCGCCCTATGGCGCTCGGGCCGATGGGGACGAGATCGGCGCCAAGCTCCATGAGCTCGGCTACCAGGTCGTCACTGCCAACCGCTTGTCCGTCAACGACCGGCTCGACGGCGCTGCGGCGGACTGGGCTACTGCAATTTCTGCGGACCTGCTGGTCGTGGATGTGTCCGGTCCCGAAGCCCCGCCCGGGGCTGCCGCGATGATCGGTGCGGCTGTGGCGAGAGGCCGTACCGTCCTGGCCTACAACCCGGCCCCGGCCTGGACCTTCGCCCACGGGCGGGAACCGAACTGGCGCAACCTGATGATCCAGTACGGGGTCAGTGGCATGTTCGCCACGTCCGCCGAGATCAAAGACCTGGTCCGCGAGTGAACGTCGACGAGCTGGCTGCCTACCGCGTTGTGGCCCTGGACGGCTGCGACGGCACCGGCAAGACGTCTCTGGCCAACCTGCTAGCCACCAACCACGGATTTACCATCGTTCATTCTCCGCGTACTCCTGACCAGGTCGATTTGGCAGCCCGCTACCGCAGTCTGATCAGCGGTGACGGACGGTTGGTCATGGACCGGTGCTTCATCAGTGAACTGGTCTACGGCCCCATTCACCGTGGACGTAGCCGGCTGGCATTGGAAGACGCCCTCGACCTGGCCGAAGCAGTGACCGCGCATAGCGGAGTGATGGTCCACCTGACTGCTCCGCCGCAGGTCATACAGCATCGGCTACTCGAGCGTGACGGGCCGCCGCTGACTCCCATCGAGGAGATCACCGAACTGGTCGACGCATACGGACGGCTGTTCGACACTGTCGGTGCCCGTGTTCAAGTCGTCAGAATCGATACCGCACAGGTCACAGAACCGTTCCGGTGACACGTTTTTCATTTCGGCCCGGCGTCACTTCTGCCCCGCTAAGCTCACGCGCGACTGGAACGACGTCGACACGAGCCGTGGAGCAGCCTTGGACATCCGTGACGCCCAGAAGCGAGCCTGGGATAACAAGGTAGCCAAAGGCTTCAACACCAGTGACGTCGCACTTGAGTTCGGGCTGCTCACGGCTGAAGTGGGCGAGGCCTTCACCGCCTGGCGCAAGCGCAAACCAGACTTCGGCGAAGAGCTCGCGGACATCGCGCTGTACGTCATGGCGCTGGCTGAGATGAATGGAATCGACCTCGATGAAGAGATCGATTCAAAGATCCACAAGAACGCGAAACGTGTCTACATCAAAGACGAGCACGGCACCCCTCACCGCGTCGTCGAGGGCTGAGCGGTCATTTCAGCGGCCGATCCTCGGCCGTCAGAGCGTGTTTTCGAACATTTGACCTGCGGTGATATCGGGTGACGGTGAAGCGAACGTTCGCGCCTGCGTCGCCGTGACGGAGATGAGAACGCTCGGGTTCCGCGTCTGCGATGATCAAGCCATGGCCGACCTGACCGATCTCGCGCGGGAGTTGTGTCCCGGTCCTGGTGAAGCCGGGCATCAGTTACCCGTGCCGTTGCGCGACTTCATCGAGACGCTGACGTTCGCGGATGTCGATGAGATTCGGGCGATGGTCGACGAGTTCGTGATCAACGTCGGCCCGCTGCCGGTATGGGCCCGTAACCTGGCCTATCGACTCGCGTGTCTGCAGCGACCTGACAATGCCGCGTTGCTGCGCGAAGCCAGCATCGATCTGTGGATGCACGGCCCGGACTGGGACAGTATCGCCGGGGAACTGGGTCGTCGCGCTGACACGATCGATGGCGGAGCGGCGACTGGAGTGGTTTCAGGCGGCGGCGCCGGCCAGCCGTCGGGTCATCAGCCGAATGGCGGCCCAAGTGATGAGGGCTTCTGATACTTCGGGGAAGCGTTCGTAGTCGCAGGCGTTGCGGCGTGTGTTCAAGGTCCACGCGTTGCCGACAACCGCGCACTCAAAACGCCTACTTGACGTGGAAGTCCGGACGCCTCGCGTCGTGTCTGGCCCCCGGTGTGCCCGTGCTCGTTGGCGGGGCGTCGGTATCAGAGGATGCCGCACCAGGCGTTGATCCAGGCCTTCCATGAGCCGTCGCTCTGCTGCGCGGCCGATCCCGAGCTGAGGATGGGCGAGCAGCCGAGGTCCGAGGCGTTTTGGGCGGCGTCCAGGTGGGCCGCGGACGCGGTGGCGCCGGTGCCCCAGAATTCCCTGATGGTGGCGGCGCTCACTCCGCCGCCGGCCGGGGACGCAGCCTGCGCCGACGCCGGGGCGCCGGTGAGTGTCACGGCGGTGATGAGGGTTGCTGCGACTACAAGGGTGTTCCTCAGCTTGATCACGGGCACCTCCGGCAGATGGGGACAAATCCCTGGCAGCATCGCATTGGTCGAGCCTGTATGCCAGGGCTCTGATTCAAATTCTCGGCGGAGTGGTTCGGGGCGCGGGTGGCTCCGGCGCGGTCAGTCTGGGTGTATCAAGATTCACGCGCAGGTCATGTGCGTCTCGTGGCGCTCGGGCCCGCGTCAGGTGAATACGCGAGAACCCCGCAACGCCAGCGCCGTGACCAGCTATTTCAGGATGCTATACGGGCTACGCGGCAACCGTTGCGAGGCGCAGCTGGGCTCGGACACGTTCGAAACCAGCACGCCCAACGGGCTGGAACCCGACCTGGCCTCGCTGGCTGTCGGTACTCGTGCAGTCCCGGCACAAGCCAGCCGTTCGCAGGGGAGCACCGCAGTCGGCGCATTCGTGCCACTCGACGCGCGGCCCGCGCGGTGGCACCTCGGTCGGCATCTTAGCCACGAGCCGATGCCGCAGGAGCGCAGCCGCCTGGTGTACGTGTCCGGGGAGCCCAGCAGTCAGCGCGGTGGTCACGTGGCCCGGCGTCATGCCCTTGGCCAGCCAGGCATCGACGAGCGGCGCTAGGCTCGCTGCCTCGCTCGCAGCGAGGTGAAGCCGTGGCTCGTCTCGTCCGAGACGAGCGAGAAGAGAGATCGATCGTGAAGACGCTTCTCCCTCCCGCCCCGCCGATTCACCGCTTGCGGGGGGCTCGTTGGTGCCTTCACCGGGAGGAAGGGAATCTTTGACCCCTGACTCTTTGGTTTTGGTTCCTGACCCTCCGCCGCCTGGTTGACCGGTTCCCGGAGCGATGGTCGCCGGTTCCACCTGCGCTGATGCTCCGTCGCGGTCCGCGAAGACTTCTACGCGGGTCCGGATCCGGCCCTCGTCATCGCGAGACTTGATGCGGGTCAGGTACCCGCCAGACTCCAGCTCGTGAAGTGCCCGCGATACGGTGCCACGGCCCTCGACTGACTTGTTCGCTAGCGTCTTCACGTCCTCGCGGGCGCCGTCAGGGAGCGAAAGCATGTACGCCAGCAGGCCACGGGCCGCGAATGAGAGCGCGTGATCACGCGCCGTCGCGTTCGGAAGCTTCGTAAAATACCCGGTTTGCCGGGTACCATGGATACGCATTGGGAGCGTCAACTCCTTGTGCCACGCCCCGGGGTGTTACCAGCACCGCCGGGGTCTTTGTGTTGTTTTGTCGCTTACACCGTAGCTTCGCAGGCTACGCAGATTCAAGCATGCGACACGGATGGACTATCGGTCAGTGCTGTCGGAGCGGTTCGCCCCGAGTAAGGCGTTCGAACAGGTCCAGAGACTCCTGATCGACCGCATCGTCGAGGTCCTCCATATGGACGCTGAGTAACTCGAACGTGCGGCGTACAGCGGTGAGGTCGCCTTTCTCCGCCTGGGCACGCATCAGACGCTGGTACGTCTCAATGTTGTAGCGGTCGACGTCGATCGCGTTCTCGAGCAAGTGGATCGCGTAGCCGAGATCGGCCGCCTCGACGAGATGTGCCAGCCGGTGATAGGCGTCGAGGGCACGGCGCCGCTGCTGTTCGCGCACCGGTTCAACCCAATCAGCTTCGATGATCGGCAGAACCGGACCTCGGTAGAGACGGATGGCCTCGGTCAGGTACTCGACCTGATCGGCCGGCGCCGCCTTGTTCGCTGATGCCAGGAGCCGCGTAAAGAGATCGAGATCGGAGGTGATCGTCGCGGCCTCGAAGCGAAGCCGTTCGGTGCGTGGGTCGTCGTCGATGAATGCAGCATCGGACAGTTCCGGCGCTGCTGCACGTAGAGCGCGGCGGATCTCCGAGAGCTCGGTCGAGAACTTGTGCCGCGTCTTGGTGGTGACCTCTAGGGCGAAGATCTCCTGGAGCAGGTATTCGCGAGGGGCGCCGGCGGGATTCACTCCGAGATACGCCAGTAGCGTTCGGAGCCGTGGACGGAAGCGGCCGCTGATGTCGCAGCCGTTGACGACGACGCCAAGACCGTCGAAGACCTCGATGCGTACCGGCGGCTCCGGATGTCCAAACGGCTCACTGACGTTCGCCGACGTTGCCGTTCGCGGGCCTGGCACGATTCCTTCGTCTGCTGCACGACCCACCGGCTGCGACGTCGTTGGCATGCCTTCGGACAGAACGCCAAGTGCTTCCTCGGCGGTCTCCATCGACATATGGAAGGCGCGAGTTCCGTCCAGAGGTGACGCCGTCTGGTTTCGCTCGGCCCGTGTCTCGCCGTCTGCACTTACGTTGACGCTCGGTACGCCCGCCAGTTGCCCCATGACCATGGCGTGGACGTCGAGGCCGCGGCCGGCTTCGATGACATCGGTGAGACGGACGTCGTCGGAGGCATCTGGCGGCAGCGTGATGAGCAGGAGCGGCTGCATGAGGTGATCCGGCTTGAAGCGTCGGACATCCGCCGCGTTACGTAGTCCAAGCTTCCGGAGCTGACCTCGACGTTCGCCGATCTCATCCTCGACTTCGTCCAGAGCGGCAGGCAGATCAGCCACGGTCTTGATACGTGGAACATCTAGGGGCCCGATACTCCCGAAGACACGCTCGACGACGGCCATCGTGGTGACGACTCGGGTCGCGGTACCGCAGTCCGGCACGCCTTCGGCAGCGGATGCCGCGATCATGAGTGCCCGGAGGGCTGCGTCGGCGCCCTCGCCGCCAAGTGCGAGCGCATCAGCCGCAGCCTCCTCGGCGACGAACGGCACCGAGCTGCCGTCGGCAGCGGTCCCCCACGCAAGCTCGACAGGTGCTTCCAGCGTCTTCCGCGTCCTGATTACTTCTTGCTCGGCAGAAGCCCTCAAGACTGGCAGTCCGAACCCGTCGTTCGAATGCTCGACTGGAGCAGGTGGTTCCTCCACGACCCAGTCGGCGAGGTAGGGATCCTCCTCGTCCTGGACGTAGCCCTGGTCAGGAGGCGCCACTGTGAGGAGATGCGCACGTTCTAGATCAGCCCCCGAACCACCGGCGCTGCTCGGCAAGTCATCCAGAGGAATCGGAAACTGAGCACGGCCACGAGTCCGGCGACGTAGCCGCCCGGCAGCCAGTGCCGCCGCGATGCCTGCTGCAAGACCGATGCCGACGTATACGTCGGTGCCGATGCCGACGGCCACACGGTCACGCGGGGTCGTGCGGGACCGCTGAACGGGAGAGGCCGGTACTGCGGGATGGCCTCTGTCGTGCGAAAACTGCTGTGCGGTTGCCGGAGCCGGCAGCGTTGGCTCCGGATCGTGCGGCTTAGGAGCAACAGCCTGCAGTGACGGAAGCGGAACATACGCCGGGCTCACGATCGAGGCGACGGACGCCGGCAGCGTCAGTCGCCATCCCGGAAGGATGACGTCAGGGTTCGTCAGAACGAGCCCGTCAGGCTGGGGAACGCCGACGTTCTCCTGATACACCTCTGGCCATCGGTTGGCGTTACCGAGGTATCGCCCCGCGATGTCCCACAGAGTCTCACCTTGCTCGACCACGTGAGCACGCTTTGCAGTGCCGCCGCTCGCCGTCGGCGTCGCGCCCGGGTCGGCAACCCCGACAGCTGCGGGGCGGGGGCTGGCCGATGCCACATTCGACACTGAAGCCGCGGCGATCGCACCGCGCGGAACCAACACCGTCACCAGCAGCGCCGTAAGCAGAACCTGTACCGCGCCTCCGCCGATGAGGCTCCGAGTGCGACCGATCTGCAGCCGGCCACCGTGCCGCACCTGGATGGCAGTTCGCACCGCGCCTGGCAACTGCGCCGCGACCTGGACGGTGAAGATCGCCCAACAGGCCCACAGCACGTAGGCGAGAACGACGACAGCAGCGTGATCGTCGAACTGGCCGCTCCGCAGCCACCAAACGATCCGCGACACCGACGGCGTCTTGGCCGGAATCGGGCTCCCGACGTACGCAAGCAGGACGTACGGCAGCCCCAGGACACCGCCGAGCAAGGCGGTGCCGGCCGCAGCGGACCGGAGGACTCGGTTCGTGGTCACGGCGTGCTCCCGGGGGGATTCGCGATCGACGTGGCCGGAGCCGCAGTGGCGGTCCCGGCGATGCTGAAGCTCTTGAAGCCGATCAGCCGCAGCAACTCGGTGCGCTGTTGGAGCTTGACGGTGACCGTCACCAGGTTCGCGCTGGCGCTGACGGCCCCGCCCTCGCCGGCTCCGGCAAGATACGAGCGAGCCGCTGCCTGGGCGCGTGCCGGATCCAGCGAGGGTCGGCCGCCTTGGCGAAGCTGAACGGGGTCGAGCGCGCCGGCGCCCGCTCGTGCCGCTTCCTCCGCGACCGCAAGCGCATGGACCCGAGCGTTTATGGCCAAACCGAGGTCCAGGACGAATCCGGCAACCAGGAGCAACGCCGGGACGATGACGACGACGAACGCGGTTGCGCTTCCGTCATCACGGCGCAGGTCGATCATGTGATTCCCCGGTATTGATCGATTGGACTTGCCGCGTGGGAGGCCACGCCCACCACACCCGGCAGCCCGAGTCCTGTGAGCCCGCTCATCAAGGCTGCGCACCGCACGGCCACCCGGACAGCGCCGCCCGGTCGAAAGTCGGTGATGTCGACGCTCACCGTGTAGGTGCTGCAGTTCAGTCCGCCGCGGCCCAGATCTCCTGCAACCGCACTGTGCGCAGCGTTCTGTGCCTCGTGCGATGAGCGGGCCAGCGACGCGGCTCGGGCTGCGTCCTGGGCGGCGGAGTCGACGCGGAGCCGGGTTTCGACGAGCCGCCCGCAGAGGACCACGAACAGGAGCACGCTGATCAGTACCGGGATGGCGAAGACCGTCTGGACGGTCACGCTGCCGTCGTCCGTGTGCCACGTACGTCGCACGTCAGCCTGCCGTCGTCAAGCGCTCAACCGGGCCGGCGGCGGCGACGTTGACTGGAAGGTTCAGGAACGGCAGCACCTGCTGGGCCTGGCCATGGATCCTCACGCGGGCACGCTGCGCGTCGCGGACTACGTCGACAGTCGAATTCAGGACCAGGTGGCGCCCGGCCGCGGTCAGGAGCGCCTGGGCCTGCTCGCGACCGGCAGCCGCACTGCCTTCACTTACGCGAGCGGTTTGAAGTGCCTGGGCCGCGATTGCCTGGGCGGTGTGTGTCGCGTGCAGCCACACACCGAACTGGACCACGGCCACGACGCACAGAATCAGCAGCGGCGTCATGAGCGTCATCTCGGCCGCTGCTGATCCCTCGTCGCTTCGCCGCCGTGGCTTCACTGCGCTGTGATCTGGTTCGCGACCTTCCCGGCCTCGGCCGCAATCGCATGGCCGAAGATCTTGCCCACGAGCACCGCGAGGACGACGAAGATCCCGATCATGATTACGTTGTCGGCGATCCCGCTGCCCCGGTCTTCGTGAGCGAGCATGACCAAGCGGCCCCGTGCCTTGTCGGCCAGCCTGCGAATCTTGGTGATCATGTGTTTTCTCCCGTGGTGTTTAGTGCTGGTGCAGCGCTGACAGCGCACTGGCCATGGCCGGATAGCCGATGAGAACGAGGAAGCCGGTCATCAGCAGGGCGATCGGGACGGTCATGCGTTCGGTCGTGGCTGCCGCCTCGGCTTCCTCGTCGGCGAGGATCTTGGAGCGGATCGCTTCGGCCTTCGCAGCGAGTGATGTGCGGATCTTCGCGCCTTCCGACCCGGCTAGTTGCAGTGAAGCCGCCAGGTCAGTGATCTCTGCTAGTCCAAGAGTCGTTCCGAGCTCGGCGAAGACCTGGTGAATCGGCACGCGGGAGAGGAAGGCGACGTCCAGCGCGTGGCGAAGCCGTTCGAACGCTGGGGAGTCGCCGATCTCCGATGCTCCGCTGAGGGCCTGCTCTACTCCGGTGCCTGCTGCGAGGGCGTTGACGGTGACGTCCAGGAACACCGACAGGTCGGCGAGAGCATCCGCGCGGGCCTCAGCGGCCTTGGCCGTGACCTCAGCGTCAACGAGATACCAGAAGACCGCGGCGGCGGTGATCGACATGAAGCCCGTGAACGGCAGCGAAAAGCCGAGGCCCGCTTGAAGAAGCCAGGACAGCAGGAAGCCCGCGAGGGTCGCCGCCGTCTGAGTCGCTAGGTGGACCTCGGGGACGCGGTCCAAGACCACCAGATCTCGTCGGATCGATGCACGCGGTAACCCCAGGACGATCAGCTTCCGGGCGAGTGGTCGGCCCATCCGGGCGAGCCATTCGCCGTCCGCGTACATGGTGTCGTCGGCGAATTCGTGTGTCGCCGGGGCTGCTGCCGGCAGTCGAAAGGCCAGCCATCCAACCATCAGTCCTGCGCCGAACAGCGCGCCAGCCAGCATCACCACCATGACGGGGTCTCCTGTACCTGGTCGATGCGGGTCAGCAGGCGTCTCCTGGTTCGCGGCTTGGCCATACGCCAGAGCCAGGCGTAGCCCGCAGCGAATAGTGCGAGACCGCAGGCAAGAACGAGCTGCCCGCTCGCGGATCCGTACGGGGACAGGAAGGACCGGTCCAGCACGAAGAGCCCAGCGAGCATGCCGGCTGTCACGCACGTGACGATGCGGACGCTCGTCCGGACCTGCACGCGCGCGGCCTGTGCGCGCTTGCGCTGCGCCGCGTGCGTACGGGCTGTAGCGGCCAGCGAACCGAGCAGGCCGGCCAGATCCTGTGCGCTGTTCCGAATCGCGTGAACCAGGCAGACCACGACGATGTCCGCCGTCGGGTCGTGGAGTTCGTCCGCGAAAGCCGCCAGCGCGACGGCGAGGTCTTGCTGATCCTCAATCCGGCGAGCCAGCCCGCGGGCCTCTACAGAGATCGCTTCCGGCGCGGCAGCGCAGGATGAGCGAACGGCTTGTCCGATGCCTGCCGCTGCCGACAAGGTGTCGCGCAACATCTCGGTGAAGGTCGCCACCGCCTCGGTACGGGCCAGTTCCCGAGCCGTCGACCGATCGGGCCCGAGCAGGGCAGGAAGCCACCACGTCGCGAGGCCGCCGGCCAGAGCCGCCACCGGCCAGCCTGTGATCAGACCAGTAGCCACGCCGGCGCCGATGCATGCGGCCAGCTTCCGAGAACGGCCCCTCAGCTCGGCGAGCATGAACCGTCGACCGAGCCTGAACCGCCGGGTTGCAGGCTCGCCGCGGAACGCCGCGACCCCACAGGCCAAGCCGAGGCCGATCGTGGTACCGCAGAGCATTCCGATCGCGCCGACGTTCATCGGGGCCTCCGGAACGTCGCCGGGTCGTAGCCCGCGGCCGCCAGCTGGGCCAGCCGCGCAGGTGGAGTCGCCGGAACCGCACGACGGTCCGGACCAGGGCGGAAGATCTCGTTCGCGACCACCATCGCGCCATCGGCGCCGGTGATTTCCAGAACCGACGACACCACGCGGGTGCCGTCTGGGGCCTGGTCCAACTGAACGACCAGGTGCAGCGCGTTCGCCACGAGCAAGTTCGTCGACGGCAGATCAAGCCGCTCCGGAGCCTGCGCCGCGTACGCGGCCAGCTTGGCGAACACGCCCCTCGACGTCGAGGCGTGCAGCGTGGCCATGGAACCGTCGTTGCCCTGCGACATCGCGTTGCACATAGGGATGACCTCAGCACCGCGGATCTCACCGACGATGACCCGGTCCGGCGACATACGCAGGCCGGCGCGGACGAGTTCAGCTTGGGAGATCGCTCCGCGGCCTTCGGAGTTCGCCTCGCGGGCCTGCATCGGGACGACGTCCCAGTGTCGGTCCGGGTCGGTGTCCAGGCCGAGCTCGAGTGCGTCCTCGATAGTGACGAGCCGTTCGGTCGGGTCCATCTCGGAGGCGAGCGCTCGGAGCATGGTGGTCTTGCCCGCACCCGTGCCGCCAGCGATAAGGATATTGAGCTTCGCGCGTACAGCGGCCGCGAGGAACGCCGCAAGACCGGCATCCACGGTGCTCAGAGCGATCAGATCCGACAGAGTCGCCTTCGGGTAGCGATGCCTGCGGACACTGATACTGGGCCTCTTCGTCACCGCCATGACCGCGAACAGCCGGGATCCGTCGGGGAGCTGGAGCGAGAGCATCGGGGCGCCCCGGTCGAACCGTCGCTCCTCGTGGCCGACGCGCGCGGCGGCCGTGCGGATCAAGTCGATCAGATCCACGTCGCTGTCCGCGATCGGGAACGCTCCGCGCTCCCGCCTGCCATCAGCGAAGCGGAGAAAGACCTGGTCGTGACCTGTGGCGTTGATGTTCTCGACGTCCGGCATATCGAGATAGGGCTGGAGGCCACCCATCGCGCACAGCGCATCCGTGACGGACTTCTCCAACGTCGCGGCCTCATCCGCGAACGCGGGGCCGTTGGGCTGTCCCATCGCGGAAAGGCGGATCCGGACTTCCGCCGCGATCAGCTCTTCAGCCAGCTCGCGACGTCGAGCGGAGGGAATTACGGCACCAGTTCGGTCCTGCTCTGCGCGCACAGTTAGAGAGAGCCTGCGGGCCACCACCGCGGTCACCTCGGCCACCGATCCCAGCGACGCCGTCACGGCTGACCCACCTGGTTCGGAGACACTTCCACCACCGACAGCGAAGGCGCCTGTGTAACCTTCGGGGCTGCCTGCGCATCGACGAGCAGCGTGGCCACGGTGGTGCCGACAGAGTCCGCGGATCCCACAGACGTGACCACCGCATTGGATGCGAGAGCGACCGGCGCGGATGAAGCCGACGTCACCGCAGCCACATCAGGACCAGGCCAGACGTTCACGCGGTCCCCGACGCCAAGCCGTGGTGGGAAAGTCCCGGCCTTCAAAGCCACACCGATCACGGCCTGGCCGGCAGGCGGGAAGTCAGCTGTCCCGACCATGTGAGTCGTCAGCAGAGTGCCGGTCGAGAGAGGCATCGCCGCGACGTGGCCGACGACTTCCGACTCATTGATCGAGGGCACCAGACCCAGATCCGACGCCGCGCCGACCTTCACAACTTGAACGTCGTCCGCCGTAACGACCTGGCCGGCAGCGATCGGCTGCGCGACGGCCAGGACCGGGGCGCGACCGCTGATCTGCCACGACGCGACGGTGAAGACCACGGCGCCGGTGACGACCAACGCGAC
The DNA here is from genome assembly GCF_041261445.1 of Catenulispora sp. EB89. Classification (NCBI taxonomy): domain Bacteria; kingdom Bacillati; phylum Actinomycetota; class Actinomycetes; order Catenulisporales; family Catenulisporaceae; genus Catenulispora; species Catenulispora sp. EB89. Next base: position 174,081 of record NZ_JBGCCU010000005.1, read on the forward strand.
CGACGTCACGGCGTACGGAATCCGAACTCGGCCGGCAAGTCGCGCACGTACCGTCACCGGATCGGCATCCGGACCGGTCGGCGACGACGTGCTACGAGCTGCGTCCTGAGTTGGGAACGCGATTTTGGACAAGGCAGAACCCCAGAAGAGATGCGAGAAGATGAGATCGCGTCAGCGAACTGACGTGACAAGGGCTTGTGACTCGGCGACGCGGACCGCTATCGACGACGTCGTAGTCAGGTCAGGGAGCGTGCCGCTCTGCCCGCCTCCGACCCAGGTCACATGCCATGCCTCCGTGACGCGTACCGTGAACTCGCCGCCCGGCTCGGCATCCGAGGCACGCCGGTATAGATATCCACAATCTGGGGATACGGAAGCGGCGGGCGTCGAGTCGGTGAACGGAGTTCCCGGGCCGGTGCAGGTCACGACAGATCCGTCGCCCATGTCCCACGTCAGGCTCTCCGGCGTGGCGGTCGCCGACACCTGAAGCCCGGGTACGTTCGCGGTCGCCGACAGGGAGTGCCAGTCGCGAGCGGCGGTCCACAGGAACATGGGGAAGTTCACCCACTGCGGGGCGCCATCACGAGGGCTCGTGCTCATCGCCGGCGCCGAGAGATGGATCTCCTTCACCGCCTCCTGCGCGACATCCCTTGGCGACATCGCAGGCTTCGGCACCCAGGTCTCAAGGTCGTTCTTCGGGATGGGAGTAAGGTTCTGCTGGTCGGCGCTGTCTTTGCACCGCCACTGGTACCAGGAGCCGCTTACTCCACCAGGACTTCCACTCGGCCGCTCGCCATTGGATGGGTCAGAAACCAACCGGCAGTCGTGGGCGGGTACGCCGCCCCGAGAGTTGGCAGGTTTGGGCGGCGTCTCAGCTTGACGTGCAGATACATAGACAGTCTGCCCTGCTTCGCTGACCCCACCCCAGCTGCGGTCCGACGTTGAATCGCCGTCCTGATGGGTGGTGGCAGCGGCCAGGAGCAGCAGCAGCGCCGCGCCAATCATCGGCAGGAACCAGGCTGGTAGATGTGCAGTTCGTCTACTTTCCAGCTTCCCTCAACCGCGACCAGATGAGCCGTCACGTGCTGCAGCCTTGTGTCAGCGTCCGGAGTCCCGACGAGCGATCCATCCGACGCGCTGTATTTGAGGTACTTCGTGGCGTCGACGCAGTCGTCGATGAAGGCGGTTGCCGGCTGAGACTGGAGATCCAGGTGTGAAACCGCCGGAGCGAACTGAAGCGGACCCTTTCCGATGGTCCCCTCCCGACGGGCTCGCTGGACATCTGCCGTGATGAGTTTCAATGCCTGGCCCGTGGCATGATTCGAAAGTTTCGTGCCCTGATCGGCCGGGTTGAACGCAGCCATGTTCCAGTCACCCATGAAGCTGAAGTAGGTCGAGAGGACGTCCTTTTGGGCTTTTGCGTCCGAGCTTGTCGAAGAGCTCGATGAGGGAGACGCTGTGGCTGGCGCAGGATTGGCCTTCTCGACCGATCGAGGCTTGACGGTCCGCACGCTCGGCCCACCGCATGCCGTCAAAGCGATGGCGGACAGCAGCACGCCAGCACCGACACGGCAGGGCGACTTTGCGGGCACGTTCTCTACTCCCGATAGACAGGCGAGCTCGGGTCATCGATGCCGAGCCAGTCCATGTTTCATATCAGGCATATGAGATAAAAATGGATGCCCGCTTATGCCGCACAGAAGAGTTTCACCCATTCGAGTGACTTTGGAATCTCGGAGCTTCTGCAAACGAATACGGCGAGGGCCGCGATCAGTGACGTGCCACCGACTACCTTCTTGTCCTCGATCAGCCCTGGAAGCTCAGACAACCCGATCCAGTCCGGCACACATTCGTTACGAAGGTCCGTCCTGATGGGCGTCTTGGCGGCAGCCCAGGCGGTGAACAACTCCTCGCGCGCATCGGCGATGTCAGCCCACGGCTGATAGCCCATCAAGTGTCGGAGTTTCTTCGGACGGACGCCGGTCAGCGCTCTTGTGCTGCGCGCTGCTGCCACTGCCAGATCTTCGCCGTCCTTGACGATGCCGCTCGGAAGCTCCCACGAGCCGGATCCCCATGCCCGCTGTCGCCAGACCATGAGCAGGCGATCGTCGGCGTCGAGGACTGCTGTCAGCACCGTTGTTGGCGACCGCAGGATGTAGGTCTGTCTCTGCTGGCCGTTGGAATAGCTGAGTTCTCGCCGCTCGAGGTCGAAAGTCGGGCCTTGTAGGACGACCTCCGAGGAATCCACTTTGAATCGCCGGACGGGCGGGTCAGCTCGACAAGAGTCGCAGACGATGTACCGCTGGTCGTGGTCGGTTCGGACGCTGCCATCTGCGATCAACCTCCCGATTGCGAGCCGCACCGTATTCCGACCGACACCAAGCCGCTTGACGAGGGCTCTCTCGGACGGCAGCTGCTGGCCGGGCAAGAGGGAGCCGTCGGTGATCCAACCTCGTAGGTTCTCTTCAACTTGCGCAACTGTATCCATTACTGACTTTCCCCACTATTGTCCAGATTACTACATAAGGAGCATAACGGGCGATTGGCGTCGATCGACCTACCGTGGCGCCTCAAGCAACGCAGGTGAGCGCCGACGTAGTCGGCAACTGGGCGACTTGGCTGATCAGATGACGAACTCGCCATGTGGAATAGCGAGTCCCCAAACGGCCTCGAACGCATCGGCACACAGCTTCGCCCTCGCAGGATCTTCCGTGTATTGAGGCTTCGCGAGATCTCCATCCCCATTGAACAAGCTGAACCGGACGCCTCGGGCGTCGATCAACCAGAAGTCGCTCCCCGGCAACGCGAGATCCGAAGCCAGTCGCCTCGGCAGCCAGCACACTTCCTCGCCGGCCGCGAGGTTGACGGAGATCCCCACGTGCGCGGGGGGGATCACCACGGCCCAGTCGGGTATGCCGCCGCGCCCTGGGAACAGCCTCGCGCATGCGAGGGTTAGCTGTTGCGTCAGCTGACAGGACTTCCGTGCGAGGCTCAGCTACCTTGGTGTCGCATAGCTACGCGTTGCCAGCAGTGGTGCGTCTCACTCCCCGGCGGCGAAGCGCAGGCTGGAGCCTTCTGTCGCGTGGGAGTGAAGTGATATGACTACAAAGAGTCTGTGATGCGCGACGGCGTAGTTGTGTGTGGGGGGAAAATGGGCGACGCGGCCGAACCGGTAGGTGCCACAGCCGGGCCGGTCTTTGTGGGCATCCCCGAGCCGAAGACCGCGTCGATGGTGTTGCTCGCGCCGCCGATGAAAAGTGCACCATCGCTGACACCCCAACAGCACCTGTACTTCTACTCCGACCAAGACTGGGAGGAGTTCACGCTCGAGTGGGTGCGCGCCCTGAGTGACCCATACGTCCTGGTGACACGAATGGGCGGTGCGGGCGATCGTGGTGCCGATGTAGCAGCATGCCTGACGGATGAGGGAACAAACGGCGACTGGCACTGCTACCAGTGTAAACACTACGAGGCTGCTCTACAGCCAGCTGATGTCTGGCCTGAGATCATGAAGATCTTGGTTGCCAAAGTGCATGGAACATACGCCCTGCCTACTCGCTATGTATTCGTGGCACCAAAGATCGGGCCGACGCTCGTGCGCTTGCTAGCGAACCCAGCGAGCCTGAAGGCCAACTTCTTCAAGGCCTGGGCGAAAGCAGACTCGCCAGTTGGGTCCGCGCTACGCGCGGAGGATCGTGCGGCTGTCGAAGCCTTGGCACAGGTAACAGACTTCTCCATGTTCAAAGCCGTTGACATGGAATGGATTTTGAAACTCCATGCAGACACACCACATCATTCGCGACGCTTTCCGGCGCCTCTCAGCCCACGACCCGCAATCGAATTACCTCCCCAGGAAGAGGCTGCACACGAGGCAGTTTACATTCAGAAGCTGTTAGCGGCCTACAACGAAAAGTACGGTTTGGCCCTCGTAGCGCTCAATGACGCACGGGAGCACTTGAAAACCAAAGGTCACCTAAAGAGGCAACGTGAAGCCTTTTACAGTGCTGAATCGCTGAGAGTGTTCGCACGCGACAGCGTCCCGCTAGAGACATTCTCCGCAATCGAGTCGGATCTGTACGACGCCGTCGTTGAAGTCGAGGAGCGCGACTACAGCCATGGCTTTGAACGCCTTGATGCCGTGCTTGAAGCAGCGGTGAACCATCAACCTAACACGGGAAACATTCTCTATCCAGTCATCACCGTCTCGGACAGAAAAGGTCTGTGCCATCACCTGGCTAATGACGGTAGACTGACGTGGTGCAAAGGTGACGAGGACGTGTCATGAACCCTCTCAATAGTCCTATCGAGGTCGGCATCCGGGCGCTGGTCTTGCTGTCCGAATGCTTTCCTCGTCCGTTGGATGTAGCGCAACTCGTATACCTCGATCATGCGGTCCTCCACAGCGGAGACCTGGACGGCGGACCATCGAGCCTGCATCCAGATCTGCCGATTGGCCCCGGAGAGTTAGGCATGCGACGTCGGTCAATGGAACAAGGGCTACTCGTACTCCTGCGTGCCGGCCTTGCCGTGATGGCTACAAGTGACGAGGGATTTGCGTACCAAGCCACTGAAGAATCTTCAAGCTTCCTGAACCTCCTAGAGGCTCCTTATGTAGGCTCGCTTAAACAGCGCGCTGCATGGTTGATGACGGTATACCTGCGGGAAATGACAGACGTGCGGCAAGGGATGCGTCAGATTACAGAGCGCTGGGTGAATGGTTTAGATGCGGGAGCGCGACTCGGAGGAGAGGACGGCGAGCAGTGCGTCCACTTACGTTGATCCATATTACCTGTATCGGACCCGACAAGCATCCCGCATCCGTAGCATTCCATGATCGTCTGACGGTGATCTACGGAGCTTCAGAAACCGGCAAGTCATTCATGGTTGAAGCGATTGACTACATGCTCGGCGCAAGGGACCTCAAGTCAATCCAGGAGGCAGATGGGTACACAGCCGCACTGCTCGGTTTACGTCTACCCGACGGTGAAATAATTACACTATATCGCGAATTTGGATCCAGTAAGGTTCTCACGCATAACGGCGATCATCGGGACCTTCCAGCCACTGCGCCCGAAGCTATTCTGTCCACCAGGCATGACTCGCGCTCAAACCAGAACCTATCGCGATACCTTCTCAAGATCATCGGCGCCGATGGCCGTATGGTGCTCAAGAACTCTCGGCGTCAGATTCGCTCGCTAAGCTTTCGGGATCTCGCACATTTGTGCATCATCAATGAGAGTCAGATGGCGAGCCCGCGACCTGTAGTGCTGACATCCGGTCAGAAGACCTTGGAAACTGCAGAGAAATCAGTATTCAAGTACCTGCTGACAGGGCAGGATGACTCGGCCCATGTCGGTGCCAGTGACGAGGTAGAGACGCGAGTTGGAAAAGGCAAGATTGAACTGCTTGACCACCTAATCCGTGAGGCCACCGATAGCCTCGTGCTTGGTGAAGAGGTTACTCCGCTGAACGCGCAGCTGTCGTTCGTTGAGAACGCCATGGCCAGCGTTTCTGCTGATGTAAGTATTTTGGTATCGCAGCGTTCCCAGGTCGCTTCCGATGCACGCGAAACTCAAGAACTCGCTTCTAGTAACCGCATGCAAGCGACTGAGATCCAGACGCTCGTAAACCGATTTGGACTGCTCTGCCAGCAGTACGAGTCGGATCTGGCTCGTCTAGAGATGGTTGGGGAAGCCGGCAACCTCCTCGGCTACTTCCGTACGGGAACTTGTGTCTTCTGCGGCGCAGCGCCCGAACACCAACGTCCGGGCCACCATGCCGCTGAGACCACCGCGTTGAAGGAGGCAGTCACTGCAGAAATTCGCAAGACCGCGGATCTGCGTGCTGATTTGCTCACGACGATCGACGATCTGAACGCTCAACTTGCCGGGCTGGAGGTCGCCAACGACGAGCTGCACGCTCAAGCATCTTCACTAGAGAGTCGCTTGGCCGATTTGGACAGGCGCTTGGCCCCACTGCATACGGACACGACCGAGTTGCTCAGTGTACGAAGTCAGATCTTGACGGACCTAGCGGTTTTCGCGCAGATCCAGCGCATGGAGGATGCCAAGGCCGCACTCGTGAGTGCTCCGACCGCACCACCGACAAGGCTAGGCGGCCTCCCGACCACCGATGTCGCCGAGTTCGAACAGCTTGTCCAGCAGATACTGCAATCCTGGCAGGTCCCGGGCGACAAGCACGTCGCTTACGACGAGCCCAGTGCTGAAGTTAGCGTTGGCGGCAGACCGCGGAGCGCTCGTGGGAAGGGTATGCGTTCGATCATCCACGCGGCCTTCTCGACTGCGCTAGTCCAGTACGCTGCGCAGCGAGCCCTCGTCCATCCAGGGTTTGTCGTACTTGACTCTCCAGTCCTAACCTACCGTGAGCCCCGTGAGACGGACGTCCAACTGACGCATAACGTCGTAGAACGCTTCTACAGGGGACTAATACACGATGTACCTGCACAGGTTGTTGTCGTGGAGAACGGCGATCCGCCCAACCTCGATGGCGATGCATTGGTCTACGCCTTCCGGACACCCGGGTCCGACCGCGTCGGATTCTTCCCTGGCTAGGATCTCCATCGGGGGAACCAGCAGTCGGAGCATGCACGCGATCGTGGCTTGAGAACCGGTGCGTTCGGACACCCGTTGGAAATACCCGACAGGATTGGAGCTCGACCGGTGTTGGTGCGGGAGCATACGACGGCGAGTACTGATTCTGCCTGCAACGACTCTGCTTTATCGGCCACCGGGGCGACGGGGAGCCTTGAGACGGCTCAGGCTGATGCTGTCCTCAGGCATACCGAGACCGCGCTGGGCTAGCAGCGTCAGCACGCTTTGGCCGGTCCCCAGCGGCAACGATGATGCCGAATGCGCGAGTGCGACTGGTATGACGGCATTTGGATACAACCGAGTCTGAAGCTGATCCAGGACATCGAGAGTCGCACGAAGCGTTGGGTACGAATTCAGTGAATCAGAAGGGCCGGGGATCGCATCGCCATTGGCCTGGAACCGCGGCTTCTCGTAAGGCACACCTCCGGGTACGCGAGGCACTGTGATCACGAGCACGTCACCGGTGGACGTCTTGAAAATAAACCTGCGCCCGTAGAATTCGTCTCTACCGTAGTGATGGTCTTCGTCGTGATTGACGATGTACTTGTTGATGTACGGAACGTCGAGAGCCATGACGTATCCATTTGGAATATGGTCCGCAATTGCTTGAGCGTGATCAACAAACTCGCCAGTCTTTTCGATTCCCACAAGCAGTGGTACCGCCAAATTGAGGGACTCAAGGGTAGCACAGAGCTGTGACCAGTACTCGAGGAAGCGCGACTTCAGCGGCGCCGTCGGCCCGTACACGGCGAGCGGTCCGTCAGTGATAAACAACCCTTGTCCGAGATTCTGAGGTTGCGCCCTGAAGAATCCGTCGATATATGCGACGAGCAGGAGGCGCTCAGCGAGGTTCATCGAGACATTGAGAGGCCGTATATTTTCACCGTCCTCCGAGAACTCCTCGTAGGCCCTCAGGACATCGGTAGTATAGAGAGCGGCGGAGCAGAGAGGTTCAGTACACGTCCCGCCTTTTAGGTCAACGGTTTGCTGCGGCGTTCCGGACGAACCACAGGTAGGACACTTGCTCAGACGAACAGACGATGCGGGTCGTCCGGGTCCGCCATGAATCGTCATTAGCGCATCGCTTAGGGTGAACGGGGAACCAAAATCTGAGATGCTCGACTCCGAGTACGCCCGATCGAGTTCGGCACGCCAGGATTCCTTACCCTTCATCCCAGGCAGATGAACGTTAGATCCCGGGAGAACAGCGTTGACCGTTTGAGTGATCTGCGATCGCTCCAGCTCTCGAGCATTAACGAGCCCCGTCCTGCTCGCGCCGAGGAACTGCGCGATGCTGACATAGACCCCAGCAATCTGTAGGTAGCCCACGCGAATCGATGGGAACCCAACGCGCGCTACATCTTCCTGGTTGGACCCATCGAACGCGATTGTAAACGTAGTCTCCGGCCGCTGGTCGCGCGGAATATCATCGACCGCGACGAGCCGGCTTGTGATATGAGCCGGCTCATCAACGTCGATGGCGGGTGTAATCCAACGTGACATCGCGGCGATAATTGCCGGGCTCATGGCGATTGGCACATGGCCAATCCGCGAGGCGCGTTCGGCGTCGTAAGGCACTGCCGTCTCCCAACTAGCTCTGCGGCGGAACCTCAATGGGCGGAAGCTTCGCGGCATCCCGCGCGCGGTTGATCATTGCGTGGTCAAACTTGGCGATCTGTGTTGGAACGATATACTTTCCAGAGAACGTCTTCATCCGAGCGTACCCGCGGTCCTCTACCTTCCTGAGCGACTGCGCGAAGACCCCGAAGTCGTAGTAGTGCGACAGTTCACGCGTTTCGTTGTCGGAGTTCAGGTGTGCCACAATCCAGTTCGATGTGTTCGACAGAATTCTGCGATCGATGCTGGTTACCTCTTGTGTGGCATAGATAAGGCCCATACTGTACTTTGCCGCTTCTTTCGCAAGCCTGACCCAGGGGTCATCCCGCACGGTAGACTTCCCGGCTTGGGCTCGGTCGAACAGATTATGCGCCTCTTCGACAACGATCTGAATGGGCACGGCAGTCTCGTTCTTGCGAAAGCGCGCATTGGCCTTCGAGATGAGTCGGAAGACGAGGCGTTCGGACAACATCTTGGTGACCTCTTCGGATCCGATCGAGAGATCGATGATGACCATTCGCCCAGCCACCAGATCTTCCCACACTCGATCAGCTAGGTCACCCTTGCTCTGAGGGTCATGATAGTCGCTAAGAGTTTTTATCCTGTTCAGTACTGTGGTTCCGATTGTCGCATCGAACACGGTCCGAATGGATGTGAAGGGATCGCACCTCTGCCACGTCGATACGTCAACCGTCGCAATACCTCGCTCGGTGTCGGCAATGCGTTCGGAGATCCATGCGACGAGGGATCTTGCGGCAGCCGGCGAGCTGACGGCACACAACCCTCTCTGCGCATCCACGACTTGTACGAGGTTGGGTCTTTCCTGCTCAAACGCCTCGCGCAACGCTTTGGCCATCTTGAAGACCTGGCGAAAGCCCGTCTTTGGTGCACCAAAGTTCGCCTTCGCTAGAGTGGCGTAGAAGGCAAGCTGGCCTCGTTGCGCATCCGCAAGGACGCTGCGATATTCTTCCTCGCCGGCCTTGCCGACCGGATAGTCATCGCGGCTAGGGTCTAATATGCGTGCCGTTTTGAAGGCGTTTGCGTACGCTGTGTTTTGGTCAGCGAGGGCTCCGATGAGCAGTTCCCATACAAGAGGAAGCTCATCCGTTTCGAAGAAGTTTACCGCGAGCGGAAACTCCTGCGGGTCTCCTGCATCAGGAAGCATCTTATAGATGTGGACCAGATCTGAGCCGATCCCCAACAAGCGCAGGCCGGTTCTGTCTTGATCGTTGACGTTCGCGTACTCACCCTGCGGGTCAAAGATAAGCTGCCCTATTGGTTGTCCCGTTTTTGCTGCATGCTCGAAGACGGCAGTGCACAAGGTCTTATTAGTATTCGACTTTCCCACTCGTGTCATGCCGAGTACGGCAGTCTTTCTGGAGATGAAGTCGGTGACCCGAACCCTTACAGGAACCGAATCCATCTTGGCATCGGTCGATCTGCGCTTTGTCGAAGAGAATCGGACAACACCTAGCTGGATCATGTCGGGAGTGAGGTTCTTCTCAACCTCCTCCTCGGTCCGTTCAGGATATGAGGCGATCCGGGAGAGTGCTTCGGGGGAGGGGACGTAGACAAAGTAGCGAGCCCCCGAGTAGACGTTGTCGATGTCGCCACCCCACTGTACGTAGGGCTTGCGCGCAACCGTCTCACCATAAAACGTACCCAGTACCTCGCAGTCGAATGCTGACATCTCTATTTGGCTTGATGTCAGATTATCGATGACAGCCTCAGGTCGTTCCTGACGAACATCCGCGGTGCGGATGGCAGCGAGCCTGGTGGCGACGATTTCAGCCTCGTTGGGAAGGGGAGCTGTGCCTCGAACGCGCAGGAGGATGACTTCGTCTTCGTCCAGGGGCGCGTTGGTCTCCTTGGTAGGAACCGTCGCCGCGGCAAGGAGGAAGCCATTACGGGGGATGCCGCCTGCTTCGCGCTTGATGAAGTCGTCTGTGATGACGATCGCGCTGTCGTAGTCCAGGTGGTAAACCCCACCGAGCCGCTTAGCGCCATCGAGAAGCCCGACTAGCGGATTGCTACCGGCCATCGCAGCCTGCGCCATGCCTGAGAGCGCGCTCATTCCCACCCCACGTAGTCGCCTGGTTCTGGCGCGTGAGCCAGACCTCTGTTACTTCTACCACTGATCGCCGGCAGGTACAGCAGTTCGATCAGAGTCGGGGTTCGTCGTTGGCGGAGTCGTCGCCGTCAACGATCATGCGATAGCGGTCAGATTCGGGGATGGTCTTCAGGTTGGTGACAAGTAGTTCATCTCGTACTGTCCGCTTCTCGGACCCAGCTGCCGTATAGCGATGCGATACGTGTAGAACAGCTTGATCGTGACTAGGACCGTAGAGTTCACGGACGCTCGCCGTGTCGTCGTATGACAACAGCCACCGATACGTGAGCTCCTTAAGCGCCTTCGCGAGCTGCGTGTGTTCGTCGCTTTTGAACGACCAGTCGTAGAGAAACGGTGCCTTTTCGACGTACGGCGGGTCGAAGTAAAAGATGATCTCGTCCTCTTCGAGCTCGCCGTAGCGGTCTCCCACTCGTGTCAGCGATTCCCGCCAGTCGCACTCCCAGACGTCCAGCAAGCGTCCGGTTGCAGCGAGATCCGCAATCCCCTTTATCCGTCGCTCAAGTCCATCGAAACCGAAGCGGCAGTCGATCTTGTAGTCGGACTCCTGTGCTCTTCCGCCGATTGGGCCGGCCTGTCCGTGTAAGATCCCTGAGAAAGTCGTGCGATTCAGGAAGAGACACTTGAGCGCACGGTCGCGCGCGGTGCTCGGTTCGGTTGCTCGCCAGCGGTCCCACTCGGCCACAGTGATAGTGAGCTCGCGCATGGCTGTGACTAGCCAGGCCGAATCGAATGCTGCAGTCTGCCAGAAGGCGGCGACCAACGGGTCTACATCCGCCAGGATTCCATGTTCAACTGCTCCAGATCCCAGGAGCCGTAGGGTTGTTGTCGCTCCCCCGCAGAAGGGCTCAACCAACAGCTTCGGTGGCGGAATGTTTCCTGCGATGAGCGTTTCGATCACCGGAACCAGTTGTCGCTTGGCTCCCGGGTAACGCAGCGGACTAATCACAGAGAAGCCGAACAACTTCGTATCGCTTAGTGAGGCTGGATTCTGCAGGACCGCGCCAGCAGGCCAGGCGTGATCGCGCAGCGGCGCCGGCTGAGCATCAGCCATGAACACTCCTCCTGAGGCACTTGACGCTCAAAGTGGTACTGAGCTGCGGTTATGCAAGTGGTCCGTGCCCATCGGTGGTGGCCGGTACGCCGCAACTGTAACGGACGGTTGCGATCTCCTGCTGGTCAGTCGGGGTACTGCATGCTGGGTAGCTCTGTCGACCGCCAGCATGTCCTCCTTTGCTCGGATGGCTCCCTGCCCATGCGAGCCGAAGGCAAACATGTGTTCTTACGATGCAGGGCAGTTGCGCCGGGCAGAACTCAGGTCGTCGACTGAGCCTCGATGCTGTTGGGCCTCAGTCGTCACGACGTCGACGGATCGAATCGCCGGCAGGAAGAGCCCTGGTATGTGTCGCAAAGGTCTTGGTAGGGGCGGGCCCCAGGATGCCAGACAGGCTAGTCGATGCGCTGGCGCTCCCATGCAAAGGCGCTTCCACGCTGATGGATAGGGTGCAGTAGGTCCTCGAAGTTGGCGCGGTGATGCTCGCCGGGTAGTGCCTCCTTCGCGGCTAGCCCGTCTCGGTGTCGGTGGTGCATGGGTGGGGCCAGGCGCAGGTCAGGCCCTACTTTGGGGTAGGTGGCGTGGAACCCGCGAGGTCTCTGCCCATCGCCGCTGATCGGCAGCCGCAGTTGCTAGACGCCTGGTCGTGGACTGTTTTGAGGTGCCGGGGAAGGAATGCCAGCGGTTGTCAGGTGGCTCCAGACGGGCTTACCCCGAAGCTGTGGTGTGTGTGGTGGCGTTTCCGGTGTCTCCCTGTCCTGATTTCATGTGCTGGAGAGTTCGGGCGGCCTCCGTGACTGCGGCTGGCGTGCTCGGCGGCGACCGCACTCGTATTGGTCGACTCGCGGAAGACCCGGGTAAGCCCAGGTCGTGTCGAAGGCCATGGCGGGCTGTACAGAGCGGAAGTATGCCGTGTCCTGGCGGGAAATCCACGACCGCTCAAGCCTGAAGGTGCGTGTGTACGTCGTCTGCTCGTGGGCTACCAAGCTGCTCGAATATCTCCATCGCCTGCAGCCAGTGCTCCCTGGCGCCCTGGAAATTGCCTGCGTGGTGCAGGTTTCGGCCCAGGCCATCGAGTGCTTCGGCCCGCAGCCTCGGATATCCGAGACGACGGGCGATATCCAACGCCTTGCAGTGTTGAACGGCAGCCAAGTCGAGTCGGTCGAGCGCTAGATATACGTCGCCAAGTCCACAAAGCACCCAGCCCTCACGGGCGTGGTCGCCGACCTTGCGGAAGATCTCTCTGGCCTTCTGATGGCAGTCGAGCGCCTCATCCAGATGTCCCAGCTCTTGGTGCATCAGGCCCAGCCTGTACAGGGCGATGGCTTCGGACCAGGGATCAGCGAGTTCTCGGGAGACCTCAAGTGCCCGGCGGTGAGAGTCGGCGGCATCATCGAATCGCTTCGCGCTTTGGTAAGCCTCGCCGTTGACGTGCAATGCCAGCAACTCCCCGAATCGATCTCGGTTTTGCCCGGCGATGTCGAGGGCTGCCTCCGCGGTCTCGACAGCCTCCTCCGGCCGATGTAGCTCACGCAGCACCCCGACTAGGCTGCACAACGTGTACTGCTCGGCCCGGCGGTCCCCCAAAACCCGTGCGGCAGATAAGGCACTCTCGCATGCAGCGAGCCAATCGGTGCAGCGGCCGGCATAGTCGAACAGGCCGTTGAGAGCGGCGGGTAGCTGCCAGGCCAGGGCGTGTAGGCCTTCTTCCGCGGCGCAGCGGCTGGCGGCAGTAAGGTTCGCATACTCGCGTTCGAACCATTCCATCGCGGTGAGTGCCGTATCGAAAGTCGGTAGGTAGCGGGGGGCCGGGACCGAGTCGGTCGAGGCTCGCATACGAATCATCACGGTACGGTCAGCGGCATCGGCCGCGTGGAGATAGAAGCCGAGCAGCCGGCTTAGCGCGTCGGCTCGGTTGGCTTGGGCGTCTTCGCGTTCGGCTTGTTCCAGCCCGTAGGCGCGCAGTAGGTCGTGCAACTCATAGCGATCCGGCGACGCTGGTTCGATCAGATGCACATCTGCCAGGGCTTCCAGGCCCTCATGGACTCCGTCTGTTGATGATCCGACCAGGGCGGCTGCTGCATAGACGTCAATTTCTATACCTGGGTGCAGCCCCAGACTCCGGAACAGCCGAGCTTGGCCGGAAGGCAGTGCGTGATAGGACCAGGCAAACACCGCTCGGACTGCTGTCGCCTCATCCCCGGTCATGCTTAGCGTATCCAGGCGCCGCCTCTGATCCAGCAGCGCGCCCCGCAGATTTGCCAGAGGCGTGCGGGGACGGGCGATCGCACGTGCGCCGGCGATCCGCAAAGCCAGGGGCAGCCGGGCGCAGGCGTGGACGATGTCGGACAACGCCTGCGGCTCGGCGTCGGCGCGTTGATCTCCGACGATGCCCCTCAACATGACTACCGCTTCGTCGAACGGCAGCAGATCGAGGCTGATCCGTGTCGCACCTTGGGCGACGATCAGCCCGGTCATGGTCGACCGGCTGGTGATCAGGGCTAGGCAGCCGGCTCCGGCCGGCAGCAGCAGTCGTATCTGCTCCGGACTGCTCGCGTTGTCCAGCACCACGAGCACTCGTCGCGCATCCAGCAGTGAGCGGTAGAGCCCTGCCTGCTCGTCCAACGCTGCGGGGATCCGTCCCGGTGGGACGCCGAGGGCACGCAGGAACCCGTCAAGCACCTCGCTGGCTGCTGCGGGCTGGCCCGGGCCATAGCCGCGCAAGTTCGCATACAACGTTCCGTCGGGGAAACGGTGGCGCACCTGGTGCGCCCAATGAATTGCCAGCGTGGTCTTGCCGATCCCTGCGGCGCCCTCGATCGCAGAGATCACCACAGCGCCGGGCCGGCCTACCGCCACGTCACTGGCTTCAGTCGGTATCAGGGCGTCCAAGGCGAGTAGGTCGGTCGTGCGCCCTGTAAAGTCACGAATCCCCGCTGGCAGTTGGCGCGGGATCGGCAAAGAAGCGCCTTCCGACTGGTGGAAATGGATCCCCCCGCTGACGTCGCGAGCCTGCACCACGTCCGAGGCGGTGCCTGACATCTCCGTGTGGGTTCCCCTGCGATGCGGCGGACGATGGTGTCCGTCGCTGTTTGCTTCCCGTCTCGCAGACATCGCCACCCCCTGGCCGACCCTGCACCACCTACCGCCACCATTCCCGGGCGAAGTTCATTGCAACCAGCACAGCAGTGCTTCAGCCTAGGACTGGCACGCCAGCGGTTTGTCTGCGAACCCGGGGGTCAGGCCGGGTACCCGCCTGCTTTGTCAGGTGTCGCGGTGAGCCTGCCCTATTCAGACGCTGACCAGCTAAGTTGCCCCACCGCCTGATCGAAGTCCGTGATTGTCTGATCCATGTTGAACCCGTTGATGGCCTGCACGCTCAGGTCGATCGAGAGCCATCGCGGATCGTTCGGCACCGCGATTACGTACTCGATGCGCTTGCGGGTCGGCGGCAAGAGTCTGTCATCCGCATCCAGGCCGTCGTCGGCTGCGCTGTGATCGATCCGAACCGCCACGGAGCCTGCGATCACACCTGTGCGCGCACCAGCAGAGCCGTGCGCCACCCGTGCGACGACTTCGACCGGATCGGGCACGACCGGCGCCGGGATCACGACTTCGGCGGTTAGCACAGCGGCGCCTGGCAGCGCAGCACCACCGCGCCTGGGCGTGGGTACCAGCAGTTCGATCCCTCGCTTCGAGCGAGCTGCAGCGATCTGTGCCGCGAACTGGGCTGTAAGGAGGGTTCTGAGCTGCTCGGCCGCAACGGTGGGGATCCCGTCGAAGACCACGTCCAGGAAGGCCTTGACGTCCGCCTCAGCATGTTCATCCAAGCGGATTCGGTACCAGTCTTCCCCCAGAGCGAGACGGTAGGTAATCGGTTCGCGCTCAGGGGTTACGTGATCCATGAGCGCTTTTGTACACTCATCCACCGTCACGCGTCGAGGTAAAACAGAACTCTGCTGCAGGGCGTCGGCAGGTACGCGGGGGAACCGGGGGTTGGCTCTAGTGGTGCGTCCAAGCGGGTGGGACGTGTTGGGCTTGGATGGGGATCCGACACCAGGTGTGGTGGAATCGGTACAGGCCCTGGCAAAGGAATTCGGGGACTTCTCGCACGATGTCGAGCGTGCTTGGTCGTCGCTGAACTCGTTCGGTGGCGACGCCACCGCACTGTCATGGGTGGGGCAGACCGCAGACGCCTTCAAAGCCGCTTTCGGTCCCCTGCCGGGGCGCTTGCAAAAGCTGTACGTTTCCTATGGTGAGGCCTCCGATGCCTTGTCTGCGTACTGGACCAAGATGCAGGCCGCGCAGAACAAGGCCGACGCCGCACTCCGCCAAGGCCAAGATGCCGAGGCTGACGTCAGCCGTGCCACCGGCGTTGCGAACAACGCGGCGGCGGACCTGAAGACCGCACAGTCCGGCACCGACCCGAAAGCCGCCACAGACGCCCAAACCACTCACGACCACGCCCAGAAGGCACTGGCCGACGCCAAAGGCCGGTTGGCGACCCTCGCGGCTCAGGCCCGGCAAGCTCACGATGATCTCGACGCGGCCGGCAAGGAATGCGCCAAGGCACTGCACCACGCCCAGTCCGACGGCATCCACAACAAGCACTGGTGGCAGCACGTCGGTGAAGCCCTGTCCGACATCGGCGGCAAGATTGCCGAATGGTCCGGCGAGGTCGGCCAGATTGCCGCCATCCTCGCCCCCGTCCTCAACGGCATCGCCATCCTCACCGTCGAGGTGCCCGGATTGGACGTAGTCACCGCCAGCCTCGCCGGCGCCGACGACCTCATCGCGGAGACAGCCCCCGAAGTCACCGCGGCCGGACTCGCCATCAAGGCCACCGGCGACGGACTCCAAGGCCACTGGGACGACCTCGCTCACGACGCGGCGTACCTCGGCGCCTCTCGCCTAGGCGGCAAGGGCGGCGGGAGCGACGAGGAAGGGCTCCCGCCGGGAGTGATGGCGGCCCAGGACGAGAGCAGCGCCGCAGAGGCCGCCGCCAATAATCCGATTCCACGGGCTCCCGGCGGCGGGTTTGACTTGAACGGCCGCGATCCGAGCGAGCTCGTCCCGCCCTACGCACGGCAGCGTCCCTGGACGCCCGCAGCACCAGGTCAAGGCGCTGAAGAAGGCACCGAATGGGTGTGGAAGGAACGCGACGCAGACGGCAATGAGGTCGGCCCGACGATCCGTCTCCGCATCCACAGTGCGGACCCGACCGCACCTGCTGGCTCGAACGCCGCGAACGGCCCGATTTTTCGTGTCCAGCACGGGGCGAAGTATCAGGATGCCGACGGCAACCTGTATCCGCAGGGAATCCACAACCCGGACAGCCCGAACTACAGTGAGGATGCGATCAACGACACCCACATACCCTGGCCGTTGATTCTCACGTTGCCTTGGTGACCATAGGAGGAGTGCGTAATGCCAGCTGACCCGGAACGCCTCGCCGGCCGGCTCACCTTGTTGCGCAGCAAGGATGCGGAGGAGCGTATCGACGCAGCGGAACAGCTTGCGGGATGGTGGCGTCATCTTGACCACGATCAGGTGACGATGGCAGCTCGCAGTCTTGCGGCAGCCGTTGCGGCGGAGTCGGACAACGCAGCGACCGAAGCCGAGCTTCACGCGCTCGTCGAACTCGCTAACGCGCGTTCGTACACCCGTGATGACCTTGCTGTTCTCGCGGGGCGCAGCAGGACGTCCCTCAGCGTCGACGATCAAGAGTACGCAGAGATTCTTGAGGAGACATTCGGTCCCCTATTCGGAAATTGACGGCTACAGTCGCGCTGTGTGGGCATCGCAAACCAGGTCTGGGAGCGGCGGAGCGTTCACAAACATCGACTGGCGTATTCGGTACCAGGCTGTTGCGCCACGCATCAGCGTCGGTGGTGCATGGGTGGTGGCATATGCATGGATCGGTGCTATCGAATCGATCCGCCGCAGGTCAGAGCTAAAGTATGTCAGTATCTTGTGAATCCCCTTGGCTCCACCATACGATCTGACTAACGCTTAGTCGCAGGTCAGAGGCTTTTCCCCATCCACGGTGAGAATCCCGCAGGGCCCACCGTGTCGTCGCCAGTCAACGTTCGTGCCGCTCGCAGGCCTGGTTACGGCCATGTTGCGCGGTGCTGGAAGAGCGACGGCACCAGCCTGAACCCGATGCCGCCTGGCAGATCCGGTCGGTGAGTCGAGTCCGACCTCCCGGACGGGACCGCCGTGGCCCCGGCCTCAGAGTCCCATCCGGTCGATTTCGGCCAGTACTGCGTCGTAGTACGTGGTCGTGCTTGTCAGCACGCTCAGGAAGAAGTCGGCGACGCCTGTCTCCTCGTCCATCGGGAAGTCGTCGTCGCCGGCCGGGTCGCGTGAGAAGCCCAGTGAGAGGCCTGGGACCAGGGGGAAGAGGAACTCGCGGTCGTGGATGCGGTGGCCGGCGTCGGCGATGCGGTCCAGGATCTCGTCGGCGCGGGTGGCGAAGATGTCGATGCCTTGCCAGGTGACGGTGATCTCCTCCGGGCCGGGGCGGGGGCGGAAGATGTTGACCGAGGTCAGGGTCTTGCCGTCCTCCAGGTTCAGGGTGATGTCGACTTGGGGGTGTGCGATGTCGACCGTCATGTGGGCCCATTCCTGGGCCACGCCCTCGTCGTTCACCGTGACCTCGCCTAGGGCGGCGGCTGCCTGCTTGACTTCCTCGGCCGGCATGCCGAAGTGGAAGCCGGTGATGCCTGTCGGCGGGTCGAGTTCGATGAGCATGGCCTTCATTTTAGGAGACACGTCCTGATCTTCCAGCCGTTCGAGGTCAGCATCTTCTGCAGCCGGTCGTTGTTTGGCAGGTCGGCGACCATCTCGGCGATCGCCCCGTCGTACTTGGTCCCGAACTGGCTGCGGATTTTGCCGATGTCCATCGCCATCGCGACGTCCCACTTGCCCTGCTTGATCAGCCAGCCCTGCTTCGCGCGCCAGGCCACGGACTTCGCGCCCGAGCCGGTGCTGATGAACGCCTTGTGGTCGGCCAGGTCCATGCGGATCGAAGGCCCGTACTTCCAGGGCAGCGAGTCCGTGATGCCGAGTTTGATCCAGGCGTCCTTCGCCGGGATGTGGTTGCGCTCGAAGGTGCCCACGGGTGTGCCCGGCGGGTTGGACGGCCGCATGTCGTTGTAGTTGCCGCCGTCCTTGTTCCACTGGGGCCCCTTCGTCGACGCCAGACCCAGCGGGTCGGTCCACGCCGTCGGGTTCGCCACGTACGCGTAGGGGTTCGGCGATGGCTCCAGGCCTAGTGGATCGCCCGACAGGTACCGTCCCGTCTCCGGGTCGTAGTACCGCGCGTAGTTGTAGTCCAAGCCGGTCTCGTCGTCGTGGTACTGCCCGGGGAAGCCGAGCGGGCAGCGCTCCGGCATGTCCGTCAGGGTCCTGCGTCCCCACAGGTCGGTGGGGGATACGGGCAGCACGCGGCCTGCGGCGTCGACCAGCTCCGACGGTGCGCCGACGAGGTCCGCCACGACCGCGAAGAACTGCCGGTCCAGCTCCCCGGAGTCCTGGTCGGCCTCGGGTATCCGCTCCGCGTCGGGGGCGGTACGCCGACCGTACGATTCGGTCTGCGCGACCACCTGCCAGGTCCCCGGCTCCCAGTCCCACGTGACTGTCCTGGTCCGGCCGTCGGTCCCGGTCGACGACTGCTCGGCGAGCTGCGTGTCGTCCCAGGCGAATCGCACCTCCTCGGCCACCGTGCGACCGTCGGCGCCCAAACGCTGCTTGGCGATGCGCCGGCCCAGCGGGTCGTATCGGTACGCCCACACCGTGCCGTCGGGCAGGGTCACGCGGGCGAGCCGGTCCTCCGCGTCCCACTCGTACCGGCGTTCCCGGCGCTGCCCCGACAGAGTCCTGGTGCGGACGAGTGTGACGCGCCCACGCTCGTCGTACTCGTAACTGCGGCGCCCCGCCGACCGCACCAGCATCCCGCTGTAGGCGCGGTCGCCGCCGACCGGATCGTCGGCCACAGCGCTGTTGTCCGAGCGCGTGATGTTGCCGAGTCCGTCGTAGGCGTAGGTCTGCGTCCAGTTCCGAGCCTCGACCCGCGTGACCCGGCCGCCGGGACTCAGTTCGAACCGCCGGTCGCCGTGCAGCAGGTCGGTGACGGTTTCCAGGGTGCTGTCGCTGCGGTACCCGTAGGTACGCCGTTGCGCGGTCCGCTGCGCGTCAGGCCGGTCGCCGGGCCCGGACGCGGCCAGCAGCTGGCCGGTCAGCCGATCGGAGACGTCCCAGCTCTGCGTGAGCGAGAGCGCGCCCAGCTGACGATCGACTTCACGTCCCGCCGCGTCGTACGCGAACCGGACCGACCCAGCGGTCGACTCCAGCTGGACCGGCAGCCCGCCCTGATCGTAGGTCCAGGTCGAGACGAGTCCGCCGGGTGTCGTGCGACGCGTCCGACGGCCCGCCGCGTCGTACTCGCTGCTGACGGTCCGGCCGTCGACCGTCTCGGCCAGCACCCGGCCGACCGGATCGCGGGCGTATTCGATGACGGCGTCCGGTCCGGTGATCCGCATCGGCAGGTCCGCGATCGCGCCGTACTCGATCGTTGTCCGTCCGTCCGCGGTCTCCCACGCGGCCAAGGCGGCGTTCGGCGTGTACGCGAAGCGCGTCTCCATGCCGCCGGCGGTCTTCGCGACGAGTTGCCCGGCGGCGTCGTGGCGGTAGGTCAGGCGGCGGCCGTCGAAGTCGGTCTCCGCGACCAGCCGCCCGGCCGGATCGTGCTCGTAGGACCACACGCGGCCGTCCGGCCCGGTCACCGAGGTCAGGCGGAGCTCGGTGTCGTAGCCGAACTCGTGACGCTCGCCGTCGGGCAGGGTGCGGGCGCGCATCAGGCCGAACGGCCCGAACTCGAAGCGGCTGACCGCTCCGGTGGCGTCGCGCTCGGCGACGAGGCGGCCCTCGGCGTCGTACTCCCAGGCCTCGGTGGCACCGTCCGGCAGCAGGCGGGCCTCCAGACGGCCGTCGAGTCCGCGCCGCATCTCGGAGCGTCGTCCCAGCGGGCCGATCGCTGCCGTCATCGCGCCGAAGGCGTCGCGCTCGATGCGGCTGCTGCGGCCCAGCGGGTCGACTGCCTCGACGATCAGCCCGGCGGCGTCGTTGACGAAGCGGTGCGCAGCGCCGGCCGCGTCCCAGGCGCCGACGCAATGGCCGTGCTCGTCGTACTCGAAACGGGACACGGCGCCGGTCGCGTCGGCCGACGCCAGGAGGTTGCCGCGCTCGTCGAAGGTATAGAGCGAGCGGACCGTATCGCCCTCGCGGACGGAGGTCAGCTGCCGCAGCTCGTTATACCCGAACTCGGCGACACTGCCGTCCGGGCTGGTCAGGCGAGCGATGTCGCCGTACTCGTCGAGCAGGAAAGAGGTGGTGCGGCCGAGTTCGTCGGTCCGTGCCACCAGGTGCCCGAACCGGTCGTACTCCATGGCCACAACGCCGCCGAGAGCGTCTACGACGCGGGCGATGTGGCCGTGCTCGTCGTAGTGGAACTCGGTGACGTGGCCCAGGCTGTCGGTCACGCGTGTGACGCGGGTTTCGAGGTCGTACTGGAAAGTGGCTGAGAGGTAGCCGCCGAGGCCGACACCGCGCGCGACGCGGCTGTCCGCGCCGTATTCGTAGGCGTAGCGGTAGCCGACGCGGTCGGTCCAGGACGTCAGCCGGTCCTGGTCGTCGTAGTCATAGACATACGGCTGGCCGCTCGCGTCGGTGACGGCGGCCAGGAGTCCGCGGTGGTCGTACGCGAACGTCCGAAGGATGCTCGAACCCTGGCCGTCGAGGAGCCGGATCCCGGACAGTCGCGGGCCGTCAGCCGCCGCGACGGTGTCGATCGCGAGCCGGTAGCCCGGCAGGGTCACCGCGGTCGGCGTGCCGTCCACGGTCCGGTGGACGACGATCCGGTTGCCGTTGCGGTCCGAGATCGCCGTCAGGTCCCTGATCTGTGCATCGTCCACGCTGTGGTGCACGACGGCGAAGTGGCGCGTCCGACCGGTCGCGGGGTCGCAGACGCGGATCTCGTCGGTGTCGCGCTCCCACACCAGCGGCCAGCGCAGGCCCTCGGCCGGGAGGACCGGGCTGTCGCCGTCCGGCAGCGGGTAGTGCAGCGTCTGGGCGTCGTCGCCGACGAAATGGATTCCGGCGGCGTTGATCGATATGCGCTGATCCAGGGTCGAGGACCAGCCGGGGCCGAACAAGCGGCCGTACTCGTAGTCGGACGCGTAGGACCGGTTGAGCTCGAGGCTGAGGACGCCGGGCAGCCCGAGATCGAGCTCGCTCATGATCATCTGGCCGGAGACGACGTCGACCGGGTCGCCCTTGGAGAAGCAGCCGATGTTGCCTTCGGCCTTCTGCCCGAATTTCTCCAGCAGCTTGCCCCCGAACTTGTCCATCAGCTTGCCGCCGACCTTTTCGATCGCCTTCCCGCCCAGGAAGGTCAGACCGAGCATGCCGGCGCCCATCAGCGCATCGCCCCAGTGGCCTTGCATGGCGTCGCCGGCGATTTGGAGGCCGGTGCCGGCTAGGGCGATGAGGTTGTCGGCTTCGGCCAGGGCGGCGGTGATGACGTCGACGCCGGGTATCCAGGAGGTGGCCAGGGCCAGGACGTCCAGGATCGGGGCGAGGTCGTTGGCGATCTCGGCGATTTTGCCGCCCCACTCGGCCAGGTCCGCGCCGAGGTGTTCCCACCAGTGTTTGTTGTGGATGCCGTCGGATTGGGCGTGGCCGAGGGCGCGGGCGCAGGCCAGGGCGGCGGTGATGCGGTCGTGGAAGGCGTCGTTGGCCTGTTTGGTCAACGCGGCCATCGTGGCTTTGGCGTTGGTCAGGTTGGTCTGCGCGGTGTCGTGCGCGGTTTGGGCGTCGGTGACCGCCTGCGGGTTGGGGCTGGCGGCGTGGTTCTGCTGCGCCGTCTTCAAATCGGCCGCCGCGCTGTTGGCGTTGGTGGTGGCGCGCTGCAGGTCCGCGTTCGCGTCCTGAGCCTGCCGCAGCGCGGCATCAGCCTTGGACTGGGCTGCCTGCAACGCCGGCGCGTACGCGGACAGTGCGTCGGAGGCCTCGCTGTAGGACGTATACAGCTTCTGCAAACGCCCCGGCAACGGACCGAAATTGGATTTGAACGCATCGGCGGTCTGACCCACCCACTGCAACGCAGTGGTGTCGCTACCGAACGAGTTCAAACTCCGATACGCCGCCTCGACATCATGCGCGAAGTCCCCGAACTCCTTCGCCAAAGCCTGCACCGACTCCACCACGCCCGGCGCCGGATCTCCATCCAGACCCAAGATGTCCCAGCCAGTAGGACGTGCCATCCCCCGAACCCTCCCCGTGTTCGCACAACAGCCAGTGCGACAGTCGATCGCGTGTAGCTAAGCAGCAGGCGCCGAGTCTACAAAGCCCTTCACGCCACTCGTAACCCCAAGTGCTAGCTGGCTACGGACAGTGTTCCTGCGGCTTGCGACGTGGTCGATCCGGTCGGATGGTTCCGTCCTAAGCCAGGGAAAGTAAATGTCAGTATCCTGGTCCATCGCCTGCGCACCGTCCTCGATCACTGGCCTGATCTCCTGCCGGTACACCCCTCGGTGACCCGTGACCCGCCCGTGTGCCCGACCAGGCGCGCGATCTGCTCGACGGTCATGACGTTGGCCGAGAGCACCGAGACGAACGTGTGACGCATGTCGCGCGGCGCCCAGTCGGTACCGAGGTCGGCTGGCTTCGTGACTTTCGCTAGTTGCTCAACCGGTTCCTTCGGGCAAAGCGGCATGACGACGCAACCGCCGTTCAGTCATTCCGGATTGACCCTTCGCTGATGGAGGGGTTAGAGGACTTGCGCTTTTGCCTGCATAAGCCGCCGCACATGTGCCAGCCGCGACCCTTGTCAGTCTGTCCAGGCCGGCTCGGCGAACCCGTCCGGTCATACCGGTGGATGGTTCCGGCGGAACATCGCCTTGGTGAACTCAACTTTCCCGCCGACGCTTGTTTGCGAAATTAGGCATCCCCGTTGAACGCCGCCTCGGCGAATCGGGGTGGACTCCGGTGGACGTCCACGGACGGGTACGCATCAAAACGCCATGATGGCGCCGGATTGCGGCCCCGCGTCGGCAGCGCCTACCGCCACCGGTGTAGCGCTCGGTGAGATACGCGAGGACCTCCTGGTCCTCCTTGTCGATCAGCCAGGCGCAGGGATGGTTGGCGACGTCACCGTGGTGGAGCGCGCCCATGGTCTCGGCGAGTTGCTGCGTGGCGGCTTCATGGAGGCAGTCCAGGCGGGGGTGGCCCGGCCGGGCCGAAGAGATCCCGGATGAAGAATTTTCCAAGGTGGAATCATAATCTGTTCTCTTCACCGAACGTGCTGTGAACTGCTTCGTATGGCATCGAGATAAGTCAACCTGTTTCTTTATATAAGGACGCTCAATCTCAGATGAGGTTATCAGCGTTCTGATTCACACTAACCTCCTGACTCTAGTCACTACACGGGAGGCTTGATGAAAAAACCGGGGATACGTGCCGCGATCGTGGCCGTACTCATGCTCGTCACGGGAGTCGGCACCGCGGGTTATGCGTCCGCGGCATCGGCGAGCCAGTCGTCCTGGGTGCAGCGGGACGGCCGGGTCGAGGTCCGGCAGCTGTCGACGTCGGCCGCCGCCGACCTGCAGCGGCAGATCGACGACACGCTGCGCACCACCACGGGCGGCGTGCAGGTCAGTGCCAACGAGATTGCCTACCAAGGCGGGAACGTGGTGTTGTCGCTGCCGCTGCCCGGTCAGCGCACTGCGCCGGCGAGCAGCAAGGCGGCTCTGGCGTTGACCGAACCCGCCGCGTCGTCGGCGGCCGGCGCCGTGGTGCCCTATGACGCGTACGGCTGCCCGGCCGGCGCGTCCGACAACCGGTGGTACTGCTTCTATCAGGACGCGAACTTCGGCGGTTGGCGGTTGCAGTGGAACTACCAGCACTGCGACGTCCAACACGGGGACTATCTCGACTTCGTGAACTACAACTTCGCAGCTGAGACCTCGTCGTGGGTCAACACCGGGACGCTCTACGTCTTCACGTTCGACGCGGGCTGGTACCCGCTGTGGACGGAGAACCCGGCGCAACAGCCGGGCTACACCGCCTCGTCCTACGTCGGCAACGAGGAGAACGACCGGGCCTTCTACGCCGAGGCCTGCTGACACAGCCAGGGTTTTCACTAAACCGGGGAGACACAGATGAAGTTCCGTACCACCCGTACCGTCTTCGGCGCCGCCGCGGTGGCCGTGCTGGCCTGGACCGGCAGCGTTACCACCGCCTCGGCTGCCACGCAGCCCGCCCAGTCCTCGTGGGCCCAGCGGGACAGCCGTACCGAGGTCCGGCAGCTGTCGGCGTCGGCGGCCACCGACCTGCAGCAGCAGATCGACCAGACGCTGCGCACCACCAAGGGTGGCGTGCAGGTCAGCGCCAACGAGATTGCCTACAAGGGGAGCGGGGCCTTGTTGTCCCTGCCTCTGCCAGGTCAACGTACGGCGCCTGAGAACAGCCAAGCTGCGCTGGCGCTGTTCGCTCCCTCGGCCGCCAAGGCCACGCCGAACATCACTGTGTACTACTGGGGGTGCCCGCAGGGCGACAGCGCCGACAACCAGTGGTACTGCTTCTATCAGGACGCGAACATGGGTGGCCGCCGGTTGCAGTGGAACCTGCAGCACTGCGGTACCGACTACGAGGGCATCTTCGCCAACTACGGGTTCACTGCCCAGGCCTCGTCGTGGGTCAACACCGGTCCGCTGTACGTCTGGGCCCAGGTCGGCAGCAGCACGCTGTGGGTGGAGAACCCCGACGAGTACAACAAGTACGTCGGTGACGAGGACAACGACCTCGCGACCGGCTTCACCTCCTGCTAGGCGCGCATGGATCGGGCGTGGCCGCCGGTGCCCAGGCACCGGCGGCCACGCCGCGTCCTCAGCCCGTCGTGTCGGTACGGTCGGCACTTTGGTAGAGGTCGTAGCCGATGACTGACGGGATCGGCACGTTCAGCTTGCCCGCCGTTTGTGTGAGGGTCTGTTCGAAGCCGAGTACCGCTCCGTTGGTCGGGTCGATCAGGAGCGTGTAGCGCGTCGGGAGTCCGTTGCTGGCGCTGTCGACGGCGAATGCGTGAGCCGGTCGGCCTGCGCGGTCTGTGGTCGTCCCCAGGTCGATCAGGCCGGGGATCGTGCCGAGCACGCGCAGGACGGCGGCTCGCTCGGCGGGGTTCAGCACCTGCTCGGTGACCAGGTCGGTGATCGCGACCATGGTCTCCTGCGGGCCGGCAGCGGCCGGGTGTCCCTGCTGGAGCCATGCGGTCAGTGCGGTCGGGTCCTGGGGCGGTCTGCCGTTCCATATCCTGACCACGGACGTCAGCACGGTGGGCGGCTGGTTTTTGCCGGGCGAGCCGGCGTCCTTCCACGCCTGTTCCTGCGCGTGGTAGCTGAATACCGGTGCCACGAACGTGCGGATCATCTTCCCGGACCCGTCCGCGGCCAGCCACTGCTCGGTCTGCTGAGGCACGACCGCCGAGCGGACCTGGTTGCCGTCGATGCGCGTGAACAGGCTCCATTGCTGGTAGCGGAGGTGGTCGTAGCGCCCTTGGCCGGTGGTGTCGGGCAGCGCTGCCGTCCGGTCGGCGATGGCGGCCAGCTGGTTTTTGGCGTCGGAGATGTCCCTCACTCCTGAGTAGGCAAGCGCGGCCGGTGTCGCGGTCGCAGCGTGGGTGGTGCCGGCGCCGACGCCGAAGGTGGCGACCGCCGTCACCGCGGCGGCGGTCAGCGTGCCGGCCATCGACAGCGCCGTGCGGCGCGACAGTTGGTGCCTGCGCTCGGTGGCTGGGCCGTCCAGATGTGTCAGATCTGTCAGATCTGTCAGATGCGCCAGATGCGTCGGAGCCCGGTAGGTTCCGTCGAGGATGGAATCAGGGTCGGTGTGGGCCGCCGCCTGGGACCCGGCCGGCAGCGTCCGGGCCGGATCCAGGGCCGCAAGCGCTTCGCGGGCCTGTGCGAAGGTGGGTTTCATCGTCCTCCAGCTCCCTTTGTCAGGTCGGGTTCCAGGTAGGCGGCCGGCTGGAGCAGCGGCTCAACCGGGGCCTCGGAAAGGTGGCGGGCGAGCCGCCGGCGGGCCCGGTGCAGCCGTACGCGTGCGGTCGTCGCGCTGCAGCCGACGACTACGGCGGCCTCGGTGACGCTGAGCCGCTCCCACTCGGTGAGCAGTATCAGCTCACGATCAGCCTCCGAGAGCAGCGTCAACGCGTCGGCGACCTGCAGCACACTGCACACCTGGTCGGCGAGGTCGGGATCGGCGATCACCGCCTGCTCGGCGGACTTCGCGATCAGCGCCTCCCATCGCGCCCTGCCGCGCCGGTCGTTGGCGATGACGCGCCGCGCGGTGCCGTACAGCCACGGCAGCGGTTCCTCCGGCAACTGGTCGAAGCGGCGCCACGCGGTCAGGAACGTCGTGGCCACGACGTCGGCGACGTCGTCGGGCGGCACTCGGCGTGACGCATATCTGGCCACGTGCTCGTAGTGCTGTTGATATACATGCGTGAAGCGTTTATGTGGGTCTTGAGCCGGATCCCTGGGCATGCGAACCTCCCACCCTGTTCTATTTCCGGCTCAGCCACCCGCGTTACACCCCTCGCGGATTCCTCGAAACCCGAGCTGCTCAACGGTCCCAAGCGCTACACCTCATCAAACGCCGTGGTGGAGCCTTGTTGCGGCCCCGTGTCGGCAGCGTCGACGAACCACTGGCGTACCGCTGACACGCAAGAGCTCACTGGTTCATTCCAGGCGGTGCCCCGACGGCTCGGGCGGTACCAGTATCGAGCAAGGCGGGGGCACGGTCCGTGGTCCTCGCGGAAGGCTTCTCCTGTGGCAGTTTCGGGAGCAGCTGTTTCTCAACGTCGGCCCCGAGAACGGAGGGTAGTCGACGCAGGCTAAAGGGTTACGGGGGCTGCGGCCGCTTTTGTAGACTCGTCGGTCGTTGCGTGACGCAGCTTTGCCTGTGGTCGAGGCCGCGAGAACGGGGGGCTTTACTGATGGTGCGTCCAACTGGTTGGGACATTCTGGGCCTGGATGGGGATCCGACGCCCGGCGTGGTGGAGTCGGTGCAGGCCCTGGCCAAGGAGTTCGGCGATTTCGCGCACGACGTCGAGTCGGCGTATCGAAGTCTGAACTCCTTCGGTTCCGACACCGCGGCGTTGCAGTGGGTCGGCCAGACCGCGGACGCCTTCAAGTCCAACTATGGTCCTCTGCCGGGCCGTCTGCAGAAGCTGTACACCTCCTATAGCGAGGCCTCTGACGCGTTGACTGCGTACGCGCCCAAGCTCCAGGCGGCGCAGTCGAAGGCTGACTCGGCGTTGCGCCAGGCTCAGGACGCGAACACGGATCTTCAGCGGGCCACCACCAGTGCCAACACCGCTGCGGCTGACTTGAAGACGGCGCAGCAGAACCATGCCGCCGTCCCCAATCCGCAGGCGGTCACCGATGCGCAGACTGCGCATGACACGGCGCAGACGAACCTGAACAATGCCAAGAGCCGTATGGCCGCGTTGACTGCTCAAGCTCACCAGGCCTACGACGACCGCATCGCCGCTGCGAAGGACTGCGCCAGGGCGATCGGCCACGCCCAGTCCGACGGCATCCACAACAAGCACTGGTGGGAGCACATCGGTGCGGACCTGGCGGACTGGGGCGGGAAGATCGCCGACATCGCGGGCGACCTGGCGCCGTTCCTGGACGTCCTCGCCTTGGCCACCTCATGGATCCCCGGTGTCGACGTCATCACCGCCGGCTTGGCCGAGGCCGACAACCTGATCGCGTTGGTGGGCACAGGCTTGGAGGTCGTCGGCGACGGTATGCAGGGCCACTGGGGCGACGCCCTGATGGGCGTTGGGATGCTCGGTGCCCAGTACCTCGGCGGCAAGGCGCTGGAGAAGTTCGGCGGGCCGTTGTTGGAGAAGTTCGCGGCGCGCGGCAACAAGTTGGCCTGCGAGGGTGGTGACCCGGTCGACGTGGTGTCCGGGAGCGTGATCGCGTACGAGACGGACGCGGCCTTTCCCGGAGTGCTGCGGCTGGTGTTCCGTCGCTCCTACTCTTCGGCCTACCGCACTGGACGTCTGCTGGGCTCTGGATGGTCTTCGACTCTGGACCAGCGGCTCGCGGTCACGGCGGCCGGCATCCACTTCACCGGTGATGACGCCCAATTGTTGGCCTATCCCGTTCCGGAACCCGGCCAAACCGTATTGCCGCGTGAGGGAGCGCGCTGGCCGCTGGAATGGGACCGCGCCACCGACGAGATCCGGATCAGCGACCCGTGGCTTGGCTGTACGTGGCACTTCGGGGTCGTCCACCATCGCACCGAGGAAGGTCAGATTCGCGATGTCACCGCGATGACCGACCGGAACGGTAACCGGATCGACTATCTGCGCGACACGTACGGCACGCCGGTTGAAGTCCAGCACTCGGGCGGCTACCGCGTCGGGGTGGACACGGTGGTCACCGGCAGCGGACCGCGCATCGCAGGGCTGCGGCTCGTGGACGAGTCCGCCGACGGCGGTGGCGTCAGGCTCACCGCGTACACGTACGACGGCCGCGGCCGACTGACCGGGGTCGTCAACTCCTCCGAGCAGTCCTCCACCTACGAGTACGACGACGAAGATCGCATGACGGCCTCCGTCGATCGCCTCGGGTTCCGGTACGAATACGAGTACGACGACTACGGTCGCGCCGTACGCGGTACCGGGACCGACGGTTTCCTGTCGGCTGTCTTCACGTACGACCAGCAAGAGAACACGACCATCGTGACCGACTCGCTCGGGTACCCGTCGACGTTCCAGTACGACGAGAACGGGCACGTCCTGGCCTATACCGATCCGCTGGGCAACAGGTTCGGGACCGAATACGACCGCTACGGCCGCATCCTTTCTCGGACCGACCCGCTGGGCAACCGCACGATCTTTGAGTACGACGGCCACGGCGACCCGGTGCGGATGACCGGCCCGGACGGCGCTGTCACGTCCATCGAATTCAACGCCTTCCATCAGGTCGCCTCCATCCGTACCGCCGAAGGGCCGACGTGGTTCCGGCGGTACGACGACCGGGGAAACCTGGTCGAGGTGGTCGAGCCGTCTGGAGCCGTGACGCGCGCCGAATACGGGACCAACGGCGGGATCGTGCGAGGCGTCGACCCGATGGGCTCGGTGGTGGGCTACGAGTGCGACGCGGCTGGGCTGCCGGTGGCCGTGACCGACCCGCTCGGGGGCCGCACTGCTGCTGTGCGGGACAGCTTCGGGCGCGTCGTCGCGGTGACGGATGCGGCCGGTGCGACGACGCGGTTCCAGTGGACGGTCGAGGGTCTGCTCGCCCTGCAGGTCGATCCGGACGGGTCTCGGACCGCATGGTCGCATGACGCGGAAGGAAACCTGACCGGGACGGTCGACGCGTTGGGCGCGGCGTCCACGGTCGAGGTCGGGCCGTTCGGCCGGGCCAAGGCACAGACCGGGCCGGACGGGACGCGACGCGAGTTCGTTCACGACACCGAGCTCAACGTGCTGTCGGTCACCACCGGTGGCGGGGTCTGGCGGTATGCCTACGATCCCGCCGGCCGATTGGTGGGCGAGTCCGACTTCGCCGGCCGGGATCTGGCCTATCGCTACGACCCGGCCGGACGCATGGTCGCGCGCAGGACCGGGCTCGGGGAATGGGTCGGCTTCGAATACGACCTCGCCGGCCAGCTGCTGCTGCGTCGGACACCTGAAGGCGACTACCGCTACTCGTATGACGCCGAGGGTCGGCTGATCGGCATCGCCGGCGACGACAGTCAGGTCGGCTACACCTGGGATCCTTCGGGCCGGCTGATGGCCGAGACTGTCGACGGCCGTACGACGGCTTTCGAATACGACCTGTCCGGACGCCGCGTGCGACGGATCACGCCGAGCGGTGCGGTTTCGGAGTGGTCCTATGACGCGGCGGGCCTGCCCGCGTCGCTGCGGGCCGGGTCGGCGACACTCACGTTCGGCTTCGACGTCGCAGGCCGCGAGGTCGAGCGGCTGCTGCCCGGGGCGAGTCTGAGCCGGGAGTTCGACACCGCGGGACGTCCGGCGCAGCAGCTCTTGCAGTCGGGCGCGGGCGCGGACCGGCGCACGACGTTGGAGCGCCGGTGGTCGCGGCGCGCCGATGGGGTGCCGACCGAGGTTCGCGACAGTCTGCGCGGGACCCGGTACTACGAGACCGATCCAGTGGGCCGCGTCACCGCCGTCACGGCGCAGGGCTGGCGGGAGACCTACGCCTACGACGAATTCGGCAATGTGGCCGCCGAGACGCTCCAGCAGGATCGGGAGCCCGGCGTCACCGAGCTGCCACGTCAGACCGATCGCACCCGGACCCGCCAGGCCCGACGCACCACCTACGAATACGACGACGCCGGGCGGGTGGTCCGTACGGTGCGCCGGACCCTTGACGGCCGCAGGCTCGTGCGCGAGTTCGCGTGGAACAGCGAAGACCGCCTGATACGAGCCGTGACCCCGGACGGCACCACCTGGCACTACGGCTATGACCCCGTCGGGCGCCGGACCTCAAAGGCCCGGGTGGGCGGCGACGGCACGGTCGGCGAACGCACCGTGTTCGTGTGGGAAGGCCCGATGACGGCCGAGCAGCACACCTATGCTCCGGACGGCTCGGTGGTCGTCGTGACCTGGGACTACGACCCCGGGAGCGTGCGGCCCGCGGCCCAGCGCCGCCGCGAGCTGGCTGTGGGAGCCGATCCGGCCTCGGCCGAGGAGACCTTCCACGCCGTCGTCACCGACCTCGCGGGCACCCCGACCGAGCTGGTGGCCGACGACGGCGGGATCGCCTGGTACACCACCACAGACCTGTGGGGCCGCGCCATCGCGGTGTCCGACGGTCACGGCGTGGACTGCCCGCTCCGGTTCCCCGGGCAGTATCACGACGCCGAAACCGGTCTGAACTACAACCTGCACCGGTACTACGACCCCGAGTCGGGCGCCTATCTCACCCCCGACCCGTTGGGCCTCGAAGCCGGTCCGAACGACCACGCCTACGTTCCGAACCCGCTCATCGACACGGACCCGTTCGGGCTGATGTGCAACAAGGCCCTGCTGAAGTGGGCTGAGGAGGCGAACGGCAAGGCCGAGGACTATCACGCGATCACCAATACGAAGGACACGGACTGGTTCTTCCGCAACGGAACCACCGCGGTCGTCAAGGCTCGTTTCCCCGACGGGAACGGCGGCTGGGTCGTGAAGAACGTCGTGGCACAGAGCGGCGAGGCGATGGACCTGCGAGTCGTGTCGGCCGCCTTCAAGAACGGCGACATCCCGGTGCCGGACAACGTGCCGGGGCTTACCCACGCGGAGCACAACGCCTTGCACTTCATCAACCAGGCAGGCGGTGTCCCGGTGGCCGGGGGGTCGTCGCGCAATGTGTGCAAGACTGTCTGTGGGCCGTTCGTGCGCGCCACGAATGGGCTGGTCATGGGCCCTGTGCGGCCCGGTTTCGGTGAGAAGGTGAGGACGTTCTTTTGGCCCGGTTCGATGTCACCGCCTTTCTAGCCGAAGGGGCCAGGCGCGCCGCGGAGATCGACGCCCTCCAGGGGCGTATCGACGCCGCCCTCACCGACTTCACGGCCAGGGCGTCCGGCGACCAGGCCGCGCTGTTCGCCGCCGCGTGCGCCGAACGGGCCGCCGGCATCCTGCTGTGGAAGGCTGCGGCTGAAGGCCGGCAGCAAGAAGCCGACGCCTACACCCGTGCCTTGGAGCAGGCGTGGGGCGAAACCGCGGCGGGGGAAAGGGTCACCTCCAGCGACTTCGATCGGATGTTCGAGCTGGCGCAGCACGACGTTCCGGTCCGGAAAGACCCGCTCGTCAAGGCTGCCGGCTTCGCCGAGTGTGCGGCGCTGGCGCTGCGGTCGGCTCTGCTCCTGGGCGAGACCGGCGACGTGTCCGAAGTTCGGGCGGTGTCGTCGTCTTTGTGGAAGGACGCCTCGCTTCTGGCGAAGCGTACCGAGGCGGCCGACCTGGAGCCTGAGGAGATCAGCCGGCAGATCGCCGATATGGCGACACTCCTGGAAGACGGGGCGACTGCCGAGGTGAAGGCGGCGCTGCGGGAGGAGTCCCGGCGGATTGGCCGGCAGTGGCTCGACCTCGCTTCTGGTTACGCTGAGTCCTGATTCCCGTGCGGTGTCGCCGCGCAGCAGGACTTGCACCCGCGGGACGTCCGTCCCGCGGGCTTTGCTGCGGTGAGCTGACCGTAGAGCACGTCCAGCCGGGGCCGGGGTGCCGGACTGCGCGACGACTCCGATGCCGCTGGCGCACGGCACCCCGCCATCACGAATGCGTGGCCGGCACTGTGATCGCGTCGATGTCCGGGGCTGCCGCGCTCGCGTTCGTGAGGGTGATCGTGTTCGTGCCGGCGGCCAGTATCAGGGCGACCGTCTGGTTCCCCGGCGTTGAGAAGGAGCCGGTGGTTCCGAAGGTGACGGTCTGCGGCGGCCCGTCGTTGACGCTGATCGAGGCGTTGCGGGTCGATGAGCCGTCGGTGAACGCCACCACGATCTGATACGTGCCGGCGCCGTCGGGGGCGACGACGCCGTTGAACCGCAGCGTGCCGGTTCCGGTGCTCTGCTTTCCGATGTGGCCGACGCGGGCGCCGGCGGAGCAGGCGCTGCACGTGATGACGCTTGCGGGTGCGGTGATGGTGTTCGCCGTGGACTCGGCTTGGTACAGCGTCGGGCCGGTGGTTGTGCCGGTCACGGTCAGCGTGAACGTCGTGGTGTGGGTGGCCGAGGGTGCTGTGGCGGTGATCGTGATCGGGTACGTGCCGGCTGGGGTGCTCGTGGCGGTGGTGATGGTCAGCGTTGAGGAGTTGCCCGCAGTGGTCGACGACGGCGCGAACGTCGCCGTCGTGCCGCTCGGCAGGCCTGAGGCGCTCAGCGTCACCGGCTCCGCGGTGCCGGATGCGAGTGTGGTGCTGACCGTGGTTGTCGAGGTCGAGCCTGCGGTGGCCGTTGTCGACGCCGGGCTCGCGCTCAGTGTGAAGTCGTTGCCGACCGAGCTCGACGGCAGCAGGTAGAACGGATCGGTCGCGGTGGCCGCCAGCAGGTACCACGAGGTGGCGCCGGTGTGGGGTGCCGCGTAGTAGTAGTCGGAGTCGCAGTCGGAGAGCTTGTCGTGCGAGGCGGCGACGATGCCCTTTCCGTTGTTGTGCAGCGCTGTGGTCTGCGCGAGTTGGATCGTGTTCAGGTAGTTCTGGGCCTTCGTCGCGTCGCCGCTGGCATTGCGGATCGCCAGTGCGTCGGCCAGGTGCGCGGTGCCCTCGAACCAGACCTTGGACTTGTCGCAGGCTCCGAAGCTGACGCCGCTGAAGGTGCCGTCGGTCGCCGCCAGGTTGGTCACGTCCCAGTCGATCGAGGCGCTGCGGGTGGGGTCCTTGAAGGCCAGGTACGTCCAGGTGTTGACGTCCTCCGGCAGGAAGCCCTTGTTCAGGGTGATGCCGTCGGGGTTGGTGCCGACCCAGTACTTGCTGTTCGTGCTGTCCCACATCGCGGCGACGAACGACTTGGCGTGCGCCGCACGCGTGGTCCAGGTGCTGTCGCCGGTTTCGGTGGCCAGCATCGTGAACAGTGCGTAGACGTCGAGGTTGTGCTCGGTCGATTTCCAGGTCAGCTTGCCGCTGGAGTCGTAGCCGCCGGTGTATCCGCCGGGGCCGTTGGTGGCGTTGGCGTTCGTCTGGATCCAGGTCGCGACGCTGGTCGCGCCGGTGAGGTAGGAGGCGTCGGCGGTCCTGGCGTAGAGCTGGACCAGGGCCTGGCCGACCCAGGCCATGTTGCCGACGTCGCTGGTGTCGTCGGTGGCGCTGACCTTGCTCGGCGAGGTCAGCGGGGTCGGGGCGTAGGCGGCGCGGATGCGGCCGTCCTTCGACTTGTCGTTCGCCTGCACGTAGAGCAGGGCGTTGCCGATCACCTTCGCGCGGGCCAGGTCGTCGGCGGTGCCGCGGGTCAGCAGGGCGTCGATGACGAGCGCGTCGTCGTAGGTGACGGAGTCGGTGAAGGAGCCCATCGCCGAGTCCGGGACGAAGCTCTGCACCAACCGGGTCGTGCTGCCCGTGGCGTACTTGTCCATCATCTGGTCGAGGAAGAGGTAGCCGTTCGCCGTGCTGGTCGGCGTGATGGACGCCGGCCTGATGGACGCCGGCGTGGCGGCGGCTGTGGTCGCCATCGCTGTTCCGAGAGCGACGGCGGCCGCGGCTGTGATCCCCAGCCCCCTGATTCCGTTCTTCACTGACGTCACGTCCTTCTCATCGGATGCGGCTCGCGTCGTCGGTCATTCTTGAGCTGACAAAAGGTCAAGTCAAGAGTCTTTACTAGAATCTCCGGTCGGCAGGCGATGACGGCAGGTGGTAGCGCTCGATCATGGCGCCGTCCGCGCTGAGGCCTTACCCTTTGTCAATGCGATCGGCCGTCAAGCGAACCCGCGCCCGCGAGGCGATCCTCACGATGGTGGCCGCCGCCGGCGCCGGCGACGCGCTGCCGTCGGAGCACGAGCTCTGCGAAACCCTCGGCGTCTCCCGGCCGACGCTGCGCGCCGCCGTCGACGAACTCGTCGACGAGGGCGTCCTGATCCGCCGCCCGGGCCGGGGCACCTTCACCGCGCCCTCGAAGGTCGCGCAGCCGCTGGCCCCGACCGCGGGCGTGGCGAACTCGTTCCGGGTGCCGCTGTCCGAAGGCGTGTGGGAGAGCCGCACGCTCGGCTTCGAGCGGGCCAGCGCCGACGCCCGGCTGGCCCGTGCGCTCGGCGTCTCTCCGAGCGAGCTGCTGGTGAAGGTCGAGCGGCTGCGGATCGTCAACGGAGCGCCGCTGGCGATCGAGCGGATCCACGTGCCGGACAAGTACGTGCCCGGCATCACCGGCGACGACTTCCAGCGTGGCTCGTTCTACCAGCTGCTGCACTCCCGGTACGGCATCACGATGGCGCGCGCCGCGCAGTCGATCGAGGCCACGGTCACCGACGAGCACGAATCAGGGCACTTGGAGGTGCCGCCGTACAGCCCGGCGCTGCTGTTCGACGTGACGACGCGGGACTCGCGGGACGTGATCATCGAGTACACGCGCGCGGTGTATCGCGGGGACCGCTATCGGATCGATTCCGACTTGGTGTTGGCTCCGGGGTGAGGTCGCTCCGGGCTGAGGCAGGTGTTCGGGAGCACCGGGCGGAGATCGGTGTCCGCGAGCGCCGACTGAGTTCGGTGTCCGCGAGTGCGGTCAGCCGTTCCAGCCCTCGTAATTCTCGAACTCGTAGAAGTCCATGTTCGCGATCTCCAAATTGGCGGCCAGCGATCCGGCGCCGGCCAGCGGGATGCGGATCGACTGGCCGGGGGTGTCGTAGAGGTCGACGACCAGCAGCCGGTGGACCGGATCGGCGAGCGTCCGCGCGTCCGCGAGCGCGACCATCGTCGTGTGCTGGTCGTTGCGGCCCACGGTCGGGACGAGCGCCGGCACCTGGCCGGGCTGCAGCGACTCGAACGCGGGGTCGTCGACGACGCGGGCGCTGAGGCCCAGTCCGGCCGATCCGGTGTCGCCGAAGTCGACCTGCGTGTCGTTGTCCTCGTCGAGGTCGCCGAGCGCGGACAGCAGGCTGTTCCAGCCCTCGTGGTTCTCGAAGTCGGTGCGCACCAGCAGCGTCAGCGGATAGCCGGGCAGCGGTGGGAACGAGGTCCGGACGACGCCGGTCGGGGTGGGATTCGTCGGCTCGCCCGCGTCGCCGAGGTACGTGCCGCACAGGTCCATGCCGCGGATCAGCTCGTCGAAGCTGATCGTGCCGTCGTGGAGCCCGGTGAGGACGCGCACGAGCTCCGCCGTCGGGACGCGCACGCCGCGCCCCGGAACCTCGCGCAGGTCGATGAGCATCAGGTTGTCGTTGCCGTACACCGCGGAGATGTCCGCCTGCGCGATGACCGGGGCGTCGAAACCCGGCGGGAGCAGGGCGGGGAAGTCGCCGCCGTGCAGGTAGTCCCAGTCGGGGTTCGCGGTCAGGCGCAGTCGGAGGTTGTCGTCGCCCCCGCGCTTGTCGTCGCCCTTGCCCTCGGCATCGTCGCCGAGTACCAGCAGGTCTCCGTCACGGCGCCCGCCGACGGTCTGCAGGATCGCGTCCCACAGCGGAGTCCCGTCGTCTTCGTAGCAGGTGTTCACGAGCAGCACCTCGCCGGGCGCCGGGAGCGGGAGCATCGGGAACGGCATGGGGCGTCTCCATTTCAGCCGGGCATGCGGAGCTGTGTCAGAACCACGCGATTGTGTCGCATGGCTCTGACACAGATGCATATCCGGTCTCAGCCGGACTGCCCCGCAGGCAACGGCGTCGTCCATTCGAGCTGGTGGGCCAACTCCGCGTCGGTGAGCGCCGGTGGCCGCTCGTTCGCGTTGGGGCCGGTGCCAGTGCCGGCCCCCGGCTTCGGCGGCGTGCGGCTCGCGGTCAGGGCGGCGCTGGCGGCGATGTTGTTCTCGACGCGGGGGCGGCGGAGGAGATCGAAGGTTGCGAGAGCCGCTGACGTGCTTGGGGAGTCGCGGAGGGCCTTGGCCAGGACGACGGCGTCCTCCAAGGCCATGGAGGCGCCTTGGCCGGTTGCGGGGGAGGCGGCGTGGGCGGCGTCGCCGATGATCACGGCTCGTGGCGTGTTCCAGCGCAGGCCGAGGGGCAGGTCGAGGGCGTTGGTGACCATGAGCTGATCGGTGGTGGCGGCGACGATGGCGGCGGCCGGGGTGCTGTCGGGGCGGAGGAGCGGGACGAGGTGGTCGCGCCACTCGACCGGGGTGGTGGTGGCCATCTCTTCCGCGGTGGCCTGAGGGCCGGAAACCCTAGCGAACCAAAAGGTTTCTCCGCTCGGCGAGCAGGCGTACCCGAAGGCGGCGTTGCTGCCGCGGATCATGGTGATGGCTTCGGCGTGCTTCTGTTGGGCGGCGGAGGCGTCAGTGGTGTAGCCGTAGAAGACCCGCTGACCCGCGTAGCGCGGTGCGGCCGGGCTGATCAGCGAGCGCACCGTCGAGTTCAGGCCGTCCGCTCCGATGAGGAGATCGCCGGTGGCGCTCTGCCCGTCGGTGAACGTCGCGGTGACGCCCGCCGGGTCCTCTGTCAGGGAGCTGAGCCGCGCGCCGTGCCGGATCGGGATGCCCCGGCGCCGTACTTCCGCCTGAAGCCCTGCGTAGAGATCCGTCCGACGCAAGCAGCGGTAGCGCGCCAAGGGCTCGTCCGGTGAGCCGAGTGGCGCGTCGGCGAGTTCCGTGCCCGAAGCGTCGATGAGGCGCAGGCGCGTCAGAGGGAAGCCGAGTTCGGCGACCGCGGACGCCGCGCCGATCTGTCCCAGCGCGCGCATCCCGTTGCTCGCCAACGTCAGGAAGGCGCCGAGGTCCTCGCCGTTGTCGGGGTGCGCCTCGTAGACCGTGGGCTCGAAGCCCGCCTGGTGCAGGGTCAGCGCGGCGGCTGTGCCGGCGATGCCGCCGCCGATGATCAGGATTCTCACTTACTCGGCTCGCTCTTCCCCGATGTGAGTCCGACCAGCGGCATGAACAGGTCGTCCACGATCTCGACGACCCGCTCCACCGGGATCGGCTTGTACGTCATCAGCATCTCGTGCCGCATCAGGTCGAAGGGCATGGCCAGGACCGCCGGGGGGACCGCGGCCAGGTCGATCTCGCCGCGCTCCTCGGCGCGCGCGAGGATCTGCTGGGACCAGCGGGAGTTGTCCGAGGTCAGGCGTTCCCTGATGTCGGCGGGGGTCATGCCGGCGCTGGCCATCAGGCCCGCGAAGGTGGCGCCGACGATGGCGACGAAGCCGACCCGGGAGACGCTGACGCCGGTGAGGAAGGCGATCATGTCGTCGCGCAGGCTGCCGGTGTCGGGGACCTCGACGGGGTGCGTCGTGCCGTAGTGCCGGATGGCGGCCAGGACCAGGTCGTCCTTGTTGGGCCAGCGGCGGTAGAGCACCGCGACGCCGGTCTTGGCGCGGGCCGCGATCGACTCCATGGTCAGGCGGGCGAAGCCGGCGTCGACCAGCTCCTGCCAGGCGGCGTCCAGGATGGCGGCCTCGAGTTCCTCGCCGCGGCGGCGCTGGCGGGGCTGCTGCGCCTGGTGCGCCTGCTGGTTCTGGTGCGCCTGCTGTGCCTGCTGGTTCGTCTCGTGCGTCCGGTCGGTCGCGTGCGCCTGGTCGGTCACGGTTCTCAGCTTAGCGAAGCGCGAAAATAAGAGTGGCTTCCATTTCTTATCGAGTCCGGCTACTCTCGCTAAGAGAGGTTTCCGTCTCTTAAGTGGAGCGGAAGTGAGGGGACAGCCATGTCAGAGACAGCAAGGACAGCGACGAAGCCCGCAGGCGGGGGCGGGGACGCGGACGGGAAACTGGATCCGGCGGTCGTCAAGACCGCGCTGATCCTCATCGTCGGTGCGATGGCCGTCATCTTCGACACCACGATCGTCAGCGTCGCCCTGCACACGCTCTCGGCGAAGCTCGACGCCTCGGTCTCGACCATCCAGTGGGTGGCGACCGGCTATCTCCTGGCGCTCGGGATCGCGGTGCCGCTGAGCACGTGGGGACTTCAGCGCTTCGGCGGCAAGCGGGTGTGGATGTTCTCCCTGGCCGTGTTCCTCGTCGGCTCGGTCGGGGCCAGCCTGGCGTGGAACGTCGAGGCGCTGATCGGCTGGCGGGTCGTGCAGGGACTCGGCGGCGGCCTCATGCTCCCGCTGATGACGACGCTGATCTTCCAGTCGGCCGGCGGGAAGTCGCTCGGGCGGCTCGTCACCTACGTCGCCCTGCCCGCGCTGCTCGGGCCGATCCTCGGTCCGGTAATCGGCGGCGCGATCCTGACGCACCTGTCGTGGCGCTACATGTTCTGGGTGAACGTGCCGTTTTGCCTGATCGGCATGTTCCTCGCCTGGCGCTACCTGAAGATCGACGACGCGCCCGCGCCGGGGTCGGGAGGTTCGGGCGCCGCCGGGAGCAAGGCGAAGCTGGACCTGCCCGGGCTCCTGCTCCTCGCGCCGGGGACCTCGATCGTGCTGCTGGGCCTGGCCAACGCGGGTACCGGCTCCGGCTTCGGCCAGACCGACGTGATCCTCCCGCTCATCGAGGGCGGCGCGCTGCTGGCCGCGTTCGTCGGGTACGCGCTGCGCGCCAGCCGTCCGCTCGTCGAGATCCGGCTGCTCGCCAGGCGGTCGGTCGCCTCGTCGTCGGCGGTGTTGTTCTTCTCCGGCTTCTCGCTGTACGGAGCCATGCTCCTGATGCCGCTGTACTACCAGGACGTGCGTGGCGCCTCGGCGCTGTCCGCGGGCATCCTGCTGGTGCCGCAGGGGGTCGGCACGATCCTGTCGCGCATCGTCACCGGCGGCGCCATCGACCGGCTCGGCACGCGGGTCCTGGCGCTGAGCGGCTTCGCCATCGTGGCCGTCGCGACCGTCCCGTTCGCGCTGGCCGGGCCGCACACGGCCGAATGGCAGCTCGCCGGCTGGATGGTGTTGCGCGGGTTCGGGCTCGGGGCCGTGACGATGCCGGTGATGGTCGCCGGGTACGTCGGGCTGGAGAAGCACCAGATCCCGCATTCCAGTGTGCTGACCCGGACCGCGCAGCAGATCGGCGGCTCGTTCGGGACGGCGGTGCTGGCGGTGATCCTGCAGAGCGGCATCGCGGCGCATCCGCGGACGCCGGTGACCGCGTTCCACTCGGCGTTCTGGTGGTCGGTGGGGTTCTCCGCGGTCGCGGTGCTGCTGTCGCTGACGCTGCCCGGTGCGCAGCGGGCGCCTGTGGCGGACCCGGGGACGGCTTCCGCGGAACGCTTGGCCTCGGCGTCTGTGGAGGGGTAAGGAGCTTGAGACGTGGAACGGCCCCGTCGCTGTTGCGACGGGGCCGTTCGGCGCGCGGTGCGGTCTACGGGAACGGGATGGTGACCCAGTAGATCGGGTTGGTGGTCGTGCCCCGGTTGCAGGCGACGGTCGGGGTGGCGCCATTGTCGAGGCCGTTGGTTCCGCTGAGCGTGCAGACGAGTTCGGCCGCGTGGCCGCCGGCGGTGACGACGTTGACGTAGAGGTGGTCGTGCTGGATGGCTTCCGAGACGTCGACGACGTGGTCGGCGGTCGTGCCCGGGTAGCCGATGCCGAGGAGCCCGGTGCTCAGAGACTGGGCGGGGCCGCGGAGGCTGTTGTCGATCAGGCGGTAGTTCAGGGCATTGCCGCTGAGGGTGACCTGCTCGGCGAACTCGTCGCTGTGGAAGGCGATGTCGATGTCCGGGCCGGCGGGGCCGGTCGGGCCGGTCGCTCCGGCAGGGCCGGCGGGACCGGCGGGGCCGGCTGCTCCGGCAGGACCTGCGGGGCCGGCAGGACCGACAGCGCCGGCAGGACCGGCAGGACCTGCGGGGCCGGCAGGGCCTGCAGACCCGGTCGCGCCGGGGGTGCCCGCAGGGCCTGCGGGACCGGCGGGACCGACAGCGCCAGCCGGCCCGGCGGGGCCTGCAGAGCCGGTCGCGCCGGGGGTACCGGCAGGGCCGGCGGGTCCGGCAGGACCGGCAGGGCCTGCCGTGCCCGGAGTTCCAGGAACACCCTGAGGCCCGGCGGGACCAGCCGGGCCCGCAGAACCGGTCGCGCCGGCAGGACCGGCCGGTCCGGCAGTGCCCGTGTCACCCTTCATCCCGGTGGCGCCAGTGGCGCCAGCCGGACCGGCGGGCCCCCGCAGCCCCATCGGCCCACGAGCCCCCTTCGGCCCGCGCGGACCGGTGGGCCCCTGCTTCCCGACGCACTCGCACTTCTCGTGCGGCTTGTGGTGGCACGGCATGTGCGCCACGCGGTGGTGGTGTGCGGGCTCGAAGTGCCGACGGGGCACGTACACGTGCGGCGGCTGCGGAGGAGGCAACGGCATTCCGTCGGCTTTCGGCGTGAACGCGTGCTGGATCGCCGCCTGCTGGATCGCCGCCTGGTGCAGCGCCGGGTGTACGGCCGCGCTGAGCGTCGTCCGGTCCGAGACCCGAGCCGCGACCCGAGCCGCCGGCGGCGCCGAGAACGCGGCGGCGCTGAGCGGTTTGGCCGCGTCGACCGGTGCGGCGGCGGCGAGCGGCGCGGTGCTCGCCGCGGCCTCCGTGCGGGCGCGGTGGTCGTGCGCCGTGCCGTGCTGAACGCCGACGACCGTCAGCGTCGCGCCGGCGAGCACCGTCAGGCCGGTAGTCACCATGACGCACTTCTGGAGCGTCCCCACCGACCTTTGAGATTCTTGCGGCATGCTGGAGTAGCCCTTTCCCGAGTGAATCTGAAGAATGGCGACTGGCCTCAGACCTCTGGTTGCCCGAAGCTTGATCGCACCGAAACGGCATCGCCGTCTTCCTCACTCGCTCGGCCGATCCGTCGAGGTCAGACCACGCTCAGCGGGTGATCGGGCCGCGACAGCACACCGCATTCCTCATATCAACGACGAGATTCGACGAGCCGCCGCACCGACATCTCGCGATTGGCGACCGTCTGCTCCCGGTGGAGGTCCGGCAGCTCCGGCATCTCCAGCAGCATGTCGCAGGCCCGCACCGAGCCCCGGAAGTCGTCGACCCAGTACGCGCTGATGGAGAGCTCGAACAGCAGCCCCCACCGGTACACCCACGGCCGCACGAACAACACGTCGTCCGGTTGTGGCTCACCGATCCCGGCGCTGGCGAATGAATAAGCAGCCTGATACTGCCCGCGCAGCCTCAGCCGCGATGCGAGCTCGTACAACGCCTCCAGCCGCCGCGGCCGGTACTCCCAGGCCTGGACGAAGGCGTCCATCGCGGCCGGCCAGTCGCCGGCGTCCGCCGTCAGCTCCCCGATCTGCAGCAGCGAGAAGTAG
Organism: Catenulispora sp. EB89; assembly: GCF_041261445.1. Taxonomy (NCBI): domain Bacteria; kingdom Bacillati; phylum Actinomycetota; class Actinomycetes; order Catenulisporales; family Catenulisporaceae; genus Catenulispora; species Catenulispora sp. EB89. The sequence goes on from NZ_JBGCCU010000005.1 coordinate 216,363, forward strand.
ACCTCCTCGGCCCAGCCGCCCATCTCCACCCGCCGGCGGTACAAGGCGATCGCCGCTCCGCGCTCGCCGAGATCGCGCCGCGTCTGCGCGAGGTAGAACACCGTGCGGGTGTTGCCCGGATCCCGTTCGAGGTCCGCGGACAACAGGCGGATGTCGCGCTCGAACTTGTCGGCGCGCGAGCCGCCGTCGGCGAAGTGGTCGACCACCAGCTCGTCGAGGTGGAGTTCGTGGAGCTCCCGGTCGGCGCGGTCGGTGGTGAGGTATTCGTGGGTGGAGCCGACGTAGCGCCACGGCAGGCTGCCGCGGACCAGCCGCTTGTTGCGGTACTCCTGGTTGCCGAGGTGCCGGATCATGTACGAGTCCGCGGTCAGCGGCGGGAGCTCGCCGTGCCGACGCAGGACCATGTCGGCGTCGACGAGCAGCAGGTAGTCGCCCTTGCCCCGGGCGTGTTCCAGGTTCAGCGAGCGGTTGTGGCCGAAGTCGCGCCACGGGTCCTCGTGCAGTTCGCCGGGGACGTCCGCCAGCGCCGCGCGGATCAGGTCCTGGGTACCGTCGGTCGATCCGGTGTCGGAGACGACCCAGTAGTCGACCAGTCCGCGCACCGAGGCCAGGCAGCGTTCGATGACCGCGGCCTCGTTCTTCACGATCATGCACAGGCAGATCGACGCGCGCCCGGTGAGGCGGAACGCCGCCGCCGTGTCGGCCAGGCCTCGTTCCTCGGGGGTCGCCGCCCCGTCCACGTCGTCGGGCCTGGGCCCCGGCAGGATCGACGGCAACTGCGCGGGTGTCGGCTGGCTCACGGCGGCGTCCCTTCAGGCGGGCGGTATGTCCGTTACGCGCACATACCGTAGCGCTCCGCCATCCGGGAAATGCGCAGGATGGCTCCTCCCCGCGTGCCGGGGCGTGTCGCGGAATCAGGAACGGAACGACGCGTACAACGCGTCCAGAGCCTCGTCCATCGCGGCCTTGTCGGGCGTCGCGCACCGGTAGTTCAGCCCTCTGATCCACATCAGCAGATCGTCCTCGGGCGCCAGGCCGTGGACCCGGACGTAGTACGCGAGCCCGTCGCTCCACACCCACGTGCCGTCGGTCCGGAACGAGGCGCCGACCACTTTGCCGCGCGAGGGATCGAGCTTGTCCGGACTCAGGGCCGTGGTCATCAGGATCGGCGCGCCGGCGGCCAGGAACGCGGCGACGCGCTCGCGTTCGGCGTCCTCGAGAATCGGGCCGATGATGCCGCTGTCCACCGGGACTCGGGCGATGTGAACCTGCTCAGGCATCGGCGACGTCCGCTCCTCGTTCCATCCGCCGCAGGTGCGCGAGCAGATCCGGATGCGGCGCGAGCTGGTACTCGGCCAGGTAGTACGCGGCCGACGCGCGCCAGATCCACTCCCCGTCGGTGCGGTACTCCTGCGGGACGACCCGGCCGTGGTCCGGATCGATCACGTCCTCGGCCGCCGCGAGGCTCGACACCACGGCGTTCCCGGACATCATCCGCGCGGCCAGGCGGTCGCATTCGGCCGGGTCGGGCAGCCGCACGTGGTCGGCGCCGAAGCGCGGCACGCCGTCGTCGTCCGCGAAGTCGTAGACGCCGGTGCTCCGGATGCCGCCGGTGTGCGGCGACTCCTCCAGCGTGGCGATCCACAGCGGGTCGGCGTCCTTCAGCGCGGCCAGGTGGAACTCCGACAGCGCCTCGCCGCTCCAGAACACCTCGATCTGCGCGGGTCCGGCCGGGGCCTGCGCCAGCTGCGCGTCGAAGGCGACGTCCCAGGCGGCCAGCCCGGGATCGACCTCGATCAGGAACACCGGGATCACGGCCGCGCCGCTGCCCCGCCAGGCCCGCCAGACCTGCAGCACGCCCGGCTGCGAGGCCATCATCAGCACCAGCGTCGGACCGGCGTCCAGGCCCTGGTCCGGAGCCGGGCAGAGGTCGAAGGCGGCCGCCGGTTTCGGGGTGCCGGCGATGCTGACCGGGACCCGGTCCAGCGCCGACAGATCCAGTCCCGGTTCCTCGATCTGCCCGGGGATCTCCCGCAGCAGCGCGACTTCCGCCGGGGTCAGCGCGAAGCCCGACTCGGCCAGGACCGAGACCAGGCCGACGGAGAACGCCGCCAACTCGCCCTCGGCCAGCGACTGCCGCAGCCCGGCCAGCCGCTCGGCGGGCAGGTCCGCGGCCAGCCGCAGCAGCAGCCGGTGCAGCCGGGTCATCGTGGCCCAGACCTCGCCGGACCACTGGAACCACTCGGTGACGCGGGCGGCCCGCTCGCGGTCGACGGCCGCGCCGAACACCGACGCGCCCCGTTCCGGCAGCTCGGGCCGGGCCCACAGCCGCAGCGACGCGGCCAGCGCAGCCCGCTGATATCCGGTCTGCGGGTCGCCGGTCCAGTACGCCTCGATCTGCGGGGCTCCCTCGCCTCGCGTCTGAAGCGCGCGCCCCGCCTCGGCCGCCAGCCGCCACGCCTCGGCGCCGGACGCGAGGTCCAGGAGATACACGCGCCGGTCGCCGTGGCCGGTCCCGGATCTCGTCGACCGGCGGACCGCCACGACCTTCGGGTCGCGGAACACCGAGGCGACCATCGCCCGGTCGAGGTCGTCGGCGATCGCGGGCGGCCCGGTCCGGAAGGCCACGGAAGGCGGCAGTTGTTCGGCGGCGTCGGAGATCCGGAGCTCAGGCGGCAGACCGGGCCGGCGGCCGGGAGCGGCCGGGAGCGCGGCGAGCGTCTCGGCCTCCTGTGGTGTCAAGCTGACCCCGAGCGTCATCGCGGTGGTGACGACGACCTCGGCGAGTCCGACGAGGTCCTCCTGCGCGAGCCACTCCCGGGCCTGCGTGATCAGCGGATCGGGCAGCCGTCCGGCCAGGCCCGAGAGCAGCCGGTGGACGCGGGCCAGCGTCCGCCACCGCTCGGCGGCCGTGCTCCCGATCGCGCTGTCCGCGGGTTCCTGCTCGGTCATGGATCAGCCCTCCTCCATGACGATGATCTCGCATCCGTCGGGCAGACCGGGCACTCGCGCCAGGATCGCGGCGATCCGCTCGGGATCGGTGACCCGGTGGGTCCGGGCGCCGGGCGGGAACACGTACTCGCGGGTGCCCCGGTAGACGGTGAACGGCGACAGGTCGCGGGCGTTCTTGCCGGTGAGCTCGTACAGCACCAGGGTCGGCGTCCCGCTGCCGGGATTGGTCTCCATGAAGTGGACCGCCGTGGCCAGGTCCGGGCTGAGGCTGAACACCTGCCGGGTGGTGGCCTGGTCGCCGTAGCGTCCCCGGCTCAGCAGGTTGACCTTGTCGCCGCGGAACACCAGCATCGGGTGCTCCGGGCTGCCCATCGCCGGGAGCTGGTGCAGCGCCTCCATGAACATGTCGGTGTGGACGCGGATCTCGTCGAACAGCGCGGGCAGCCGTTCGTTCACCTGCTCCTTGATGCCGGCCCAGGCGTAGGCGCGTTCGTCGGACGCGCCGTCGATCCATTGCCGGGCTTCGGGAGTCAGCGGGGAGTTCTTGTTCAGCGGCTCGGGGCCGGTGTGCACGATCGGCCGCAGGGAGATCGGCAGCCGGCCCGGGTTCTCCCCCTTGGCGAGGGCCGACAGGTAGCGTTCGACGGAGACTCGCGCGGTGTGTCCGAACTCGGTGCGCATGAGCCGGTCCGCAATCGACTCCGGCAGCGATCCGGTGAACGAGTCCACGGTCAGCGCGTGGTTGATGGCCGTGTGGCTGTGCGTGGTGTAGACGGCCAGCGCGGTCAGATGGGCCTCGGACAGCCCGGCGACGGCCGCGCGCACGGCCTCGGGGTCGTTCGGGTCGATGCCGTTGCGCTCGGCCCAGGCGTGCAGCGTGTACTCCGGGATGTGCGCGGACGGCGGCGTGTGCTCCGGGATCTGGCCGGCCGGCGGCTCGCCGTCGGTGATGTGGCCGTCGGACAGCTGCTGCCAGATCTCGTGGACCAGTTCGTTCAGCTCCGGCTCGTCGGCGCGGTTGTGCCGGGCTTCGGTGAAGCCCTGCGGGTCCGTGGCCAGGTGCTGGTAGTGCGTCTGGTGCGGCAGCGGGACGTCCGGGGCCGGCCCGGACTCGCCGTGCCAGTCCAGGACCCGCCGGTAGAACTCCACCGGGTCCACGCGATCGGCGATCCGACCGCCGGCCAGCGGTCCGCTCCGGGCGATCTGCGCGCCGAGCGCCATCTCGTAGAGCGAGTGGTCCCGGCCGGGCAGCATCCAGGCCATCAGGCCCTTGAGGAACTGGTCGCGCTGTGCCGGATCCAGGCCCAGCAGCTCGGCCGAGGTGAGCATCTTGGTGGTGGTCAGGGAGATGCCGTCGGCCGTGGGCAGGCCGGCTTCCTCGGTCGCGTCGGTCCAGGCGCTCTTGGTGTCGTGGACCGTGACGCCCTCGCGCCAGGGCAGCTTGGCGTTCGGGTCGTCGACCGGCAGATCCATGTGCTGCTGCACGAAATCCCGGGACAGCCGGCCGAGCGGCGCCCCGAGATCCGCGTAGTCCTGCGCGGTGCGTGCCAACGTCTCCTGCTCGGTGTCCGGGCGGTCGTTGCGGCCCTTCTGGCTCCGGATCGTGGCCGCCTGGTTCTTGATCCAGTGGTCGGAGCCGCGGATCACGTTGCCGGTGGCCACCGGGTCGCGGTCGAAGCGGTGGCCGCCGGCTCCGAGGATCTTCTCTCCCAGCGGTCCGGCTTCGAAGGCTCCGAGCGCGCGCCGCAGCGGGCTGTTGAGCTGGCGGTAGCGGGCTCGCAGGCTCTCGATGTTCACGCCCGCGTCCTGGAGCCGGTTCCAGTCCCCGGCGTCGGCGACCCGGATGACGGCGTTCTTGAAGACCTCCGGGCGGTCGTAGTTCATGTAGAAGGCGTTGTAGAGGGCTGTCATGGTCTCCCGGACATCGCCCTGCTCCAGGATCGTGTCGACGGAGACGTGCGTGCCGACGTTGCCCGCGTTGCCTGCCTTGTCGCTGAGGAAGACGCTGTCGATCCGGTGCTCGAAGGCGGCTTGGGACTCGTCCGGCAGCTTGTCGTTGAGCGTGCGCAGCGCCGTGCGCAGGTCTCGCAGAGCACTGCGAGCCTGGTCCAGGACCGCGGGGTCCTTGAAGTCGAAGGCGCCCAGCTTCTGTTCGAAGCCGGTGGATTCCTGGAGCGAGCCTTCGCGGTCGATGCGCCGGAGCTGTTTGAAGCCCCAGGGCGCCGGCTGTTTGTCCCCGGCCAGCTGGAGGACGTCGCCGGTCGGGTCGAAGTGCGCCGAGGGCGGCCGGAGCGGGTCGCCGGGCGGCAGGTCGCGGGTCTCGACGCGGCCGTCGGAGGTCGGGTGCGCGAGCTTCCAGGTGCCGTCGCCGGCCAGGTGTCCGGTGCCGGTGCCGTCGTCGACCAGGTCCGGGCGCTGGCCGTGCGGGCTGTCGACCTGGTGGGCGGTGGCGACGACGGTGCCGCGGTGGTCGATCCAGACCGGTGCGTCGGCGGCGATGACGTCGTGCCCCGATACCCGGGCCAGCTCGGCCGCGCCATCCGCGGCCTCGCAGCCGTAGAGCCGGATCGGGACGTCCTTCGGGACGTTCGCGAGGTGGTCGGCGAGCTCGGAGAACGGCAGGTGCATGCCGCCGACGACGATGCCGTCCGCGTCGGAGTGGGCGAAGATCGTGAAGGCGCCGGCGCGGGGGTCCGCGGAGGCAGCCATCCGGCGCAGGATGTCGCCGTTGGTGTCGAGAGTGCTCACGACGAGGCCGGATTCTGTGGTGTCCAGCCGGACTTGAGTGCTGTGCTCGCCGTCGGTGACGGTCACCAGTTGGTGATCGCCTTCGCCGGTGACCGAGGCGATGTGCGCGGGACGGTCGGGGAGGCCGAAGGGGTCGCCGGGACTTCCGTCGCCGCGACCGCCGCCACCGGAATCCGAGCGCCCGCCACCGTTTCCGGTGTGACTGCTGCCGAGCGCCGTGAACGTTGCGGCATGCACGGCGCCGACGCCGACCAGTTCGCGCTGTTGTGCCGCGGTCCCACTGAGTTGGGATTCGAATCGTTGGGCTTGATCGCTGAGCGCCTGTGCCGCCTGCTGGTGTTCGGCGGCGTACTGCTGCTGGTAACGCTCCAGGTCGTTCTGGCCGTGGAAGGTCCCGTCCTGCGTGATGTCGCCGGGCACCGCTGTGGGATCACTGGAAACGGCCGGGTCCTCCTGGCCGATCCCGCTCGCGGCGCGGGTGTGCGCGGCGGCCATGTCGCCGGGCGCGCCTTGCGGGCGCAGGAAGTCGTTGAGCGGCTGGACGCCCTGGAACGAGCCGTCCGCGTTGAACGCGGCCTGGTGGCCCGGCGGGATCGGGTTGTCGCCGGGGTAGGTGTAGACCTCCCGCAACTGCCCGGTGTCGTAGTTGTAGACCGCGGCCTCGTTGGTGCCCAGTGGACGGTTGAAGCCCTGCGGCACGGTCTGCCCGTCCCCGGAGACCACGACCACCGGGTCCTTGCCCTGCTGGAAGACGTGCGAGGCGCCGGGATCGACGGGGCGCATCGTCGGGTCGTAGACCGGCGCGGAGTCCGGAGCAGAGTCCGGAGCAGAGCCGGGCGTCGGGGCGTTGCGGACCGCCGTCCCCTGATACTGACCGTTGGAGTCGTAGAGCTCTGATGTCCCCGCGTGCAGCGGGCCCTTGCCGCCGCCGTGCGACACGACGCCGGTCGGCTCGTACGCGCCGCCGCCCTCCGAGGGCGCGTAGGTGACGCTGCCGGTCGGGCTGCCGCCGCGGTCGAGCGTCTGCGCGCGCACCGCCTGGTAGTCCGTCGTGGCGCCGCTCTTGTCGCTGACGGTCAGGGTCCCGGTGTCGCCGTCGAAGCTGCCGCGTCCGAGGCGGGTCGGCGGCTGGGAGGGGTCCGGTCCGGTCCGGTAGACGGTCAGGCCGTTCGCGCCGTTCGGATCGATCGCGCCGCCGTAGCGGTGCACCAGCAGGTTGTCGCCGCCGGTGGTGTCGATCGTCATGCGCGGGGCGGTGATCTGGTCCTTCGCGAGGTCCTTGGCGCCATGGATCCCGCTCTGGAACATGCCCTGCAGGAAGGACTTCTGCCAGTTCGCGAACGGGCCCTGCTCGCCGGCGGCCCAGTTCTTGGCGCCGAGGTCCTGGATCCCCTGGTCCGCGTAGTAGGTCGCCGCGTTGCCGCCGACCATCGACGCGCCGCCGTAGACCATGCCGGCGCCCTTGCGGACGAACGGGTTGTTGGTGAAGGAGTTGTCGAGCAGAGGCTTGGCGAAGGCCGGCATGGCCAGGTCGAACCGCTTGGCGAACTGGCCGCCGAGGCCCGGCAGCGCGAACAGGCCGCCGAGCAGGATGCCGTGCTCGAAGTCGTGCAGCAGCAGCGAGCCGTCGTAGTCGCCCCAGCTCCGGTGGCCCTCCACCATCTGGACCGTCTCGGAGATCAGGTCCGGCAGCAAGGTGAAGGCCAGCGCTTCTATCAGGCCCTTGATGAGCATGCGCAGCGCGCTCTGCGCCGCCCAGCGCTCGGCGGCGACCTGGATCGCGACCAGCGGGGTGTCCAGGCCGAAGGTCGCGGCGATCTCCGCCAGCGCTTCGAGGATCTGGATGTAGAGGATGACCGCGACGACGTTCTCGGAGATCTTCGTCGCCTCGATCTGCAGGGCGGCGGCGTCGGCGTAGTTGGCCATCGCGGCGCACTGGCCGGCCAGCTGCTCCAGGATGCCGTTGCCCTGGACGTACTTCGACCAGTAGTTGTTGAACTCGTCGCAGGACACGGAGGTGATCGCGGAGTTGACCTTCGAGACCACGTCGTTGCCGTAGCCGGCGGCGTTCAGCAGCGAGCCGCACGCCTCCTGCCAGGCCTCACCGCAGCGGCGCAGGGCGTCCTCGTCGCCCTGCGGCCAGGACAGCCCCAGCATCTCCTGGGCCCAGCCCCAGGGTGGGACGAACTGCGGGACGGACATGGCCTGGCCCCTCCCTAAGCCTTCTCTACACTTTGGTAGCTCTTGGCCCAGCTGGCGGTGGCGTCGGCCATCGCGGACACCCCGCCGTCCACCGCGTCCATCTGCTCCAGCGCCTTCATCGCCGGTTCGACGTAGGTCTTGGCGATCTGGGCGCCGGCCTCGTCATTGCCCCAGCAGGCGCCCTCGGCGTTGAGCTTGGCCAGCAGCGTGGTCTGCACGGCGCGCACCTGGTCGGCGACCGCTGCGAACTCGGCGCCGTTGGTCTGGACCTCGCTGGGGACGACGGTGAATCCTCCGCCGGTCACAGGTTCCCCTCCTTGAGCCGGTCGAGCCATTCGCCGAGGTCCAGGCCCTGGTTCGGGGCCGAGGACGGCAGCCGCGAGGGCCGCGGCGGCTGCGCGTCGCCGCGCAGGTACGCCTCGACGTCGAAGTCGCGGCCGAGTACGGACTTCATCAGGTCGCCGACCTTCTCCCCGGCGTCGCGGTGCGCTCGTTCGCAGAGCTCGACGATCTCCTGGGCGAGCTCGGTCGGGCCGAGTTTGCGGTACGCGCGCGGGTCGATCTCCAGGGTGCGCAGGTCGCCGTGCGGGCCGACGGTCACCCGGATGTCGTCCTCGGGGGTGCGGGCCCGGCCCTCGATGGCGGCGCTGCGCTGCTTGAAGTCCGTGACCCGGGCCTTGACGTCGTCGGCCTCGTCGAGCAGCTGGGAATACAGGGCCTTGAGTTGCGCGACTGATTGCGCGGTAGCGAACGTCGGTAACTCGCTCACGGTGCCTGCCTTCCGCCAAGTGGTCGAGCCGAGCCCGGCGCCGCTGCCTTGCGACGTCTTGGTGGACGTCGCCAGGCAGCGGGTGCGCCGTCGGCGTTTCTGTTTCCGGGCCCAGGGTGTCCCAGGCTCGGTGCCGTTTAGGGCTCGCTTCCGATGACCGGCGGGGCGGCCGAACCCTCGGCCAGACCCCACAGGTCCTCCTCCTCGGGAAGCCAGGACTTGCGGTTGCGATCCCCGTTTCCGCCGTTCATCCCCATCGGGGCCATCGGCGGCATCATCGGCATGCGGCCGGCCGAGCCGGCCTCGGCCATCGCCGCCTGTTCGCCGAGTGCGCCCTGCGCGGCCGCGGTTTCTCCGGCGGCCAGCGGTGCGCCGGAGGCCGTGGTGCCCAGGCCGAGTCCGCCGTTGGCGCCCGCGGTCGGTGCGCCGCCGCCGTAGCCGCCGGCGCCCAGCGCTCCGAGGCCGCCGACACCACCGAGGCCTCCGAGTCCGCCGCCGGTCCCGGCCAGGCCGGTGGCCGCGCCGCCGGGGCCGAGACTGCCGGCGCCGAGACCTCCGAGGCCGCCGGTTCCGCCGCCGGGCAGGCCCGAGGTCACCGTCGGGAGCTGGTTCGGATTGAAGCCGGCGGTCTGCGTGGAGGTGTAGCCGCCCGGCGTGGTGACCGGATTCGGGAGCCCGGTCGGTGTCGGGAAGCCGCCGTTCGTGCCGCCGGGCGGATTCGGCAGACCGCCGTTGCCGCCGGGCAGGCCGCCGTTGCCTCCGGGGACGCCGCCGTTGCCCGGGCCCGGCAGGCCGGTAGCCGGCGGGTTCGGCGTCGGCAGGTGGTAGGGCGGAGGCGTGGGGGTCGTCAGGCCGGTCGGCGTCTTCGGCACCGGGGGCTGCTTGAGGCCGGTGGCGCCCGGGCTGCCGATCTTGCCGCCGGTACCGAGGCCTCCGGTCCCCAGGCCGCCGGCGCCCAGGCCACCGGTTCCGAGGCCGCCCTTCCCGCCCGGGCCGGTCCCGTCACCCGTCGGCGGCTTCAGGGCCTTGGCGGGCTGCGGGAGCGGCGGGAACTGGGACCGGGCGTCGGTGAAGTGCTGCCCGGTGATGGTCATCAGGTCCTGCAGATGCGTGCCGTACTGCTGCCAGAAGTGGTGCTGGAAGTACCCGGCCGTGAAGACGCTCGGGTCCTTCTCGGTCACCATGTTGTTGCCGTCGGCCGAGTCGAAGACCGTGATCTTCTGGACCTGCGGGTAGGTGTCGTTCGGGTTGTAGGAGCACCAGACCAGGCCCGAGTAGCCGTAGTCGCCGGAGCCGTTCTGGTCTGGCGCGTACAGGTCGAAGGTGCTGGCTATGTACGGGTTCGACGGGTCAGCGTGCATGTTCTGCGCCGGGACGTAGATCATGGCACTGACGCTCATCGGCCCGGACTGGTCCGAGTAGCTGGTGTACTGCTCGCTCTGCTGGGTCTGCACCCAGACGCAGTTGGCCGGCAGCCAGGTCGAGACGATCGTCGCCATGGCGTTCGGCACCACCGCCTTGCTGCCCGAGCTCGGCGTGCCCCAGGCGTCGAAGATCGGCTGGAAGGCGGCCTTGCTCTTGCCCAGGTTGCCGGCCAGCCCCGAGAGCACGCCCTGGATCTTCGGCATGGTCTGCGCGATCTGGTCCCCGTAGGCGGCGGTCGCCGTGGCCTTGGTGCCGTAGTCGCTGGCCGCGGCACCGGTCCACTTCAGGTCGCCGGTGTTGGCGCTGATCAGGCCGGCCATCGAGGTCGGCGTCGCCGGATCGCTGACCGTCTGCTGCAGGACGCCGGCGTTGATCTTCCAGTTCTGCGCCACGGTGGTGAGCTGGCCGATGTAGTCGTCGATCGGGGTGGACTTGCCGTTGGGGCGGAAGATCGCCTCGATCTGCTGGTTGGCCAGTGCGGCGTTGGCCGCCGACGGGGCGGTGGTGGTCGAGCGGCTCGTGCTGTAGCTGGGACCCGGGTCGGGGCGGCTCACTGGGTGCCTCCCGTTTGGGTCGTCGTGGTGCCGGTCGTTCCGGTTGTCCCAGTCGTTCCGGTGGTTCCGGTCGTGCCGGTCGTCGTCCCGGTCGGGTCGGCCAGCGCCTGGTTGAGCCGGTCGTTGACGACGCTCGCGCCGGCCTTCTCCAGATCCGCCGCGCTCTGGTAGTTGGCCGTCGTCCACTGCGCGACGTCGGACAGCGCGGTCACGTGCGTGACCAGCAGCTGCATGCCCGCGTTCGGCTGCGGGCCGACCAGCTGGTCGAGCACCGACGTGTAGTAGTCCCCGAACGTACCGGCGTCGGGGAACGCCACACCGCTGGCGAACTGCAACGGTGTGCTGCAGTCCTTCTGCAGCGAGCTCAGCGACGTGATGACCGCGGGCAGGCCGCTACCGGCCCCCGCCCCCGGCCCCCCGCCGGCCAGCCTCTGCAGTGCGGTGAATTCCGCGGTGATGTCACCGTCGGGGCTGCCGCCGGTCACCTTTCCACCTCACTTCCGGCTCCGTTTGTCGACGTGTGGGACCCGCCGGCCTACTGACCGCCCCACAGGGAGATGTTCTGGGCCTCGATCTCCTGGTAGAGCTCCTGCGTCTGGTTGCCGTGGCTCTGCACTTCGCTGAGGATCGTGCTCATCCGCTCGAACTGGCCGTTCCACTTGCGGTGCACGTCGTCGTAGCCCAGCTTCGCGATGCCGTTCCAGAGCTCTGTGTTGCTCTGCAGGGTGGTCGTCAGGTCCTCGATCAGCTGCCGGCCCGCGGTGTTGATGGCGGTCAGCTCGGTGACGAAGTCCGAGATCGTCGCGTACTGGATGTTCATGAAGTCCGGGTTGCCCACGGTGTTCCCCGCCTTTCGGATGGAATGGAAGAAGCCTGCCTACCGGGAGCCGGAGAACCTGCCTCGGCCCCGCGGTTTTAGTCAGCTCTGGCCGCCGAGAAGACTCGACAGGCGCTTCACACCCGCGGTCTCATTCTCGATGCTGACCGCGTAGTTCCGCTGGTTGGCACCCATGTTGTGCAGGATGTTCTCCAGATCGCGGACCATGGACTGGTACTCGTTGTGGAACTCCAGCATGACCTCGCGCATCAGATCCGCCCCCTGCGACTGCCAACCCCCGTGGGTGGCGTCCCGGGCCGCGTCCAGGCGGCTCGCCAGGTTCTGCAGATTGTCGATCGCGTCCTGGATGGCGGTCTGCCCGGACTGCATCCCATGGAGATCCGCTCCGACCAGGCCGCTCGCACCGTCGCTCATGTCGCCTCCTCGATTACGAACCAGACCGGCGCTCGCCGTTCCATTTCCCTCAACACCATACGAGGCCACAGGCGTCTGAGTCGCCCTGCAGGAGGTTGATATTCGTGGGGCGACGAGGGCGTAACCGGTTTCGGGGCGATGATTGCGTTCCGCATCCCCCTACGACCCCGAAGCGCCAGCCGAAGAACTGGTGGCCGCCACGCCGGGCCCCGGCGGCACGACCGCCTCCCGTGCGGCGTCCGCGGTCAGTGCCGGGCCGTCGGGCAGGAGATCCAGCATCGTCTGCGGGACCGTGACCGGCACCACCGCGGCGTAGCCGAGGGCCTTGAGCGTGGTTGCCGGATCTGGGCCGAGGGAGTCCTTCGCCGTGTACTCCCCGTTGCCGCTGACCAGGTAGGTCGCCGCCGCGACGCCCGCGTTCGTGCGGCTGCGCACCACGGCGGCGGTGCCGGGTGTCGCGTCGACGCAGTCGGCCAGGTAGGTGGCGGATGGTGTTTGCGGGGGCAGGCGGTAGCAGGTCGGTTGGGTGGTTGTGGCCGGGGCGACCGAGACGGACATCGTGCCGTCAGTGCCGGTCGTGCTCGCACAGGCTGTGGACGGGCCGGCCGCTGCGGCGTTCACCAGCGTCGGCGGCGTCTGGGGCCACTGCCCGTCGCCGGAGGACACCGTGGCGGCGTCGCCGGACTGGCCGTTGCCGACGTCCAGTGGCGTGCCGGTCATCGGCTGCAGGTCGGAGGCTGTCGCGAGCAGTTGGTACTGCAGGTTGTCGATCTGCACGAAGCCCTTGACGGTGACCACGAACAGCCGCTCGGCCACGCCGTTCTGCGCCGGCACCCGCACCAGCTGCCCGACCGACACCTTCTGCCCGGTGACCGTCACGTTCGCGGGAGGCGTGCCGTTGTCCAGTTGCGGCGCACGCAGCGGAGCCAGGGCACTGAGACTGTCCAGCCACGCCTGGCTCACTGGCAGCGCCTGGCCCGGCGACCAGCCGAGGAACGTCAGGACCCGGGCCGGGGTGTCGCCGTTGGCCGCCGCGGCCGGGTCGCCGATCTGGAACCGGTGCCCGTGCCACACCAGCCAGTAGCCGCCGCCTGCCTGCACCACCAGGCCCTGGTCGCCGAGCGGTGCGCCGAGTGCGGCATCTGTGGCCGCACCGATGGTCAGCCGCGTCAGCGTCACGGGTTGGTTCTGGGCGTTGGTTCCGGGTAGTGAGCACACGGTCCACGGCCCGCCGTGCACGTTGCCGGCGCTCGGCAAGTCGTCGGGCGCGCCGACGATCCCGATGTCGGCCGCACGCGGAACGCTGGCCAGCGACTTTTCCGACACCGACACGGTCTTCCACCCCGACGAACCCAGCAGCAGCCGGGCCGAGGTGTAGTTCAGGATCTGGTGCAGCGCGGGCGGCGATCCGGGCGGGGCCGGCGTCGGGTCGTAGATGAAGCGGCTGCCGGTCTCCTTGACGACGATGACCACGTTCGGATCTCGCCACGACGCGCTGTGCCCTGGGCTGAGTGCGCCGAGGACTCCGGCGCCGGCGGCCATCAGTGTCGCGAGCATGATGCTCGCGAAGGTCGCCGTGCTCAGCTTGCGGAGCGGCGCCTCCGGGGAGTCCGGGTCGCCGCTGAGCAGCGTGGCGTGCCGCCGTCGCAGCAGGAAGCGGTACGCCAGGACCTGGTCTCGTCTGCTCTGGACCGCCATGTCAGCCGCCGAGCGAGCGGAAGTAGCCGAACGTGCCCAGCATCAGCAGCGCCAGCGGCACGGTCGCCATCACGCCGGCCAGCTCCAGCAGGTCGGCCCAGCGCGCGAGCGTCGGGGCGAACCGGCGCTCCGGCTGAACCGCGATCCGGCCGACGATCGTGGTCGCGAGCAGAACCACGCCCGCGACCACGCCGAGCCCGACATCGCCGCTGCGCCAGCGCTCTGCGACAGTGGCGGCGGTCGGTACCGCGACGGCCAGCGCGGCTCCGATGAGCCACCACCGCTGCGCGACACCGCCGAACAGCCGCGCACGCAGCGCCAGCAGGGCGGCGATCACCGCGGCGAGCACCGGCGGAGTCCAGCCGGGCCAGCGCAGCGCGAAGGCCGTGCACGCGGCCACGGCCAGCGCCGAGCCGGCGACCAGCGCGGTGACGAGCCGGTCGGCGGTGACGCTGCGTCCGGCCAGAGCCGCTGTGGACAGTGGGGTGCTTTGTGCGCGCAGGTCTGCGGCGTTCAACGGGACCACCGCTCCAGGCAGTCCTGCGGAGCGATAGGCGATGCGCGGTATGAGGACGCTGATGGCCAGCATCAGCGCAGCTGCGAGGGCTGCGCAACCTTCGGCGTTCCAGCGCAGGGACGCCAATGCGGCAAGGGCTATTGCTGCGGCAGCCATTGCCGGAGCGAGCAGCGCCGCGCCGGCCGGCGGCTTGTCGAGCCGCGGACCCGCGCCTGCTCCAACACCACCGCCACCGCCAGTACCACCCCAAACGCCGCCGGCAACCCCAGCACTACCGCCAGCACCGGCGCCGCTGCCACCGGCAAAGCCGCCACCGCCAACACCAGCAGCGCCGCCAGCACCAACGCCGCCGCCACTACCAGCACCAACACCAACAAACCAAGCCCCAAGCACCGAAGCCGCGAAAGCCGCTGCACCCCCGGTCGCCACATGCGCCGCACCAACGCCGCTCAGCGCGTGATCGCCAAGCGGCGCCAGCACCCCGGCAACAGCCGCGAACGGCACGGCCGCGACACCGAAAAAGGCCCCCGCGACGCTGTCGCCGACCGCGCGCGAGAGCGCCCCGGCGGTCAGAAGCAAGGCCAGCGCGATGATCCCCGCAGTGAGCGCCGGCCCGGACCAGCTCGGCCCGGCGTGCAGCAAGGGATACAGAACGACCTGCGGCAGCAGCGCCGCGCACGCCAGCGCGCAGCGCCGCGTCGCCTCCGGCGTCCAGCGCCGCGTGCGGTCGCGCAGGATGCTGCCGACGCCGTCCACCGGATCGTCGAAGACGGCCTCCGGCGCGGCGGCGGCCCGCGGCCGGAAGTACACGATGTCGCCGTCGAGGATGCCGAGCCCGGCGCAGGTCCCGTTGGTGTCCAGCGGCGGCTCGCCGAGCCGCTGCAGCGCCCACCCGCCGTGCGCCGCCCCGGCCTCGACGGCCTGCTCGCCGGTGTGCAGGAGCAGTGTCGGGACCAGCGCCGCGAGCGGGACGTCCGCCGGCACCGCGATGTCCAGCCTCATGCGCGGCGCGACCACCGTGATGCGGCAGGTCTCTGAGAAGGACAGTGCCGGGCTGGTCTCCATGGCCTAGCTCGCCCCCTGCGAATAGTCTGGGTCCGGCGACGGCCGCAGCGCCCAAAGGCCTGTGACCTCCCGTCGCCTCGGTACAGTAGCGGACTCCTGACTTGGCAGGAGGGGCGGCGACGCCCGGAGAGCCGCCGACCATGGGGGCAACACCTTGACGACCCGACCGTTCCACCGTCCCGCCCGGCGTACCGGCCCCGAGCGCCCCCGTGGCGATCTGCTGCTGGAGTCGCCGCCGGAACTCCCCGAGACGGTCGCGGGGAACTTCGGACAGCTGCTGGTGTACCTGCCGATGGCCGCCGGCGGCGCCGCGATGGTCTTCATGTTCGCCGGTCCCGGCGGCTCCATGGCGACGTACCTGGCCGGCGGTCTGTACGGCATGTCCACGATGGGCATGATGGTCGGGCAGCTGGGCCGCGGATCGGGGGAGAAGAAGCGGCGGCTGGAAGGCGAGCGGCGCGACTACCTCCGCTACCTTTCCCAGGCCCGGGCACGGATCCGCGCGACGGCCTCGCGGCAGCGGGAGGCCGCGTACTGGGACAGCCCGGACCCGGACGCGTTGTGGTCGCTGGCGATGACGTCCCGGCTGTGGGAGCGCCGGGCCACCGACCCCGACTTCGGCAACGTGCGCATCGCCGTCGGCCCGCAGCGGCTGGCGATGCGCCTGGTCGCCCCGGACACCAAGCCGCTGGAGGACCTGGACCCGATCGGCGCGGTCGCACTGCGCTCGCTGATCCGCGCGCACGCCGAGGTCCCGGAGCTGCCGGTCGGCGTCGCGCTGCGCTCCTACGCGCGCATTGCGCTGCGCGGCGACGAGGTGGTCGCCCGCGATCTGGCCCGCGCGCTGCTCAGCCAGCTGACGACGTTCCACGCGCCGGCCGATCTGCGGATCGCGGTGTGCACGTCGCGGACGCGGGCCGCGGAGTGGTCGTGGGTGAAGTGGCTGCCGCACGCGCAGCATCCGACGCTGGTCGACGGCGCGGGGCCGGTGCGCATGGTCGCCGAGGACCTCGGCGACCTGGAGGAGATGCTCGGCGGCGACCTGGCCGACCGGCCGCGGTTCCGGCCCGGGGGCTCCGGGCATCCGGAGGCGGCGCAGTGGGTGGTCGTGCTCGACGGCGGCCGGGTGCCGCCGGAGACGCAGTTGGCGATCGGGGATGCCGCGGGCGTGGTGCTGCTGGATCTGACCGGTGCGACGGCGCGGGACGCGGACCGGAATCTGTTGCGGTTGCAGGCGGACGCCGATGGCGTCGGGCTGCTGCGGCGCACTGCCGACGGTACTGATGACGTGCAGCCGATCGGGCGTCCGGATCGGCTGTCGGTGGACCAGGCCGAGGCTTTGGCGCGGGTGTTGGCGCGAGTTCGGATCGGGAGCGGCGCGGCGCTTCCGCAGCCGTTGGACGCGACGTGTGACCTGCCTACGCTGCTCGGCTTGTACGACCTGGATTCCTACGATCCCGAGGAGTTCTGGCGGCACCGTACCGCGCGGGATCGGCTGCGGCTGCCGATCGGTGTCGGTGCCGACGGGGCGCCGGTCGAGCTGGACATCAAGGAGTCGGCGCAGGGCGGTGTCGGGCCGCACGGGCTGATCATCGGGGCGACCGGGTCGGGAAAGAGCGAGTTGCTGCGGACGCTGGTCCTCGGGCTGGCGGTGATGCACTCGTCGGAGACGCTGAACTTCGTGCTCGTCGACTTCAAGGGTGGTGCCACGTTCCTGGGGCTGGAGCGGTTGGCGCATACGTCGGCGCTGATCACGAACCTGTCCGAGGAGCTGCCGCTCGTCGCGCGTATGGAGGATGCGCTGCGGGGGGAGCTGGTGCGGCGGCAGGAGTTGTTGCGGTCGGCGGGGAACTTCACCTCTGTCTACGACTACGAGCGGGCTCGGGCGCAGGGGGCGCTGTTGGAGCCGTTGCCGACGTTGCTGGTGGTCGTCGACGAGTTCAGCGAGTTGTTGTCGACGCGGCCGGAGTTCGCGGAGTTGTTCGTGATGATCGGGCGGCTGGGGCGAAGCCTCGGCGTGCATCTGTTGTTGGCGTCGCAGCGGCTTGAGGAGGGCAAGCTCCGTGGGCTGGAGACGCACCTTTCGTATCGCATCTGTCTGCGGACGTTCTCGGCTATGGAGAGCCGGATGGTGATCGGGGTGGCGGACGCTTATGAGTTGCCGGGGGAGCCGGGGCATGGGTTTGTGAAGTCTGACGTCTCCACGTTGACGCGGTTCAAGGCGGCCTATGTGTCCGGTGCGCATCAGCGGCGGAGTGGGTCGGTGATGCGGGAGGCGGTGCGGGAGTCGCGGATTGTGCCGTTCGGGACTTCTTGGATCGATCCGGTGGTGCCGGTTGCGGGGGCTGCTCCGGCGGATCCGGTCAGTTCCGGCTCTGGGTCTGGTTCCGGGACGGGTTCCGGTTCCGACGCGCGGGCGCCGCGGATGTTCGACGTCTTGCTCGACCGGATCCAGGGGCACGGGCGGCCGGCGCACCGAGTGTGGCTGCCGCCGTTGGACGTCCCGGTGACGTTGGGCGAGCTGGTCGGTCCGGTCGTCGAGGACCCCGAGCACGGTCTGCTCGCGCTGGATTCACCGTGGCGGGGGACGTTGTGCGCGCCGGTGGGGGTCGAGGACCGGCCGTTCGAGCAGCGGCGGGATCCGTTGGTCGTGGATCTGTCCGGGGCCGGCGGGCACGTGGCGATCGTCGGTGCGCCGCTGAGCGGGAAGAGCACGCTGCTGCGGACGCTGATCAGCTCGCTGGCTTTGACGCACGCGCCGGCCGAGGTGCAGTTCTACTGCCTGGACTTCGGCGGTTCTCTGGGGGCGCTGGAGGGACTGCCGCATGTCGGCAGCGTGGCGTCGCGGTTGCGGCCGGAGGCGGTGCGGCGGACCGTCGCCGAGGTCTCGGCGCTGGTGGAGGGGCGGGAGGCGGCGTTCTCGCTGCACGGGATCGACTCGATGGCGGCTTATCGGCGCGCCGTGCGGGAGGGGTCGGCGGTCGCGGACGGGTACGGGGACGTGTTCCTGGTCGTGGACGGCTGGAACCAGCTGCGGCAGGAGTACGAGGCGCTGGAGCAGACGATCACGCGGCTGGCCGCGCGGGGGTTGGCGTACGGGGTGCACGTGGTGGTCGCCACGAACCGGTGGGCCGACATCCGGCAGGCGCTGAAGGAGAGCCTGGCGACGCGGCTGGAGCTGCGGCTCGGGGAGCCTTTCGAGTCGGAGATGTCGCGGCAGGTCGCGGCGGACGTGCCGGCGGCGATGCCGGGGCGCGGCGTCACCTCGGACCGGCTGCACTTCTTGGCGGCGATGCCCCGGATCGACGGCCGGACCGACGACGAGGGGATCGGCGAGGGGCTGCGGGCCCTGGTGCAGGCGTCGAAGGCGGCGTGGCCGGGGGCGGCGGCGCCCGAGGTGCGGT
Organism: Catenulispora sp. EB89; assembly: GCF_041261445.1. Lineage (NCBI taxonomy): Bacteria > Bacillati > Actinomycetota > Actinomycetes > Catenulisporales > Catenulisporaceae > Catenulispora > Catenulispora sp. EB89. The sequence continues at coordinate 234,949 of NZ_JBGCCU010000005.1, forward strand.
TGCTGCCTCGGGAGCTGACGCCGGAGGGGCTGTTCGCGGGGCGTCCGCGCGACTCCGAGACGCCGGGGGTGGCGCTCGGGCTGGGGGAGGACGACCTCGCGCCGGTGCTGGTGGACTTCGCGGTCGACCCGCACTTCATCGTGTTCGGCGAGAGCACGTCGGGGAAGTCGTCGGTGCTGCGGCACCTCGCGGACTCGCTGGTGCGCGGGTACGAGGCGGAGCAGGCGCGGATCGTGATGGTCGACTACCGGCGCGCCCTGCTGGAGGCGATCGGCGAGCCGCACCTGATCGCCTACGCGGGATCCCCGACGGTCGCCGAGACGACGCTCCGGGACCTGGCGCAGGTACTGCGCGGCCGGCTGCCGGGCCCGGAGGTGTCGCCGGCGCAGCTGCGGGAGCGGAGCTGGTGGAGCGGGGCGGACCTGTACATCGTGGTGGACGACTACGACCTGGTGGCCACCTCGGCGGCGAACCCGATGCTGCCGCTGGTGGAGCTGCTGCCGCACAGCCGGGACATCGGGCTGCACCTGATCGTGGCCCGCACGTCGTCGGGCGCCGCGCGGACGATGACGGACCCGGTGATCAGGGCCCTGCGGGAGCTGGCGACGCCGGGGCTGCTGCTGTCGGGCGGGCGCGAGGACGGGCCGCTGATCGGGACGGTGAGCGCGGTGGCGCAGCCGCCGGGGCGGGGGATTCTGGTGCGGCGGAATCGGGGGAACTTGCTGGTGCAGACGCCTTGGCGGCCGCCGGCGGGGTGAGGGCGGCTGCGCGCGGCGGCGGCGGGCTTGCGCTTCCGGTGGTGCGGCTACGTCACCGCGTGGCTGGACCCCGACCCGCCGGACGAGTCGGGGTTCGAGGGCCCGGGCGTGGTCACGAGCGCACACTGCGTCGGCGGCGCGGTGTGCGGACCGGAGTCCCCTGGCGCGACGGCGTAGGTCACGACACTGACGCAGTAGGTGGTCGAGGGCGTGAGGTTCTTGAAGCCGGCGGTGAGGGTCTGGCCGGCGACGGTCGTGCTCTGCACGGACTGGTTGTGCAGGTTCACCACGACGATGTAGCTCTGCACGCCAGCGGTCACACGCGGGGCGGACCACGTGACCGTCACGTCGGCGCCAGACGCGGCGGCCTTGGCGTCGGTGACCTGGTACTCGGACAGCTTCGCGCCGCTGAAGGGTGAGACGGTGACGACGGGGCCGGCACTCGCCGACTGTGCGGCCTTCTTGGGCGCGGTCGCCACGCCCCATGCGACACCTGCTGCCAGCGCGGTCGCACCTGCGGCGACCAGCAGCACGAGCCCGGTGTTGCGGCGGCGCGGCTCGATCGGCTGGGGCTTCGGCGTGGTGGCGGATGTGGGTGGGGGCGTGGGGCGCGGGATGGGGAACTCGTTGGGCTGGGCCTGCTGGGCGAAGGGCGGCGCGCCGTGCTCGGGCGGCGGGGGGACGAGGAGGGTCGGCTGCTGCGCGATGGGGGGAGCGGCGATGGGCTGCGGCTGGAAGGCGGGCTGAGGCGCGGGTGACGCCTGCGAAGCGAGCCCCGGCTGCGCTTGGGCGGTGGGCTGTTGCGCGGGGGGCTGTGCCTGGTGCGCGCTGACCGGCTGCGGCGAGATGGCTGTTGGGCTCAGCGACTGCTGTTGCGGGACTACTGGCGCTGATTGCGGCTGTGGCGCTGGACTCTGCGGTGCTCCAAGCGCTGGTTCGGGCACAGGCTGCGGCGAGACCGCCGGCGTGCCCGGCTGCTGCTGCGCGATGACTGGCTGCGGTGGCGGCGGCGCTGATTGCGGCTCCGGCATGAGCCCCTGCGCCACCAGCGCGGCCGGCGGCATGAGCCCTCGTGCCTGCTGCGGCGGCGCGATCGGCATCGGCGGCCGAGCGGCCATCAGCCCGGGAATCCGCGCGACCTCCTCCAGCGTCCGCGTCACGTCGTCGAGCGCCGGGCGGCGCGCCGCGTCCGGGTCCATCATGCGGTCGAGGAGTGTCGCCAGTTGCTCGGGCACGCCCGGGTGGTGCAGCTTCGGCGGGGCGCCCTGCACCAGGCGGTGGTAGAGGGCGGCGCGGCCGGTGCGGGCTTCTGTCTCGAAGGGTGCGCGGCCTGTCAGTGCCGTGCGGAGGACCGATGCCAGGCCGTACGTGTCCGAGCCGACGGTGGGGCCGGACCAGCCGAACAGTTCGCGGGGGGCGTGCATGATCGCGGTGGCGGGGACGTCGGGTTGCGACGGCGGTCGGACGGCCCATGCCAGGCCGAAGTGGCCGAGGGCGGGGCCTTCGGGCGTGGGGAAGATGACGTCCGGCGCCACGCCGAGGTGCAGGATTCCGTTGCGGTGCGCGGCTTGGAGCGCGCGGGCGAGGGTCAGGCCGAGGGCCACCACTTCGCCGACCGGCAGTGCGCCCTGCTGCTCGATGCGCGTCGCGAGGGTGCCGGGCAGGACCACGTCGGTCACGAGGAAGGGCCGGTGGTCCTTGGTGAAGCCCAGGTCCCGGACGGCCAGCACGCCCGGCTCGGCGTTGATCGCCACCGCCCCGAGGCAGTCGCTGCGCAGCCGCTTCGCGTCGCGGCCGCGGATGGGCGTGTCCACCAGGGTGACGGCCACCTGCTCCACTTGGCCGTCGACGGTGGCGACACGCGCACGGTAGATCTGGCCGCACCCGGTGAGGGCGAGCGGCTCGACGTCGTCGAATCCCGGTGGCAGCGGATTGCTCTGGGCTTCATCCCCGTTCACCCTTGCAGGATAATGGAGACCTGGCGTACTGCTCCGGGGGGAATCCGCAGGAAATCAGGCCTGGAACGACCGAGGAGGGGGGACACACCGCGTGCGTATCAGGTCGCTGATCGCGGCGTCCGCGTTGGCCGCCGTCCTCCTCGTGCCCGCCGGCGTCGCCTCCTCCGCAGCGCACGCCGACGACACCTGCCACCCCTCCGACGGCCAGGGCGTGCCGAACGTCCCCGCGACCGTGCCCTGGGCCCAGACCGCGCTCGGCCTGACCGACACCGGTGTCTGGGCCCAGTCGCGAGGCCAGGGCGTGGTCGTCGCCGTCGTCGACACCGGCGTCAGCCCGGCCGGGCCGGTCCTGCCCGCCGCCGCCGTCCAGACCGGCGTCAACCTGCTGCCCGGCGGCGGCCCCGGCGACATCGACTGCCACGGCCACGGCACGATGATGGCCGGCGTCATCGCCGGCCGCCCGGGCCTGGCGACGTTCGAAGGCGTCGCCCCGGACGCCACGATCCTGCCGGTCACCGTCACCGACGAGAGCACGAACGACCCGTCCGCCGCCGCTCGCATCGGCGCCGGGATCAGGTGGGCCGTCGACCACGGCGCGCAGGTCGTCAACGTGTCGATCACCACGACGCCGGACACCCCCGCCCTCGACGGCGCCGTCGCCTACGCGAGCGATCACCACGTCCTGATCGTCGCGGCGGCAGGGAACGACCAGAACGCGGGACCGCTTTACCCCGCCTCGATTCCCGGCGTCCTGTCCGTCGGCGGGATCGAGGCCGACGGCTCCGTCTACGCGCAAACCGAGGTCGGGGGCCACGCGGGGGTGGCCGCACCGGCCTCGGCCATCTGGTCGGTCGGAGTCCAGCCGACTTCCCCCAACCAGCCGTACATCCTCAGCGGCGAGGGCACGAGCTACGCCTCGGCATTCGTGGCCGGGACGGCGGCGCTGATCCTGGCCGTCCACCCCGGCCTCACGCCCGACCAGCTGATCCAGCGCATCGAGGCGACCGCAGATCGTCCGAACACCGGCTATCTGCCTGACCCACGCATCGGGTGGGGCGTGGTCAACCCCTACAGAGCCGTCACCGCCGAGCTTCCCGACAAGCCGACCGCCGCCGCGCCTACCACCGCGAACGCGAACGCGATGACGCTGCCGGTCGCGCGCTCGGCGCACGCCGACCCCGTGAAGCGCGGCGCGGTGCTGGCCGTGATCGGTGCGGGAGTGCTCGCGCTCGCCGTGCCTGGAGCTGCGGCAGCAGTGCGCGGCGGACGGCGCCGCGGCTGGAAACCGGGCGTGAAGTAGGGCCTGTGAAACGGCTCAGTGCCGCCGCGTCCGCGACGGAGGCCGCAGCAACCGCACCACCCGCACCCGCCGCGGAGTCCGCCGCCGTGACAGCACCCTGATCTGATCCGCGTACGTCCAAGCCCGCTCGGCCTGCTCGGCGTCCGGAGGCGCCGGCGCGTACGCGGCGACCTCCGCCAACCCCGCGAGCTGCCGGATCGGCTCGGCCCCGTCGGCCCCCAACGGCCCACCGGCGGTCAACGCCAGCTCCGACGGCGTGGTCGTCGTCCGCGCGTCGATCCCCAGTGCGTCCAGGCTTTCCAGCCAGGCCCACTGCGTCCGCCGACGCGGGTCCGGATCACGCCGCCGGAGCGCCAGCCGTCGCCGCCGCGACACGAGCGCGACGACCAGAAGCCCAGCGACAGCCGCGAGCACCAGCACGGCGATCAAGCCCAAGAGCAGCAACACCAACGGCGTCTTGTGGTGCGGCACAGGGTTGTTGAGCTGCACCGAAGGGCCCGTGTACGGAACGGCGGACTGCGAAGCCCCCGACGACGGCGTCGCCGACGTCGGTACCGTGGAGGCCTGCGCCTGCACCGGATTGATGTCGCCGCTCGTCCCCTTGCCGTCGGGAACCGCGTCATAGAACGGGACCCAGCCGACCCCCGCGAAGTAGACCTCGGGCCACACCTTCACGTCCTGGTTCGTGACCGAGTACGTCCCCGCGCCGCTCTGCGTCCCCGGCGCGAACCCGACCACCAACCGCGCCGGAAACCCCACCTGGCGTGCCGCGACCGCGAACAGCGAGGCGAAGGCGTCGGCGCTCGCCCCCACGTGCTTGCTCGGGTCCTTGCCGTAGGAAACCAGGGCACTGAGTCGCCCGAGGCTCTGCCCGGCCGCCGAATCCGGGGCGTAGCCGAACGCCGCGCGAACGGCCGTGGCCAGCGCGTTCATCTGGTCGTAGGGCGTGTCGCCGACCGCGGCGGTCGCTGCGAAGGCGGTCAGGTCGTCGGGCACCTGCGACGGCAGTTGCTCGAAGGGCTGGAGCGCCGAGTCGGTTCCCTGCTGTGCGGCACGCAGCCGGCCCGCGTCGGTGAAGTCCGGCACGCTCGTGTCGACCCGGTACGACAACGACGCCGGCGCCGCGCGGCCGTTCCCGGTGGCGATCATGCCGAGGTCGCCGGCCACCCGGACGTCGGTCCCCGACACCGTCCGCACGCGACCGGCCGCCGGAAGGAACACGCTCGACAGGTCCTGGATGTGCACGGTCTCCGTCACCGAAGCGCTCGGCCCGGACGGGTCCCAGAACGCGGGCGGCGTCGGAAGGCTTTTGCCCGCAAGGCGATACTCCGCCGAGGAGGACCAGTGCCGGCCGTCGTAGGTGTCGAGCACCTGCCAGCGGAGACGCTGGCTGTTGTCGCCGGTGGTGACCGTGAACAGCGGTGAGACAGTGTCCTGCTTCAGCCAGGCGACCGCCTGAGTGAGGGGGTCGGTCTCGTCGAAGATCTGCTGCGCCGGCGCGATCAGGGTGCGCGGGTCCCAGGGGCGGCGTTGCGGCAGCCCCGGGAGGTGCGGTGCCAACGACGCGGCGACCAGCGTCAGCGCGGTCACCGTCGCGAAGAACGGAGCTGTGCGCACGGCGGAGGCCCACGGTCGTGCGCTGCGGTTGCGGATGACGACGGCGTCGGCCGGGTTGCCGCGGGTCGCCTGGTCGACGCCGACGAAGACCACGGCGGTGACGAGGAAGGCCGCGGCGGTCAGGATCGTCTGGGGATCGCCGGCCCCGGCGGAGGCGGCGGTGCCGAGGGCGAGCAGGATCGTCGGCGGGAGCAGGACGGTCAGCGGCGAGGCGCCGCGGATCGCGCAGATGGCGGCCCAGACGGCGCTCCACCACAGGCACGTTCCGGCCGTGGCCAGCAGGACGGCGGTCGGACGCGCTGGTGACGTGGTCGACAGGAGTTGGCGGGCGCCGTCGGTGACCGCTGATCGCAGGACGCTGAGGAAGTCGGCGACGGACTGATGGTCGCCGCCGCGCCAGCTCGCGAGGACGATCGAGCCTGCCGGGAGGATCACGAGCCAGCCGACCAACGCTCCGCCGAGCGCGAACAGCTCGAATCCGCGCCTTTGTCGACCGGCGGCCCACGCTGCCAGAGCGACGATGCCGGAGGGGATGACCGTCGCCAGGACGCAGACCGGGACGACGTCCGCGAGGTCGAACGCGCCGCGGAGCGAGAGGCCGGTGATCGCGCACAGGACTGCCGTCGGTATGGCCAGCAGAATCCTGATGTTCCGGGGCGCGGCGTTGATGCGCGAGGTCATCGCACGCCTCCTCGCGCCGCCGCCTGGGCCAGCCGTTCCCAGCGGTCGCAGATCTCGGCGGCGGTCGGGGCGTCGATGATGGAGAGTCCGGCGGCGCCGCGTGCGGTTCCTGATCCTGATCCGGGGGCTTGGCCCTGGCCCTGGCCTTGGCCTTGGCCTTCGGGTGCGCTGATCCGGGTCAGTGCGGCCAGCCCGAATCGGCCGGCGATCCTGGTCAGCGTGCCGATTTCCCCAGGCTGTGGATGACCGCCGACGACGATGAGGACGCCGCCTCGTTCGGCGTGTTCCAGGTGTTCGAGTGTGTCGGCCAGGCCTTCGCCGGTTCGGCCTGCGGATCTGGTGGATTTGGCGGGTTTGGTGGCCTTGGCGGACTTGGTGGCGAGCAGGGTCACTCCGGCCAGGCGGTCGAGGAAGAGCATTGATTCCTCGGGGGATCCGTTGGCGCTGAGCCGGAGGCCGCCGGTGGTCCACAGGGAGACGGCCTGTCCGGCGCGGACGGCTCCGACGGCAGCGGAGGCGGCGACGTCCACGGCGTGCTCGAAGTCGTCAGGGTTCGCATACAGTGCGGCGTCGGTGATGAGGACGATGGTCGCCTTGGGCGGCGTCACGTCGATGTTCTGCCGGACCATCAGCTCGCCGCGGTGGGCGCTGGCGCGCCAGTGGATGCGGCGCAGGTCGTCTCCGGGCACGTATTCGCGCAGCGTGTGGAAGGTGATGGAGCCTTCCAGCGCCAGGTCGGTGCGGGCCTGCTCGCCTTGGGCGTTCTGGGCGGCGGTGCCGAGCGGGAAGCGGTGGACGGCCGGGTGGACGTGCAGGACGGCTTTGCCGGGCAGGGCGGAGCGGCGGCGGACCAGGCCGAGGGGGTCGGTGCGGTCCCAGTGCAGCGGCCCGACGTCGATGACGCCACGGCGGGCGGTCGGGAGTTCGTAGCGGACTTCGACGGCGGCGTGCGGCGGGAGTTGGCCGATACGGACCGGGATCTCGCGGCTGCCGACGCGCTCCCGGGCCGAGAGGCGCTGGCCCCAGGTCGGGGACTGGTTGCGGACGGTGAGCAGGCCGACGGCGGTTTCGCCGCGGGCCACGCGCAGGGGGTAGACCTCGCGGTCGAGTTCGATCGGCGCGTTGCGTGCGGTCAGGGGGACGACGCACAGGAGGATGACGAGGCCGGCGGTGCCGAGGGCGGCGAAGGCCGGGTAGCCGAAGGCGTAGGCGAGGACGACGCAGGCCAGGGAGGACAGGCCGAGGGCCGTTCCGGTGGAGGTCAGGCGGAGGGTGCGGTCGGAGTCGGGGGGTGCTGGGGCGGGGGCTTCGGGAGCGTCGGGGGCCGCCGCGGCGGTGGCTGCGGCGTCTGTGGCGTCGGAGGTTTCGGCGGTGGCTGTGGCGTTCGCGCCGATGATCGCGCGGTTGGTCGCGCCGTCGGCCGCGTCAGACATTCTCGGCGGTCTGCGGGACCGGAGTGGCGGCCACCGCCGCGGCGACCACGGAGGCCGCGGTCCCGCCGCGCATCAGCGCGTCCTGGTTCAGCAGGATGCGGTGCGCCAGGACCGGTTCGGCGAGGGCCTTCACGTCGTCGGGCGTCAGGTAGACGCGGCCTTGCGAGGCGGCGCGGACCTGGGAGGCGCGCAGCAGGGCCAGGCTGCCGCGCGGGCTGGCGCCGAGCCGGACGTCGGGCATGGTGCGGGTGGCGGCGGCTACGTTCACGACGTAGGAGTAGACGCTCGGCGCCACGAAGACCTGCTCGGCCTGGTGGATCAGCACGGCCACCTCGTCGATGCCCAGCACCGGCGGCAGGTCGCCCAGCCGCCGCGTCCGCTCGCGGCCCTGCAGCACCTCGACCTCGGCGGCGTGATCGGGGTACCCGAGCCGGATGCGCATCAGGAACCTGTCGAGCTGCGCCTCGGGGAGCGGATAGGTGCCGTCCATATCGACCGGGTTCTGGGTCGCGACGACCAGGAACGGCTGCGGCACCGGATGTGTGGTCCCGTCAACGGTGACGTTCCGCTCCTCCATCACCTCCAACAAAGCGGCCTGGGTCTTCGGCGAGGCACGGTTGATCTCGTCGGCGAGCACGACATGCGCGAACACCGGACCGGCGTGGAACGCGAACTCCTGCGCCCGCTGGTCGAAAACGGTGACCCCGGTGACGTCCGACGGCATCAGGTCAGGCGTGAACTGCACCCGGTTCCACGACGCCCCGAGCGACGCCGCCAGCGCCCGCGCCAACGTGGTCTTCCCGGTCCCGGGCACATCCTCGACGAGCAGATGCCCCTCGGCCAGCAGACAGGTCAGCGCGAGCTCGACCGCCGACACCTTGCCCCGCACGACTTCGCAGATCGCGTCGCGCAGCAGGGCGAAGCCGGCGGCGAAGTGCTCGCCGGACAGCATCGGGCGGGGCTCGGTGACGGTCACGGTGGTCCTTGGCGGGTGGTGGTGGTCGGGTGGTGGAGATCGAGAGTTGGGCGGGTGTCAGGTTAATGGGTGCGGGGTTTCTGCGCAGGTGTCAGCCGGTGGGCGGGCCGCCAGAGCAGAGAGGCAGGCCATGAGTGTCGGCGTTGTCGGCGAACCAGTGCGTCGAGGCGTAGCCCCAGTGGCCGTTCGCGCTGACATAAAGCCAGGTGGTGCTGACGACTTGGTTGTTGTCCTGCGAGGGGTAGCCACCTGTGGCGTAGCAGAACGCGGTGACTTGATCGCCGATATTGACGGTCGTGACCCAATCCCCATGCGCTGAGGTGTCGTTGTACGAAGACGGTGTGCGCTGGATCCAGGTCGGGCAGTTCGGAAAAGTGCAGCTGATGATGTTCTTGCTCTTGGCCCAGACGTAGTAGCTCTTGACCGCGTTGAGATCGATCGTGAGGCCGACGCCGTCAACGACGGTGCGGTTCTGACTTGCCGCCCCCGAGGTGCCGTCGGGGGTGTGCGCCTTCACGGAAACGGTGTAGCTGCGGCCTGGGAGGAGGTTCGGGATGGTGGTCGACGGGCCGGGCACGCTCTTGTCGGTGATCGAGATGCCGGGGCCGGTTACTGTCACCAGGTATGTCAGGGGAGTTCCGATACCGGGATCGCTCGGCTTGTTCCACTTGGCATACAGGGTGGTCGAGCTGCCGGCCGGGGTGCTCACTTCCAGGCCGCTTGGCTCACCGGGCATGTAGCAGGCGCGGCTGGCTACGGGAGGCGCGGACGTGGTGAGGCCGGTCGGGCCGATCGCCGTCACAGTGAAGTCGTAGCTCGTGCCGCAGACCAGCCCACTGATGTTCACTGCGGTCGGGTTGTTGGGCACGTTCGTCTGAGTACCGGCGTCCTTGGTCACCGAGACCTTGTAGGACTTGGTGTTCGTCGTGTCGCTCGGGTTCTGCCACTGCACCGTCACGCTGCCGTTGTTGGCCTTGTCCGGCGTGACCTTCACGTCCAGTGGTGCCAGCGGCGGCACCGGAGCCGGCGTGCTGGACGTCGTGCTCGGCGGCGGGGGAGGCGTCGAGGACTTGCTCGGCGGCGTCGAAGGCTTCGAAGGTGTCGGCGTGCTCGGCGTAGTAGAAGGCGCCGAAGTCGGCGTCGGCTTGCTGCTACTGCTCGTCGAAGGCCCCGGCACCGCGACGCTCGTGCTCGGCGGGCCCTCCGGGCTGCTCGGGACCACCGGCTTCGTGGTCGGGGGTGCGCTTGACGTGCTTGTGGAGGTGACCGGTGGGGCCGAGGTCTCGTGGTTCTGCGTCGTGGTCTGCGTGGTCGGGGGTTGGGTCGGGTGCGGGTCCGCGACGGTGGTCGAGTCGCCGGCCGTGGGGATGGTGCTGCCGTTCTTCGTGATGGAGTGCGGGACTCCGTCGGCGGAGACCGAGACCGCGGCGCCGCTGGAGGGGTCGTTGAAGTAGACGATGCCGTCGACGATCTCCGACTGGAATGATCCGCCGTGCGGCAGGATCGGGATCGGGGTGTCGAAGCGGTTCGTGGTGCTGTCGTAGACCAGGGCTGAGCCGCGGGTGAAGTCCGGTATGTAGGTGCGCTGGCCTGCCTGCAGTGGCGGCCGTAGGTCGTCGCTGGTGTAGCCGGCGGGGATGCCGATCGAGGTCGGGATGCCGCTTGTGAGGTTCACCAGGACCAGTTGTGCGGTCGGGGCCGATTCCACGAGGGGGAGTGGCTGGTTGCTGTCGACGCTGGCTACCTGGAGGCTGTTGCCCGAGTTCGCTGCGCCCGGCAGCTTGATGACCTGGCCGGCCACGCCGCCGGTGATGGCGGTGAGGGTGCCGGTGGTGCGGTCCACGACGGTCGGGGTGCCGCCGGCCAGGGCCATCACCATGTCCGAGCCGCCGGGGTCGACGGTGATCGCGGCGCCCGCGGTGTCGCCGTTGACCGGGACGACGGTGCCGGTGGCGGTGACCGGTGCCCACAGGACGCCGTTGTGGTCCACGATCGGGATGCCGAGGCTGCCGGAGAGCTTGACCTGGGTGCCGTCCGCGGCCAGCGTCGTGGGGTCGACCCGCTGCACTGTGCCCGCGGCGGCGTCCACCAGGTAGGCGACTCCGCCTCCGGCCAGGACCGAGGTGTCCGTGCTGTGCGGGATCTGTACGGTCGCGACCAATTGCGAGGTGTCGATGACGGTGATCGACCCGGTCACGGTGTCGCGCACGAAGACCAGGTCGCCGTTCTGCGTCACGTCCATCGAGTGCCCGGAGGCGCCGGGGACCGGGACCTTCGCGGCCGAGCCGCCGCTGATCCCGTCGACCAGGTTGACGCTGCCGTCGGCCGTCGTCGACAGCCACGCGCTGCCCGGGTGCGCCTGCGCGCGGCTCGCGGAAACGTTGCGGCCCAACGCGAAACCGGCCCCGGCCAATGTCACCGTGACCGCCACGCCGACGGCCAGCAGGACCCGGGAGCCCTTCGACTTGTTGGCCCCGTCCTGGGACTGAGACCTGTCGGCCCCGTCCCGCTGGACCTGGACCGCTGTACCGGAAACCCCGTTTGCATCCGGTTCTTGCCGCACGTTTTGCCACATCTTGGGCCCCCATGAGGTCAGAACGTTTTCTGCGCTAGCCCATGTTCGGTCTTAGCATACTGACTTGAACGCCCGAGCGAAGGGGCCCGGAGCGTGAGATGCCCAGTCGCGGCCGGGGAGCTTACGCTGGTGGGGTGCGTACGCGACCGACGTTGACCTGGGAGCCCACCGGCGAGGACTTCCCGCGCACGACGAGCCTGGACGCCATGGTGGAGCTGGTGGCCGGACGCGGGGTCGTCGTGCTGAGCGGCGCCGGGATCTCCACGGAATCCGGGATCCCCGACTACCGCGGCAAATCCGGCGCGCTGCGCAGGCACACGCCGATGACCTACGAGGACTTCGCGGGCAGCGCGCAGGCGCGGCAGCGGTACTGGGCCCGCAGCCACCTCGGGTGGCGCGCGATGGCCGGGGCGCAGCCGAACATCGGGCACCGGGCAGTCGCCGTGCTGCGGGCCTCCGGGCACGTGGACGGCGTCATCACGCAGAACGTGGACGGCCTGCACCAGGCGGCCGGCACCTTGCCCGAGGTGGTCGACCTGCACGGGAGCCTGGACCGGGTGGTCTGCCTCACCTGCGGGGCGTTCAGCGCGCGGACCGAGCTGGAGCGCCGGCTGAACGACGCCAACCCGGTGTTCGACGGCGTCGCGGCGCGCATCAATCCAGACGGCGACGTGGAGCTCGCCGAGGAGGCGGTGCTCCGGTTCCGTTCCGTGGACTGCGACTCGTGCGGCGACGGGGTGCTGAAGCCGGACGTGGTGTTCTTCGGCGAGAACGTGCCCAAGGCGCGGGTCGAGCGGTGCAACGAGCTGGTGGACGGCGCCGAGGCGCTGCTGGTGCTGGGCTCGTCGTTGACGGTGATGTCGGGGCTGCGGTTCGTGCGGCGCGCGGCGGAGGCGGGCAAGCCGGTCGTGATCGTCAATCAGGGCGTGACGCGCGGCGACCGGTACGCGTCGGCCCGTATCGAGGCGCCGCTGGGCAGTGCGCTCGTGGAGCTGGTGGGACGCGTGGGAGCGGCCCCGGATTTCGGTTAGGCCCGCAGGTCAGCGCGACGTACGATGGCTCTCCTCCCCGGGAACCCGGGGAGTTCTCATGTCCTGGAACAGGGGGGTTCACGCATGGATCAGCCTTTGACTCGGCGGGCCGCGGTTCTGCTCGCGGCGGGTGCCGTGGCGGCGGGTGTCGGGGTCGCCGCGCCGATGACGGCGGCGGCGGACGTCGCGCCGCAGGTGACCGTCACCTCGGCGGTCTTCCCGCCGGACGGACAGCCGGGGCCGGTGATCCGGACGCCGGGGACGTTCACCTTCTCGGTGCCCGCCGCCAGCGGCGTCGTCGAGTTCGACTACGTGCTCAACGGCTCGCTGAGTGTGCCGCCCGGCAGCAACGCGCACGTCGCCGCCGGTGCCGACGGGACCGCGACGACCCCGGAGCTCCGGTCGGCGCAGTGGGGGACCAACACGCTCACCGTCGAGGCGGTCACCGCTTCGGGCGCCGTGTCGCAGCCGACGTCCTACTCCTTCTATCTCACCGGCACCACGCAGTTCGACAAGTACTCCGACTACGACGGCGACGGCAACGCCGACCTGCTGTCGGTCGGCGCGGACGGCGGCCTGCGGTTCTCGGCCGGCCTCGGCGACGGCTCGGTGGCGCCCGCGGCCGGGACCCTGAACGGCGCGAACCTCACCGGCGCGCTCATCGCCGGCGGCGGCGACGAGCGGCGCGGGCAGTTCCAGGACCTGTTCATCTTCCAGAACGGCAACCTGTACAACGCCTTCGGCGACGGCCTCGGCGGCTTCTCGACGACGCAGGAGGCGCTGGTGTCGCCTCCGACCGGGATGACGGCGTGGCCGGCGTTCACACAGCTCCTCTCGCCCGGCGACCTGACCGGCCACCGGCGCGCGGACCTGATCGGCAAGGTCGGCGACCAGCTGTTCCTGTACTCGTCGGTGGCGATGAACCACTACAACGCGCCGGTGGCGGTCGCCGGCGCCGGCTGGAGCGGTCGCACCGTCATCGGCGTGGTCCCGGCCGCGAACGGGCTGCACGACCTCATCGCGCGCGACGACGCGTCGGGCCAGATCTGGCGCTACCCCGGCCAGGCCGGCGGGACGTTCGGGGACGAGACGACGCGCGTTCTGATCGGCCACGGGCTGACCGCCAAGCGCTTCCCGCTGGTGATCACTAAGGGCGATGCGAACGGCGACGGGCTGGCCGACATCTGGGCGGTCAACAAGCGCGGCAACCTGTTCCTGCTGCCCGGTGTCGCCGGCGGCGGGTTCGGACACCCGCAGAAGGTCGCCAAGCACAAGGCGTGGGCTGGGGTTACGGCGCTCGGCTGAGGCCTGAGAGGCGAGCGCTGAGCGTCAAGACCGGGTACTGATATTCGTGCATTGACACCTGGCGCTCGGGTGGCGCGGGGCCGGTGATCTGAGAGTTCATCTCACGATCACCGGCCCGTTTTTGCTGCGATGCCGATGGGACGCCTGTACGGTGGCGCGGTGACTGCGATGCTGCTGCCGCGGGAGAACGCGCGGTTCGTGCTGGGTCCGCTGCCGTTGTTGGTCGTGGGGGAGGCGCCGACGGTGCATGGGGAGTTGCCCGCTCTGGTCGCCCCGGAGGGACGGGTGCCGGTGTGCGACGGGTGGCAGCTGATGGCCGGGCTGACCGTGTGCGTGCTTGACGGGCCCAGCGGCGGGTGCCTGATACCCACGTTGGCGGAGACCGGGGACGTCGACGGGATGGTCGCCTGGTGTGACGCCGTCGCCCAGAGCGGAGGCGGGGTGGTGGTCTCGCTGCCGGAGATCCCTGAGGACTTCGACTGGGACGAGATCTTCGGGGGCGGCCGGGCCCGGGGTGGGTTCGTGCGGGGGATGGAGTTGGAAGAGGCCGAGTGAGGCCTCTTCCAACTGGTGCTCTCTGTCGGGGCGGTCAGGGACGCACGGGAGATACCGCCTCGATGTAACGGGGAGCGTGGCGGGGCCAGGAGAGATGTGCCTCGAAGGTGGCGCGGGCCGCCGCCGCGATCTCGGCGCGGCCGGCCGGCGCGTCCTTGAGGAGCGTGGCCAGGGCGTCGGCGAAGGAGCGGATGGTCATGTCGGCGGCTTCGTAGGCGTGGCCGTCGGTGAGGCGGACGTTCTCGCGCAGCGGCCGCAGGGCGATCGGGATGCCGCGGGCCATCGCGTGGGTGACCTTGTTCATCGCGCAGAAGTGGTTGAACGGGTTGTCGGGGTCGGGCACGGCCATCGCGTCGATCCGGCCGAGGAACGTGTCGACGGCGCCGGGGCCGAGCCAGCCGTGGAACGTGACCAGCGAGTCCAGGTCCAGGCGGGTGGCGTGCGCGCGCGCCGCGGGCAGGGCGGGGCCGTCGCCGGCGACCTCGACGCGGAAGCCGGCGGCGCCGTCGGCGCGCAGGAGGGCGACGGCGTCGAGGAGGTCGGTGAGGCCGTCCTGTTCGCCGATCACGCCGAGGTAGCCGATGACGAGGTCGGCCGGCGCGGTTTCGGGCTCGGTGGTGGAGACGTCGGCTGCGTCAGCCTCGGCCGGTGCGGTCAGATCGTCCGGCGCTCCGGTCTCGCCCTCATCCTCATCCCGTTCAGCGGGCACCTCCGCGGTGCGGATGATGATCGCGTCCCGGCCGTACCGCTCCAGGATCCGGGCCCGCTGTTCCTCGCTAGGGGTTATCACCACATCGGCCGTCGTGATCATGCGCTGCTCGGCCGCGAGGAACATCGGCGTCAGTTTGTTGAAGCCGGCGCGCGACTCCGCCAGCACCGGCACCACGTCGCGCTGGTCGTACACAGTCCGGATCCCGTTGCGGCGGGCCCACCAGGCCAGCGGGAACAGCAGGTCCGGGGGGTTGCCGATCTGCAGCATGCGCTTGCTGCCCCGGGAACCGCGCAGCGCACGACGTGCTGCTGCAGCCGCCGCGGAGGCGGTCCAGAAGCCTTCGGCCGCAGTGGCCAGCGCTCCCTGCCCCTCGAAGGAGCGGAAGCGGATCACGTCGATGCCGTCGATCCGCTCCCGGCCCGGCCGGCGTCCGCGGATCGCCGGGCACACCACGCTCACCCGCGCGCCGTCGTCCCGCAGCGCAAGGGCCTGAGACCAGGCGCGCTGGTCGTCGGGCACCGGAAGATTCAGCAGTACCAGCACAGCGTGCGGTGTTCGGACACGGTCCGTCATGGTTTCCCCACCCCCTGGTGGCGGACGCTACCCAAGAATCAGAAACCTGACACTTTGATCTTGCTTCCCGGTCGGGATCACGCTCCCCGGCTCGTGTCGTCGCGCTGCCAGGTCTTGAAGTCCCCCGCACGGACCGCCCGCCGAGCGCGTATTTTGGTCGCGACTGTGAGCGCCAGGAACCACGCGACCTTGGGCCCGTCGCGGACCGGCGAGGCCACGGCGATCGCCCGCAGATCGGACAGCGACGTGCGCGCCGAGTCCGAGGCCGCGGCGAGTTCCGGATCGTCGGCGGCCTGGAGGGTCGAGACCAGCGCCCGGGTGCGGATCTTGAGCAGTGCTCCGGCGGTGCGCGGCGGATGGACGACCACCGACGCCTCCGACACCACCCGCCGCTGTTCCGGCTCGAAGAGCAGCGAGGCCGCGAGGTCGTCGCCGAGCAGCGGCGGCAGCGCGCGCAGCCGTTCCCAGCCCTCGCGCGAGACCCCGACCACGCCGCGCCCGAACAGCCCCTCGCGCACCACCGGCAGCTCGTCCCACACGTCGTAGAACCAGCGCACGGTCCACGGCCGCCCTTCGGGGGGCATCGCCCGCGCCGGCCCGGCCGCCAGGACGCCGGGATCGTCGAACACCGCGGCCAGGGCGCGCACGTCCTGCGCCCCGAGCTCGACGTCCGCGTCCACGTACAGCCGCGGAAAGCCCTCGGCGTGCTCGTCGGCGAGCCGCATGGCGGCGTGCTTGTTCGCCTGCGGAGTGATCAGCACCTTGACGTCGGCGAACGTCCCGGCGATCTCCGCCGTGTCGTCCGTGCAGCCGTTGGCGACGACCCATATCTCGAATTCACCCGGCGCGGCTCCGGCCAGCAGTCTGCTGAGCAGACGTCCGACCACGCTCGCCTCGTTGTGCGCGGGGATGACCACTGACACCACGATTGCCCAGTATCGCATCGGAATCCGCACGCGTGCTGTCAGGGTTCTAATGCTCTTGTGGGGTTGTTCCCGACTTTGCGAGCATGGCCGCGTGACGGACAGCCGGATTCTGGTCCTGGTGTCGGCGGGCTGGTTCCCGCCGTTTCTCGAAGAGGTCGCCGAACAGGCGAAGGCAGGGGAGCGCCCGAAGGTTTGGCTTTACGACCTGCCGTACGACCTGACGGTTCTGGACCAGCGGTTCGTGACCGGTCCGTCGAAGCTGCGCCGGATGATCTACGGCAAGCTGCCGCTGCCGCTGGCCTTCGCCGCGGAGGCGTTCCGCGTGCGCAAGAAGTACGACGCGATCTTCGCCTGGGGTGCCGAGGCCGCGAGCCTGCCGCTGGCTCTGGCGCTGCGCTTCACCGGCCGACGGAAGCGGACGCCGCTCGTCGTGCTCTACAGCTGGATCTCCTCCGGCGCCAAGGCGAAGCTGCTGCGCCACGCCTGGCCCGGCATCAGAACCCTCGTCCTGCCGCCTTCGGCGCAGGCCGAGTTCGCGGTCAAGCAGCTCGGGGTGCCGGCGGACCGGATCGTGTCGCCGAAGTGGGTCGTGGACACCGAGTTCTTCGACCCCGCTCTGGCCAAGCCGGACCCGGACAATCCGGACGCCGTCATGATCTGCTCCGCCGGCCGGGAGATGCGCGACTTCGCCACGCTGATCGCCGCCCTCGACGGGACCGGCGTCCGCTGCCACATCGCCGGCTCGCTGGTCGCCGGGATGGACGACCGCTGGCGCGCCGAGCTCGGCGACCGGGGCGAGCGCGTCGGGCTCCCGGAGGGCGTCACGTTCGGACCGCTGACACCGGTCGAGATGCGCGACCTGTACGCTCGCTCGCGCTTCATCGTGCTGCCGCTGCACCCCAGCGACACCGACAACGGCATCAGCTGCATGATCGAGGCCTTCTCGATGGGCCGCGCGGTGGTGTGCACGCGGGTCGACGGGCAGCGGGACGCGCTGGAAGAAGGAGTCAACGGCGCGTTCGTGCCGGCGCACGACGCGGCGGCGTTGCGGGCGGAGATCCTGGAGCTGATCGCCGATCCGCAGCGGTCGGAGGCGATGGGGTACCAGGCGCGGCAGTTGGCGGAGACGGAGTTCGGGATGGCCCGCTGGGTCGCGGCGTTGACGGAGGTGCTTGATGCAGTCGTCCGCTGAGGACCTGCCCGGGGCGGTGCTGATCGTGGTGACCTGGAACAGCGCCGACGTGCTGCCGGGTCTGCTGGACTCGCTGGAGTCCGGGATGAGCGGGTTGCGCTGGCGCCTGGTGGTCGCCGACAACGACTCGGCCGACGGGACCGCCGATCTGGTGCGGACGACGGCGCCCGACGCGCTCGTGGTGCAGACCGGTCGCAACGCCGGCTACTCCGCCGCGATCAACGCGGCGCTGGACGCCGTCGCGCCACTGGACAAGACGACGGACGCGGTCCTGGTCTGCAACCCGGACATCCGGATGCGGCCGGGGTGCGGCGCGGCTTTGGTGCGCGGGCTGGAGCGGCAGGGGACCGGGATCACGGCACCGGTGCTGTTCGACGGCAGCGGACGGATGATCAGGACACTGCGACGCGAGCCGAATCCGCTGCGGCTGCTGGGCGAGATGGTTCTGGGCGCGCATCGCTCGGGGCGTTTCGCGGCGCTCGGTGAGCAGGTCGCGGATCCCAAGGCGTACCGGGGCCCGACGCGCGCGGACTGGGTGGCCGGGTCGCTGATGGCGTTGTCGCGGGAGTGCGTCGAGGCGTGCGGGCCGTGGGACGAGTCCTTCTTTCTCTATTCAGAGGAGACGGAGTACGCCTTGCGGGCGCGGTCGCACGGCCTCGCGACGCGGTTGGCGCCGGACGCGGTCGCGGTGCACCTGGAGGGTGAGGCGACGGTTTCGCCGAAGCTGTGGACGCTGCTCACGGTGAACCGGGTGCGGCTTTATCGGCGGACGCATGGGACGCCTTCGGTGGCGGCGTTCTGGGGCGCGTTGTTGCTGCGTGAGTCGTCGCGGGCGTTGTTGGGACGCGCGAGCAGTCGAGCGGCGGTGCGGGCGTTGGTGAGCCCGGCTCGGATGCGGGCCAAGCCGGGGCCGTGACGGGAGTGGTCGCTGGGGCTGGTTGGCGCCTGCCTACTTCCTTCTGTTCAGCGCAGTCCGGACCGCCCGAGCCGCGACGGCCCGCGCCGCCTCAGCGGCAGCAAGCGCGACGCCGCCGACCCCCGAGGTCAGCCGCAGTGCCGAGCGGCTGAACGCCAGCGGTTCGAACCGGCCGTCGCGCAGGGCGTCCTCCACGGTCGTGCGGGTCGGCGGGCCGGTGAGCGTGAGCTCCATCGCCAGTGGAAAGAACTGCCGGGCGCTGTGGAAGTCCAGCGCCACGAACGGCGGCAGGCCCAAGCGTTCCGCGTAGGCGCGCGCCTGCCGGTTCGGTGCCCAGCCGTCGTACTTGCGGTTCCAGATCTCGACCGCGGTCAGGTCCTTCGCCCACGCCGGGTCGAAGCGGCGCCAGGCGTTGCGGCGCCAGGGGTGCGCGAAGACGGCGACTCCGTCCGCCTCCCGGGTGTGCGCCAGGACGTCGGCGATGTCCGGGGTCTGGCTCAGGAACGGGACCTCGCCCCAGACCGGGATGTGCACGACGTTGTCCGCGTCGTTGTACTCCAGCCCCGGGACGACCAGGACGCCGTTGCCGGACGCCGCCGCGCAGGCCTCGACGTACTCCTGCCACTTGGCCTCGGTGAAGGTGCGGCTGTGCTCGCACATCAGCAGCACGTTGCGGCCGCGCTTGCGGAACGCGGCGGCCAGGCGGTCCAGCGGCCATGACGCGTCGTCGGACCATTCGGAGTGGATGTGCGCCACCGCGCGGACCTTGGTCACCGGGCCGGTCACGAATCTCTCCGTCTCATCCGAGCAGCTTGGGTGGCGAGCGTCGACCAGGTGTCGCGCCAGAACACGCGCCGCTCGCCGGCACGCAGGTTGTACCAGCGGTCGGCGCGCGTGGGCCGCAGGGCGGCCAGCGTGGCGCCGCGCTTGGGCCACGGCCCCGGGTGGTCCTTCATCGGCCCGCGCAGCACGGCGGCGAGGTGGATCAGCTCGCGGCCGAGGTGGCGGCAGACGATGTGCGGCGGCTCGGGCTCCGGTGCCTCGGGGACGAACGCCGGGTCGAGCGCCTGCCGAACGGCCCACACCGGGTAGTCGAAGCCGCGGCGGACGGCCAGCGCCATGCTGCCCCAGGGGCGGCCGTTGACCTCCATGAACCACGGGGTGCCGTCGGCGTCGCGGAGGAGTTCGACCATGAACATGCCGCGCCAGCCGACGGAGGCCAGCAGCTTCTCGGTGCACTGGCGCAGCTCGTCGTCGACCGCGATGGAGCGGCACGCGCTGGAGGCCGAGCCGCGCGGGTCGGTCATCCGCACGCGGCGGTGGCCGCTCCAGGCACGGACCCCGCCGGGCGTCGCGAAGCCGAAGACCCCCTCCCCGACGCCGGTGAGGAGCTGCTGGACCAGGACGGGGCCGGCGAGGTCCGCGGTGGCGGCCTCGACGTCGGCCTCGGTGGCGGCAGCGCGGCCGCCGGGCCGGATCAGCTTGCCGTCCTGCTCGATCGCGGCCATCGCGGCCTTGACGATCCACGGGCCGCCGGGAGTACGCGCCGGAACCGCGAACCCGGCCCCGGCGGCGGCCTCGACCTGCAGGCGCTTGTCGAGCGCGAACTCGGCGGCCCGGCCGGTGGCGCCGGCGACCCGCAGCCCGGTCCGGTCGGCGACCCAGACGGCCAGGTCGTCGAGCGGCATGAGCACCGAGGCGCCGAGGCGCTGCGCGGCATCGACGACGTCGGCGACACAGGCCGCGGCATCGTCCTCGGGCGCGGTGACCGGCACGATACGGACCCGGCGCGACGCGGCCAGCGCCGGCGAGCTGCCGCGCCGCGCGAAGGCGAAGACCTCGTAGCCGGCGTCGGCGAGGGACCAGGCTGACTCGATCGCCGCGAAGGCATCGGCGAAGCCGATGAGGACGCGGGCGGGGGAGGGAGTGGCGGATGAGGTGGTCATGTGCGGCGGCTCGCTTTCGCGGCGGGGTGCCCGGCGCGGGCCAGGCGGCCGGAAGCGGCGAGACCAGTGGTGAGTAGCCGGCTCGTCGCGGCGGCGCGGGTTGCGTGCGTGTGCTGGCGCGAGGCGGCGGTGAGCAGGAGGTCCGTCGTGGCGGCGAGCGCTGCGTGCGCGTGCCGACTCGTTGTAGCAGCCGGCGTTCCGTGCGCGTGCCGCCTCGAAGCGGCGTGCCTGACAGTCAGCGAGCGGTCGACCGCCGTCACGGGATCCCGGCGGCTGCACTCGCATGCCTCAATGGCAATAGAGAGCTTTCTCGTTGCCATTAAATGTCTTTCCGCAGCACCGGATTTGAGATTGGTCTTGAGCATTGCTCCGACGTTTTCACGCCAGCCGGCGCGCCACCTCATCGCCAAGCCTTGACCGTCAGCCACGCCCGATCCACCGCGCGGCCGCCGGCCGGCCGGGGCGTCAGCATCCGGGCGCGCACCGTCTCGGGCGTGTCGTCGGCCTCGACGCTGTAGCGCGGCTGCAGCCAGTTCCCGCTGTGCGCGGGCCTTGCGTCGCTGGTGAAGACCGTGCGGTAGCCCGCTGTGCGCAGCGCGTGCAGCACCTTGCGGTCGTACGCGCCGAAGGGGCACGCCGCCGTGTCGACCGGGCGGCCCGCGGCTTCGGCGATGCGGGCGCGGGCGTCCTGCAACTCAGTGTTCTGATCCGTCTGGGGGACTTTCGTCCAGGGGCGGTGCGCCGCGCCGTGGGTGCCGATGGTCATGCCGGCGTCGGCCAGGGCCTGGACCGCGTCGTGGTCCAGGTTGCCGGGGGTGCCGAGGCGGTCGGCGATCGGGAAGAAGTCGGCGGTGAGGCCTCGCTCTTGGAGTGCCGGGAGGGCTATGGCCGCGTCGGAGGCGTTGCCGTCGTCGAAGCTCAGGCGGACGTTGGGCTGTTCCGCGCAGAGGTCCAGGACACGCAGGAACGCCGATTTCGTCACCCAGTAGCGGTGCTCGTCCGGTTCGCGTTCCGGGCCGTTCGGTGTGCCGATCCCGTGGAACGAGATGTTCCGCAGCTCTGTGCCGCTCATTCGCCCTCCCCGGCCGGCTGGGGGGCCGGCGTGCCCTGGTGGTGCTGGATGCCGTTCAGCTGCGCGTTCTCGGAGTTCTTGGAGCTCTCGGACTGCGTCTCGTCGTTCCTCTTGTCCTTGTCCCACTGCGTGTAGAAGCTCGACGGGTTCACCAGGTAGCGAACCGTGGGAGTCGGCAGGTGCGTGATGCGGTGGCGCCGCGTGAAGCGGTACATCATCTCCCAGTCCTCGCGCGGGAGCAGGCCGATGGGCCGCGGCATCCGGCTGAAGGTCAGGGCCCTGCTGCGGACCGCGACGAAGGCGTTGCAGTCGAGGAACGAGTCCCACGACGCACGCTTGCGATCGAAGGGTACTGACAACACATCCAGATCCGAGCCGTCCGGCAGCACCCGGTGCAAGGCGGTGTACACGCCGGACAGCCGAGGCGAGTCCATCAGGGTTTTCACCGTCAGGGCCAAGTGGTCCGGCTCCCACGTGTTGTCGTCGTCCAGGAACGCCACATAGCGCGACTCGGTCAGCCGCATCCCCACGTTCCGGACCAGGCCGAGCACATGTGAGTTCTCTGACAGTGACACCGTGCGAAGCCGTGGATCCGCAGGTAGCCGTGCCGCGTCCAATCCGCCGCCGCCGTCGTCCACGACGACGACCACGAAGTCCGACCAGGTCTGCGCCAGAACCGAGGCCACTGCTGCGGAAAGCCCGTCCGGGCGTTTGTAGGTCGGGATCACCACCGCGACCCGGGCGGACAAAAGCGGCGCTTCGCTCCGCAGGCGCCGCACTTCACGATCTTCGAAGCCGCGCATGCGTAGCACACTCGGCCATTTCGTGGTTCTGTTCCGCCACTCGAAGATGACTTGCCAGCCGATGAGCCGATTCAGTGCGTCCTTGCTCCAACGCAGCGCATTGCGCGCCATCCCTCTCCCCCCAACCCACCGGCCCCGCGAGGCTTCGGTGGTTGTCCCACAGGCGACCATGTTTGGACACAGTACGTATAACAGCAGAACGACGCTAAGTGTTAGCCATGATATCTCTCCAGGACATCTCGCGCGAAGTATTGCAGCCCACTACCATTGGCTCTCGTTCGACGGTGTTCGGGCAGTTACGCAACGGTCATGGCCGAGGGATGTGCGGGGCGGGCGGCGTCGGGCGGTGCGATGAGATTCCGTGGGGGGATTTCGGCATGGCGGTCGGGTCAGGCGTGGAAAGTCAGGTCGTGCGGCGGCTACAGCCCGCACGAACCTGGACCATGAGATACGGCAGGCGCGCCGGTACGGCGCTCCTGGTAGCGATGGACTGGACATGCGCGACCGTGGCCACCTGGTTCGCGGTCCCGGTCCAGGAGCAGTGGCCGGCGCTGGTCGCCGTGCCTGTGGCATGGGTCGGTGCGTCCAGTGCGCACCGGCTGTACGAGCGGCGGCACGTGGGGCCGGGCACCGAGGAGTACCACCGGATCCTCAGGGCCTGTCTCGCGGCGATGGCCGCTCTGGCGGCGTTGTGCGCGCTGGTGGCGCGCAACGACAGACTTCTGCGCGGGCTGCTCGTGGCAGTCCCGACCGCGGCGGTGGGTTCGCTGTTGGCCCGCAGGGCGTTCCGCGCCACGCAGGCCCGGCATCCCGGGCTGTCGTCGCGGCCGGCGCTGTTGGTCGGCAGCGCGATTCAGTGCTCTGCGATGGCCGCGATCCTGCGGCGGGAACGCTCGTCGCTGCGCGCGGTGGCCGCGCTGGAGGTGGCGGGCCCGGGACAGGGCCCGTTGTCGCAACCGTCGGGCTCGGTACCGCCGAGTCCACAGGACCCGTTGGACCCGCTCAATGTGGGCACGCTGACCGCGCACGGCGGACCCAGCGACGCCGAGCAGGTCGCGACGGCTTTGCAGGTGACCGGATGCGAGGTCGTGGTGCTCATGCCCGGCCCGCATCTCGGAGCGGCGGCGCTCAGCGGGCTGGGCTGGCGCCTGGCGAACCAGGGTGTGGACATCCTGGTCGCCCCGTTCCTCAGTGAGATCGCGCCGGCGCGGCTGGCGGTCCGGCGGGACGGCGGCGTGCCGCTGTTCCACATCCGCGAGCCGCGGTTGTCGCGTGGGGCGCGGGTCCCGAAGGAGATCAGCGAGCGGGTGATGGCCGCCATCGGCATCCTGCTGCTGTCGCCGATCTTCCTGGCGGTGTCGCTGGCGATCATGTTCGGCGACGGGCGCCCGATCTACTTCCGGCAAACCCGCGTGGGGCTGCGCGGGGAGCACTTCGTCCTCTACAAGTTCCGCACCATGTCCACCAACGCCGCGGCGGCGAAGCAGGAGCTCGCGCATCTCAACGTGAACTCCGACGGCTTGCTGTTCAAGGCGCGGCGGGACCCGCGGGTGACGAAGGTCGGCGCCGTGCTGCGCCGGTACTCGCTGGACGAGCTGCCGCAGCTGCTCAACGTGGTGCGCGGCGACATGTCCCTGGTCGGGCCGCGTCCGCCGCTGCCGGAAGAGGCGGCGAAGTACAGCGAGGAGGTCCGGCGCCGGCTGCTGGTCAAGCCGGGCCTGACCGGGCTGTGGCAGGTGAGCGGCCGCTCCGACCTGGCGTGGGCGGACGCGGTGCGGCTGGACCTGGGATACGTCGAGAACTGGTCGCTGGGCCTGGACGCGGAGATCTTGCTGCGCACCGGCTCGGCTGTCGTCAAGGGCAAAGGAGCGTACTGAAATGTCGGGGGGATCGCCGGCCGCTGAGCGGCCGGGTATCGCGGTGGTCGGTGCCGGGTATTGGGGACCGAACCTCGTGCGGAACTTCATGGCCTCGCCGGACTGGGACCTGCGCTGGCTGGTCGACCTGGACACCGAGCGGGCCCGTAAGGTCGCGGCGCCGTACGCCAGCGTCCAGGTCACTGGAACGTTGGACGAGGCGCTGGCCGACCCGCAGGTCAAGGCGGTGGCGATCGCGACGCCGGCGCGCACGCATCGGGACGTCGCGCTGGCCGCGCTGCGCTCCGGGCGGCACGTCCTGGTCGAGAAGCCGCTGGCCGCCACCGAGGCCGAGGGCGCCGAACTGGTCGCCGAGGCGGCCGAGCGCGGCCTGATTCTGATGTGCGACCACACCTACTGCTACACCCCGGCGGCCCTGGCCATCAGGGAGCTGATCCACTCGGGCGAGCTCGGCGAGGTGCACTTCGTCGACTCGGTCCGGATCAACCTGGGGCTCATCCAGCCGGACGTCGACGTGTTGTGGGACCTGGCTCCGCACGACCTGTCGATCCTGGACTTCATCCTCCCGCCGGGGGTGAAGCCGGTGGCGGTGGCCGCGACCGGCGCCGACCCGATAGGGGCCGGCCGGACCTGCGTGGCGTACCTGACGCTGGCGCTGTCCAGCGGCGCGATCGCGCACGGCCACGTGAACTGGCTGTCGCCGAGCAAGGTGCGCACCACCATCGTCGGCGGCTCCAAGCGCACCCTGGTCTGGGACGACATGAACCCCGCGCAGCGGGTCAGCGTCTTCGACCGCGGGGTGGACCTGGCCACGCCGGACGAGCTCGGCGCGGACCAGCGGCGCGCGGCCCTGGTGTCATACCGGATCGGCGACATGGTCGCCCCTGCGCTGAACGAGCGGGAGGCGCTGGCGGCGGCGGTCGAGGAGTTCGCCCGCGCCGTGCGCACCGGCACGCCGGCCGCCACCGACGGCCGCGCGGGTCTGCGGGTCCTGCGGATCCTCGAGGCGGCCTCGCGCAGCCTCGCCGAGAACGGAGCCCTCGTGGCTGTGAACGACGACGCCTTGGAGGGCGAATGAACGACACGGTTCCCACCGGCGCGGCGGTCGACCTGGCCGGCAGCCGCGCGCTGGTCACCGGCGGGGCCGGAACGATCGGCTCGCACGTCGTGGACCGGCTGCTGGACGCCGGCTGCGGGTCGGTGGTCGTGCTGGACAACTTCGTGCGCGGCCGCCGGGCCAACCTGGCCGCGGCCCTGCCCAGCGGTCGCGTGCGGATCGTCGAGGGCGACATCGGGGACCGGGGCCTGCTCGCGGAGCTGACCGCCGGCACTGACGTGGTGTTCCACCTGGCGGCGATCCGGATCACGCAGTGTGCCGAGGAGCCGCGGCTGGCCAACGAGGTGTTGGTGGACGGCACGTTCAACGTGCTGGAGGCCGCGGCGGCGGCCGGGGTGAAGAAGGTCGTCGCCTCGTCGTCGGCCTCGGTCTACGGCCTGGCCGAGCAGTTCCCGACCGACGAGCGCCACCACTCCTACAACAACGACACCTTCTACGGCGCGGCGAAAGCCTTCAACGAGGCGATGCTCCGCAGCTTCAAGAGCATGTACGGGCTCGACTACGTGGCGCTCCGCTACTTCAACGTCTACGGCCCGCGCATGGACATCCACGGCCTCTACACCGAGGTGCTGATCCGCTGGATGGAGCGCATCGCCTCGGGAACGCCGCCGCTGATCCTCGGCGACGGCACGCAGACGATGGACTTCGTGCACGTCGCGGACATCGCGCGGGCGAACGTGCTGGCCGCCGCGGCGGACCTCACCGACGACGTGTTCAACATCGCCTGCGGCGTCGAGACCAGCCTGAACGACCTGGCGAAGACGCTGCTGGAGGTCATGGGCTCGGATCTGCCGGTGGAGTACGGGCCGCCGCGCGCGGTCAACGGCGTCACCCGGCGCCTGGCCGACACCTCGCGGGCCGAGGCGCGGCTGGGGTTCAAGGCCGAGATGGGGCTGCGCGAAGGCCTCGCCGACCTGGTCGAGTGGTGGCGCGGCGAGCAGGCCGGGCCGGCGCCGTCCGAGCCGGTGTCGCGGGTGGCGGCTGCGGCCGAGCTGGCCGCGGTGGCGGCCGAGGCCGGGTCCGGTTCCGGGGCCGCGGTCGAAGGAGCTTCTTCGTGAGCGCGACGCTGGATGGTCCGGTGGCGACGGTGGCGGCTGCGGCGACCGTGGCCTCCGCGGCCGTGGACAACGGCACCGAGGGCGCGGACCTGCCGCGCATCCCGGTGATGATCCCGTGGCTCGGAGAGGAAGAGGCCGAGGCGGCGGCCGAGGCCGTGCGCTCCGGCTGGGTCGCGCAGGGCCCGCGGGTCGCGGAGTTCGAGCGGGCCTTCGCCGCCGAGGTCGGTGCCGCGCACGGCGTCGCCGTCAGCTCCGGGACCACGGCGCTGCACCTCGGCCTGGTGGCACTCGGCGTCAAGGCCGGGGACGAGGTCGTCGTGCCGTCGCTGTCGTTCATCGCGACCGCGAACGCGGCACGGTACGTCGGTGCCACTCCGGTGTTCGCCGACGTCGATCTCACCACCGGGAATCTGACCCCTGAGACGATCACCGCCGTCCTGACGCCCAGGACGCGCGCCGTCATCCTGGTGCACCAGGGCGGGGTCCCAGCGGATCTGGACGCCCTGCGCGGGCTGTGTGCGGACCGCGGCCTCGCGCTGTTGGAGGACGCGGCGTGCGCGGCCGGCGTGCGCTACCGGGACCGACCGGTCGGCGCCGGCGCGCAGGCGGCCGCCTGGTCGTTCCACCCGCGCAAGCTGCTCACCACCGGTGAGGGCGGCATGGTCACCACCGACGACGCCGAGTCCGCCGCGCGGATGCGGCGGCTGCGCGAGCACGGGATGAACGTCTCGGCCGCCGACCGGCACGCCAGCAGCAAGCCGGTGCTTGAGGCGTATCTGGAGACCGGCTTCAACTACCGGATGACCGACATCCAGGCCGCCGTCGGGCTGGTGCAGCTGCGGAAGCTGGCCGCGACGGTCGCCGAGCGGCGCGAGCTCGCGGCGCGGTACCGGCGGGCGCTGGCTGATATCAAGGGCCTGACTCCGGTCACGGACCCCGCGTACGGGCGGACCAACTACCAGTCGTTCTGGGTGCGCCTGGACGAGCGGTACCCGGTCACCCGCGACGATCTGCTGCTCCGGCTCTCGGACGCCGGGGTGTCCGCGCGCCGCGGCATCATGGCCGCGCACCTGGAGCCCGCCTACGCGGACGTCAGCACGCCGCGGCTGCCGGTCACCGAGGACCTGAGCCTGAACTCGTTGATCCTGCCGGTGTTCCACGGCATGACCGACGGCCAGCAGGACCGCGTGGTAGCCGTGCTGAAGGCGGCGGCCGGTGACTGAACTGCGGATCGCGATAGCCGGGGCGGGCGGCTTCGGCCGGGAGACGGCCGACGCCGTGCGTGATCTGTATCCGGGCTCCGACGTGTTCGCCGGGTTCCTGGACGACGCCAGTCCCGGGCTGCTCATCGCCGACCAGGTGCTGGGTCCGGTCGACCTGGTGCGCGAGCTGCCGGGCGTGCGGCTCGTGGTCTGCGTCGGCAACCCGCGCAACTACTTCGCGCGGGCCGAGATCGTCGAGCGGCTCGGGCTGCCCGAGCGCCGGTACGCGACCGTCGTCCACCCCTTCGCGCAGGTGTCGCGGAGTTCGACGGTCGGCGCCGGCTCGGTGCTGCTCGCCGGGGTGGTCCTGACCGCCGACGCCACGATCAGCCGGCACGTGGCCGTGATGCCGCACGCCGTGGTGACCCACGACGTCGTGGTCCGGGACTTCGCGACCCTGGCCTCCGGGGTGAAGCTCGGCGGCGGCGTGGTGGTCGACGAGGGCGCCTACATCGGGGCCGGGGCGATGGTCCGGGAGGGCGTGCACATCGGCGCCTGGTCGCAGGTCGGCATGGGATCCGTGGTGCTCCGCGACGTCCCGGATGGCGAGGTGTGGGTCGGGAATCCGGCCCGCAAACTGCGGGACGTCCGGCGCCCGGAGCCGTCAGCACGCCGAGCCGTACTTCGGTGAGCGCGGCGAAAGGAGACGGCGAGGGTCAAGGCAGATGCCCTCGCCGCCGTTGTCATAGCACCACCACCTGTCATCGATCACTCACCCACCGCGCCGGGCAGCGCGGTGTCACCGACCGGAGGACCCATCCATGAGCCCGCGCATACCCCTGGTCGACCTGGCCGCCGCGCACGCGGAGATCGCGCACGCGGTCCAGGCCGGGTTCGCCGAGGTGCTGGCCACCACGGGATTCGTCGGCGGTCCGCAGGTGGCGGCCTTCGAGCGCGAGTACGCGGCGTTCGGCGGCGTCCGGCACTGCGTCGGCGTGGCCAACGGCACCGACGCGGTGGAGCTGTCGCTGCGGGCGGTCGGAGTCGTCCCGGGCGATGAGGTGATCGTGCCGGCGAACACCTTCGCCGCGACCGCCGGCGCGGTGGCCAGGATCGGCGCCAAGCCGGTGTTCGTGGACTGCGATCCCGTCACCTGCCTGATCGACGTCCCGGCCGCGCTGGCCGCGATCCGTCCGGCCACCAAGGCGATCGTGCCGGTCCATCTCTACGGACAGCTGGCACCGGTGGAGGAGCTGCTGGCCGGGCTGGCAGGCAGCGACATCCGCGTCGTCGAGGACGCCGCCCAGTGCCAGGGCGCGAGCCGGCTGGGCCGGACGCCCGGCTCGGGCCCCGGGGCGATCGCCGCGACGAGCTTCTATCCGGGGAAGAACCTCGGCGCGTACGGGGACGGAGGCGCGGTCCTCACCGACGACGAGGAGCTGGCCGGGACGGTGCGCAAGCTGGGCAGCCACGGCGGCCTGGTGAAGTACGCGCACGACATCGCGGGCGTCAACAGCCGGCTCGACGCGCTGCAGGCTGTGGTCCTGCGCGCCAAGCTGCGCCGGCTCCCGGAGTGGAACGCCGCACGCCAGGCCGCGGCGGCGTACTACGACAAGCTGCTCGCCGATATCGAGGACGTCACGCTGCCGGCCGTGCTGCCGGGCAACGAGCACGTCTGGCATCTGTACACAGTCCAGGTTCCCGCGCGCGACGCGGTCCTGGCCGGCCTGGAGGCCGAGGGCATCGGCGCGGGGATCCACTACCCGGTGCCGCTCCACCGGACCGGCGCGTTCGCCACCGACGCGTCGTTCCCGCACGCCGAACACGTCGCGGCGCACACGCTCTCCCTGCCGCTGCACCCGCACCTGATGCGGGAGCAGCAGGAGACCGTCGTCGCCGCCCTGGCCCGGGCGCTCTCAGCGCACCAGAGCCGCTCGTAGCAGGACCAGAGCACTTCGAACGAGGTTGCCGAACGATGTCGCACAAGATTTTCAGAGGGCTGAGAAAGCCTGTATACGCCGCCGTCGCGGCGGCGGTCGCCTCTGTGGTGACGGTGTGGGGCGCGGCCGTGCCGGCCCACGCCTCGGCGTGTGCCAACGCGGTGGCGTGTGAGAACCAGCAGACCTCCGGTGTGGAGGATCTGACGGACGGCGCCGGGAACCTGGCGACGTACACCAGTGCCTACGGAGACATCCAGGGGTTCGTCAACAGCGAGAGCGTCCTGCCGGGCGGCACGATCACCTTGAAGGTGGAGTCGCCGACGCAGTACGCCGTCGAGGTCGACCGGCTCGGGTACTACGGGGGCAAGGGCTCCCGGATGATGTCGTGGAGCATGAACACCTCGACCGGCACGTACCCCGCCGACTACGGCAGCACCCTGCCGGCGTGTGACTCCGACAAGTCCACCGGTCTGGTGGACTGCGGCAACTGGCCGACCACCGTGTCGATCCAGGTGCCGTCCACCGCGGTGTCCGGGGTCTACATCGTGGCACTGGAGCAGTGGGACAGCACCGACGCGCTGATCGGCTACATGCCGGTGCCGGTGGTGGTCCGGGAGCCGGACAACGCCGCGCACCACAGCGACGTCGTGGTGCAGACCTCCGACCAGACCTGGCAGGCCTACAACACCTTCGGCGGCCAGGACGTGTACGTCGGAAACGGCCCGGCGCCGGACGGACGCGCGTACCGCGTCAGCTACAACCGTCCGCTGCCGGACATCGGCCAGAACGGGATCTTCGGCTCGGAGTTCTCGCTGATCTACTGGCTGGAGGAGAACGGCTACGACGTCAGCTACATCTCCGGCATCGATGCCACGACTGATCCGGCGTCGGTGAGCAACCACAAGGTGTTCATCTCCTCAGGCCACGACGAGTACTGGAACCAAGCCCAGTGGAACAACGTCATGGCCGCGCGGCACGCCGGGCAGAACCAGATCTTCATGTCGGGCAACGAGGTGTTCTGGCGGACCCGGATGGAGAACAGCATCGACGGGTCGAACACGCCGAACCGCACGATGACCACCTACAAGATGACGAAGCTGTACGGGACCACCCCGGTGGACGGAGTCCCAGACCCGACAGGGCAGTGGACCGGGACCTGGATGGACGCGCACGGCTTGGGGACAGGCGCGGCACCTGAGGACCAGTTGACCGGCACGTTGTTCTCGGTCAACGCGAACCAGTACTCGCCGATCACCTTCTCGTCGCAGTTCTCGAACCTGCGGGTCTGGCGGAACACGACGGTCGCGAGCCTCATGAGCGGTTCGGAGAGCACGCCGTACGGTCTGCTCGGCTACGAGTGGGACTCGGACTACGCCGACTCCACCCGGCCGCCCGGTGAGATCGACCTGTCCTCGACGACGCTGACCGTGGACCAGCTCCGCACGGACTACGGCAACGACTACTCGACCGGGCAGGCCACGCACAGCCTGGTGGAGTTCCGCGACCAGACGTCGCACGCGCTGGTGTTCGGCACGGCCACGGTCCAGTGGTCCTGGGGTCTGAACAACCTGCATACCGACAACACCGGCGTCGCGAACCCGCCGAACCCGCCCAACCAGACCACCACGGCGGACCGCGACGTCCAGCAGGCGACCATGAACATGCTCTCCGACGAGGGCGTGCAGCCGACCACCCCGCAGACCGGGCTGGTCGTCGGGACGGCGCTGCCGGCCGGGACGCAGGGGCC
Organism: Catenulispora sp. EB89; assembly: GCF_041261445.1. Taxonomy (NCBI): domain Bacteria; kingdom Bacillati; phylum Actinomycetota; class Actinomycetes; order Catenulisporales; family Catenulisporaceae; genus Catenulispora; species Catenulispora sp. EB89. The sequence goes on from NZ_JBGCCU010000005.1 coordinate 266,219, forward strand.
GACGACGACGATGACCGCTCCGGCCGCCGGTTCCACGGTGCAGGTGCTCAAGCCGCTGACGGCGACCGGCACCGCGGCGCCGTCGACCGGGACCGTGGTGGCCCGCGTCGAGGTCTCCGTGGACGGCGGCACGACGTGGAACGCCGCCAGCACGACGCACACCGCCGGCGGCTCGGTGTCCTGGAGCTACGCCTGGACGCCGACCACGATGGGCAGCGCGACGATCCAGGTCCGGTCCGAGGACGACAACGCGGACATCGGGGCCACGCAGTCGGTCACGCTGACCGTGGGGCCGCAGATCTGCCCCTGCGTGATCTTCCCGTCCACCGCCTCGCCGGCCCATCCGGACAGCGGGGACGGCTCGTCGGTGGAGATCGGGACGAAGTTCAAGACCTCGACCGCGGGCAAGATCACCGGCGTCCGGTTCTACCAGAGCCCGGCGAACACCGGCTCCCACGTGGCGAGCCTGTGGACCTCGAACGGGATCCTGCTCGGGTCCACCCCGGCCTCGACGGCGACGGTGACCCAGCCCGGCTGGCAGACCCTGAACTTCACCACTCCGGTGTCGATCAAGGCCAACACGACGTACGTCGTGTCGTACCACGCACCGGTCGGGCACTACGCGGCCGACGCCGGGTACTTCACGAACGGCGGGGCCGGCGCGCCGCCGATCCAGGCGCAGCAGTCGTCGTCGTCCGGCGGGAACGGCGTCTACACCTATGCGGCGTCGACTTCCTTCCCGAACAACTCCTACAACGACACCAACTACTGGGTGGACCCGGTGTTCGACAACACCGGGATCCCGACCACGCCGCCGACGGTGACGTCGACGTCGCCGGGGTCGGGGGCGACCGCGGTGTCGCCGACGGCTCCGGTGACGGCGTCGTTCAGCGCGGCCATGGACCCGACGACGGCGACCTTCACGGTGAAGGACGGGACGGGGACCGCGGTGCCCGGGTCCGTGAGCTACACGGCGGCGACGAACACGATCGTGTTCACGCCGGACAGCCCGCTGGGGCTGAGCACCGGGTACACCGCTTCGATCCAGGCGGACGACGCGTACGGGAACGCGATGACGGCTCCGGTGACGTGGTCGTTCACCACGGCCGCCACGATGCCGGCGCCGTCGTGCCCGTGCACGCTGTGGCCGTCGTCCACGGTGCCCACGACCGCGGACTCCGGGGACGGGAACTCGGTGGAGCTCGGGGTGAAGTTCTCGTCGTCGATCGCGGGGAACGTGACCGGGCTGCGGTTCTACAAGAGTGCCGCGAACACCGGCACGCACACCGGGACGCTGTGGAGCGCCACCGGGCAGCAGCTGGCGACGGGCACGTTCACCGGGGAGAGCGCTTCCGGGTGGCAGACGCTGACGTTCTCGACGCCGGTGTCGATCGCGGCGAACACGACGTACGTGGTCTCCTACCACGCGCCGGTCGGGCACTACGCGGCTGACGCGGGGTACTTCACCAACCAGCACACGTACTATCCGCTGAGCGCGCCGGGCACTTCCAACGGTCTGTACTCCTACGGGTCGACGACCACGTTCCCGACGAACACCTACAACGCCACGAACTACTGGGTGGATCCGGTGTTCCAGACGACGGCGCCGGCCGCGAGCCCGGCCGCGACACCGCTGAAGAGCCCGAGCGTGCGGGTGAGCGGGACGCGGACGACGGGTGCGACGGGGGCCGCGGTGGTGCCGACGCTCGCGGGCAACCGGCTCGCGCTGCGCGAGGACCCGGTGATGGACCCGACGCATCCGATCACGACGGTGCTTCCCCCGACGGCCGATCCGGCTTCGGTGAAGATGACCGTGGTGACGGCGGCGCCGGTGCCGGGGCAGGAGTGGCAGGCGGGGACGAACATGCCGGGGTACGTGACGTTCGATCCGACGACGCATGTGGTGGCGTTCCATCCCAACGGGATGCTGCCGCGGAACGCCTCGTACCGGGTGACGGTGAACGCGAACGTCGACAACGACGATCCGACGCCGCCGCTGACCTGGGTGATCCAGCCGACGGTCGTGGCCGGCGGAACGCCGCACGTGCCGGGCGAGGGGACGCCGTTGGGGGTGGCGCCGGGCGTGTTGCCGTCGCCTTCCTACGGGAGTCGGAGTAACAAGCCGGGGATCCGGTAGGGCTGGCGGCCGGTCGGGTTCTGCGCTTTCGGGCGTGGGGGCCGGCCGGCCGCTTGCTGGTTTGTTCTTGTAGTTGTTCTTGTTCTTCTTTGACAGTGAGCTTTAGCGGCGAGGGACCGGGCGGATTGTTATGGGCAGTGTCAGTGTCGTGATCCCGTGCTACCGGTACGGGCACTTCTTGGCCGACTGCGTGCGGAGCGTGCTGGACGAACAGCCCGGCGTCGACGTACGGGTCCTGATCATCGACGACGCCTCGCCCGACGACTCGGCGGACCGCGCCCGGGAGCTGGCGGCGGCCGACCCGCGGATCACGGTGCAGGTGCACGAGGCCAACCGGGGGCACATCGCGACGTACAACGAGGGGCTGCTGGAGTGGGCCGACGGGGACTACAGCGTCCTGCTGTCGGCCGACGACCGGCTCACACCCGGGGCGCTGGTACGCGCGACGGCACTGCTGGACGCGCACCCCGCGGTCGGGTTCGTGTACGGACACCCGCTGACCTTCCAGGACGGCTCCGCGCTGCCGCCGGCACGCGGCGCGGACTGGCACAGCGGCCAGTGGGCGGTCCGCCCGGGCCTGTGGTGGCTCCGGCGCCGCTTCCGCACGGCGGAGGGATGCATCACCTCACCGGAGGTGGTGATCCGCACCTCGGTCCAGAAGCGCATCGGCGGCTACGACCCCGCACTGCCGCACTCAGGCGACATCGAGATGTGGATGCGCGCCGCGTCGGTGGCCGGCGTAGGCCACATCCGAGGCGCGGACCAGGCGTACTACCGGCGGCACGCCGCGAACATGTCGACGGTCGACTTCGGCGGCCAACTGGACGACCTGCGCCAACGCCGCGCGGCATTCGAGTCGGTCCTGGTGAAGTGCGGCGACGCCCTGCCGGACGCCGACGCGTGGGCCGCGGACATGCGCCGGAGGCTGGCACGGCAGGCACTGCGGCGGGCGGTGCGCGCGTACGACAAGGGACTGACGGGGACGGTCCCGGTGACGGAGCTGGTCACCTTCGCGGAGGACTGCTGGCCGGAGTACCGCAGGCTGCCGGAGTACGCGGGCCTGAAGGTGCGGCGCGCGGTGGGGGAGCGGGCGATGCCCTACCTGCGGCCGCTGGTGGTGAGCGCGGCGGTGAATCGGGGACGGGAGTGGGTTTGGTGGCAGTCTTGGCGGCGGCGGGGGTGGTAGGCGGGGCGGTGTGCGGGTCGGTGGGCTGGCGAACACCGGCCGTGCCGCTGGTGCAGCCGCTTCCTGCTTGACTGCCGCCAGCCGGGTGCTGCCGATCGAGCGCTGAGCGACTGGCTGTCGGGCACCGGCGGCGCCGCCAGCTCAGTCGCTCGCTGCTCGATTGCTGCCAGCCGAGTGCTGCGGACCGAGCGCCGATCGCAGACCACTCGGTTGGCGAGCATCGACCTTGCTGTGTGCCGCCGACTGCCGACTGCCGACTGCCGATCGCCGATCGCCGATCGCCGATCGCCGATCGCCGATCGCCGACTGCAGACCGCAGACTGCAGACCGCCGATCGCCGATCGCCGATCGCAGACCACTCGGTTGGCGAGCATCGACCCTGCTGTGTGCTGCTCGACCGCCTCTCGCCGCTCGCCGACATCAGCCGCTGATCGCAAGCCGCTGCTGACCGCAGGCCGCCGGCGCGCGCACCGTCATGCGTCCCGCGGCGCGCACCTCAACCAGCCAGCACCGGCAGCTGCCGCAGCCCCCTGATCGTCGACCCCGGCTTGCGCCGTACCGGGCCCGCGATCCTCAGCTGGGGCATGCGCTCCGCCAGCAGCTGCATGGCGATCGTCAGCTCCATGCGGGCCAGGGGTTGGCCCACGCAGTAGTGGGCGCCGCTGGAGAAGGCCAGGTGGTCGGCTGGGTCCTTGCGGTCGATGTCGAATCGCTCCGGGTGGTCGTAGACCTCGGGGTCGCGGCCGGCGGCGCCGAGCAGGGTCACGACCGACTGGCCTTGTTTGATCCGGTGGCCTTCGAGCTCGACGTCCTCCAGGGCGATGCGGCTCGTCACCTGGACCGGGGGGTCGTAGCGGAGTGCTTCTTCGACCGCCTTCGGGGCCAGGCGTTCGGGGTCCGCGCGGAGTGCTTCCCACTGGTCCGGGTTGTTCAGGAGGGCCAGGATGCCGTTGCCGATGACGTTGACGGTGGTCTCGAAGCCCGCTATCAGCAGCAGGAAGACCATCGGTTCCAGTTCGGCCGGCTCGATCTGGTCGCCTTCGGCGGCGATCAGGCGGCTGATCAGGTCGTCGGCCGGTTCGCGGCGGCGGAGTTCGAAGAGCTTCTCGAACAGGGCGTGCAGCTTGGCGTCCGAGGCGGCGAAGCGTGAGGCCTGGCGCAGGGACTGGATGCCGTCGAGGGCGCTGCCGATGACGGCGCCGTGCTCGGCGAACTCGCCGCTGTCGGCGTCGGGGATGCCCAGCAGTTCGGTGATGACGCTGATCGGGAGCGGCGCGGCGAAGCCGGAGACCACGTCGAAACGCCCTGTGGCAGACGCCCGGTCGAGCAGTTCGCCGACCGTGCTCTCGATGCGGGCCCGGAACGACGGCAGTGTCTTCGGGCTGAACGCCGGCTGGGCCAGCCGCCGCAGCCGGGTGTGGTCCGGGGCGTTCATGCCGAGGAACGACATGTCCAACTGCTCGTCCTGCACCACGCCGAACCTGCGGTCCCGCAACACCGCGTTGCACACCCGGTGGCTCGTCGTCGACCAGTTCCCCCGCGCCGTCAGGGCCAGCGTCCCCCGCTCGCGCATCCGCCGGTAGATGGGATACGGGTCCTCGCGCCCCTTCCGCGTCATGAGCATCGCCAGCGGCTCGCGCCGGATGTGCGCCAGATACTGCGTGCTGGCGCGTTGCATGGAGAGGTACGCCGCGAATCCGGCCGTCTGCGAGAACTTGCTCATGCCCGCACGCCCAAACCGTGCAGCAGAGTACTGAGCGCGAGATCCGGCGCGTCGAGCGGCGCCAGCTTCCCGAACTGCACGCACTCGGCGGCCGTGTACACGAGCGAATACAGCGTCTGCAGCATCCACCAGTCCGGCGTCGACGCGGCGAGCAGCCCCTGGCTCCGGGCCCGATCGAGCACCGCCAGGCAGCGCTTCTCCGCGTCGATGTACCGCTCCGTGAGTTCGTGGTCCTCGTCGAGGACGGGGTTCCGCCACAGGAACGTCAGCTGCGGACCGCTCTCGATCATCGCGACGATCAGCCGCCGCAGCCCCGCCTCGGTGCCGGGCTCGTCGGCGACGCGGTCCACCGCCTGCTCGTAGATCTCCGTGGCCCGCAGGCCCACCGCGCGCACCAGGTCGTCCCTGGTCGCGTAGTGCTTGTGCAACGTCGTACGGCTGATCCCGGCGGCTTCTGCCACTTCGGCGAGCGAGGCGCCGGGTTGGGCCAGGAGTACTTCCGCGACGACGTCGAGCAGGGGCCGCTTCACCGCGCGTCGGGAGCGGCCGAGGATGCCGGACTGAACAGTCATGTTCAGAACGGTACGCCTGCGTTTTTCACATGACAATGGTGTGCGGTAGTGAACGCCTCTGAACAGCTATAGCGACTCCCCCGAAGCGAGCCGCTCGTCGGTGATCGCGGGCAGCGGCGTCGCCTTCGGCCGCCGGCTGAGCCGGGAGCCCACCGCGCCCCACACCTGCCGCATCGCCGACGCCGGCACGGCGATCGGCACGTACGCGACCATCGCCGCCAGGCTCGCCCCGGCCAGCCCGAGATCGGAGTCGCCGGCGACGTGGTTCACCGCCATGGCGACCGCGACCACCACGGCGCCGCCGATGACCGGTCGCCACGTGACCGCGAAGATGCGGAGCGGATGGATGCCCACGGCGCGCAACGTCAGGAGGTAGGCCGGCCCGATGAGGCCCGCCGCGACGATGACGTGGCCCAGTCCCACGCCGCTGATGCCGTGGCGGTGCGCGCCGATGATGAGCGCGGGGATCAACGCGGCCAACCAGATCGCCTGGACGGTCAGGAGCGCCCGGGAGCGCCCGGCGGCAACCATGAAGTCGTAACAGAGCTCGAAGATGATCCGCAGCAGACCGAGAATCGCCAGGTAGCGCAAGGCACCGGCGGCGCCGGTCCACTGGTCGCCGTAGACCGAGCGGATGATCGGGCTCGGCAACGCCGCCAGCAGGGCGCAGGCCGGGACCGAGGCGATCAGCAGCGGCGAGAGTCCGCTGGTGAAACCGTCGGTGAGGGTCTGCGCGGAGACGGCCGCGCGCGAGAACCCGGCGAAGGAAACGCGCCGCGCCGTCTCGGAGATCGCCCGCACCGGCCAGCTCGACATCGTGAACGCCACCCGGTACAGGCCCAGCGCCACCGGCCCGAGCGTCGCGCCGACCACCGCGCTGTCGGTGTTCATCGTCGCCAGGACGAACAGGCTCGCACCGGCCAGCGGGGCGCCGTAGCGGATGAGTTCGCGGGCCACCGCGCGGTCCCAGCCCGGCCGCAGATATCCGGGGGCTGCGATACCACAGCCGATCAGCGCCACCATCACGCCGGCCACGCCGCCCCAGGCGAAGCTGGAGGCACCCCAGCCGCGGAACGCCAGGATCAGCGTCAGGCCGGAGCTCACGACGAAGGTCAGCAGGTCGATCGTCAGCCGCGCGCGCTGTCGGAACTCGCGCATCAGCACGGCGTTCGGGACGCAGGCCACGCCGTCGACGACCACGGCGAAGCACAGGATCCGCAGGACGCCGGTCGCGTCCGGGGAGCCCAGCATGATCGCGATGTCGTGCGCCAGGAACCAGAGCGCGACGTACAGCAGCGTGCTGGACGCCGTCGCGAGCGTGACCACCGTCGGCGCGAACGTGCGCGGGTCGCGGTCCCAGCGCACCACGGCCAGGCTGACGCCCAGCTCGTTGAACGACAGCAGCACCGCCTGCGCGACGCCGCCGACCGCGTACAGGCCCCAGTCCCGCGGCGTCAGCGCGCCGCGCGCCAGGACCACGCCGGTGGCGAAGGTGCCGATCCGGATCAGCAGGGTGTTGATCAGACTCCACTTTGCGGCGGAGCGGACCCGGTCGCCGAGCGATTCCGGTGCGTCGGCTTGCGTCTGGCTCATCCGGTACCTGCCTGGGCTCGGGCTCTGGCGGCGGCTTCCGAGCGGGCTATGCCTAAATAAGCACCCGAACAGCCGAAGAGGAGGAAGAACAACCCGCTGAGCATCGGGAAGCTGAGCGTGTCGAAGGTGGCGCTGATGAAGAGCATCACCGCGAAGGCCGCCGCGAAGCACTGGCCGAGGTCGCGGTACGGCTCGTCCACGCTCAGCTTGCGGCCCAGCCGCCCGGCGCGGATGCCGGTGAAGTAGATGACCAGCACGGCCAGGACCCCGACCACGCCGACCTCGACGAGCGCGAGGAGGTAGTAGTTGTCGGTGTAGCGGTAGAGGCTGGGGATGAACGTGGCCGGGCCGCGGCCGAACCACGGCCGTTGTTTGATGTACGGCGCGACGCCCGCGTAGTCCTTCGTGCGGGCCTGCGAGCTGTTGTCGGAGGTTCCGGAGGCCGAGGAGAACAGCACCAGGATCGTGCCGAGCAGGCCCGGGACGAGGACCCGGACGGCCGCGGCCCCGACCAGCGTCATGAGGTAGGCGGGGCGGCGCCGGGCCTTGGGCCAGGACGGCATCAGCACCGCCAGGACCACGACCAGGCCGATGATCGCGGTGCGGGACACCGTCATCGGGAGGCTGATGATCATGGTGGTCACCGGGCCGTAGCGGCGCAGCATGTTCTTCAGCCCGGTGCCCCAGCGCGCGGCGTCGCCGGCCTGCTGGAGCGCGAAGGGCAGGTGGACCGCGATCACCGCGCCGAACTCCAGCGGCTGGGTGGTCGTGGCCTGCGCACGCAGGTGGCCGCCGCGGGCGCCGGTGGCGGCCGGATCGCTGTTGGTCGCCAGGCCCGGGATGATGACGTGCTCGGTCAGCTGCCAGCCGGAGAAGAACTCGAAGATGCCGATCACGGCCACGACCGTGCCGAGCAGGACCAGCCGGCGCAGCAGCACCTCCAGGCGGGCCCGCTCGGTGATCCCGGCGGAGGCCACGACCACCAGGCCGCACCAGATCAGCATGAGGATCAGGGCCCGGTCGGCGGCCTGGGTCTCCAGCGGGCTGGCCGAGCGGCCGGACAGGCCGATGTAGGACAGGGTGAAGGCGACGGTGAAGACGCACATCGCCTTGCGCACCGAGCTGGACCCCGGATCCAGGCTGAGGCGCCCGGTGAGGCGTCCGGCCAGGAACCACAGGAGCGCCATGACCGAGAAGATGGTCGCCGGGGCGCCCAGGGCGCCGAGGTTGGCGAACGTCTGGGTGGCCGGCGCCAGCATCACCAGGGCGGCGTAGATGGTCAGAATCGAGGCGGCGTCGCGCTTCGGGGGCTTCGCATCCGGCGTGGCCGTCGCGGGCTTGCGGGCCGGGGCGACGTCGCCGCCGCGACGGATGGGGCGACGCAGGCGCGGAGGCGCCGGAGCGCTCACGTCCCGGCGCCCGTCAGCGCGAGCCCGGATCGCGATCGGTGATCGCGAGGTGTTCGAGCGGGAGTGGCTCGATGTCGATCCACGGCTCGGTTTCATCCTCGTCCTCTGGATCGAACTCGGGATCGCGGTAGCGGGGGAGCTGGGAGGCGGAGGACAGGGCCGGGGTGCGTCGGGCCAGGGTGCCGGTGCCGGCGCTTGCGGTGCTGATGCTGTTCCCGCTTCCGGTCCCGCTTCCGTTTCCGGTCCCGTTCCCGGAACCGATCCGGCGGCGCGGCTGGCCGGCGCGCTCGCGGGCCCGGCGCAGCGCCAGCGCCTCGCTGCCGAAGACCGAGAGGAAGAGGATCGCCAGACCGAAGACGCCGGCCCCGGCCACGTCCTCGAACTTCTTCTTCATCGACGTCGTGGGCTTCTGCGGCGGCACCACGACCACCGCGCGGATCAGCGTCGAGCTGGGCAGCGAGGCCGTGGTGGTGGTCTGGATCACCGCGAGCTGGTCGATCGCGTACTGGTCGAACGTCTGCAGTTCGGTCAGCACCTGGTTCTGGTTCTTACCGCTCACCGTCAGAGTGAGGAAGGGCCCCGAGGCGTTCGGGGCGAGCTCGGCCGAGGCCGGGTCGACGACCCCGCGGGCGGCCAGATCGGCCGCCGACTGGTCCGAGCCCAGACGGCGCGCGAGAAAGTCCGCCATCGGCGTCAGGGAACTGTCGAAGGCCAGGAAAGGATTCCCGGTCCGCTGGTTCGCGCTGGAAGCCGCCGACGAGTTCAGAAGACTGATCGTCGACGTGGTCTGATACGTGGACGAGATCATCGTCCAGGCAGCTCCCGGAAGGGCGATAGCCACGATCAGCGCGGGGATGGACACGTACCATCGCCGCAGCATGACGCGCAGCATCGTGCCGAGATCCATGGTCCCCCCACGTTTCGCTTCGGCCCGCGTGCCGAATCCCAGACGGAACCCGACGGTGGTCCATGATAGGGCCGTATAAGGCCACGGGGAAGGAAACGGACAAGGTCGCGGTTGAGGGGATCTCCCTCGGCCCGCGGGCTTCCGCACCGGCCCACCGGCCTGCATCATCGAGAACGTCGTCGCGGGCCACCAACGGCGCGCACGACCGGCCGAGGAGGGGACGAGTGTGAGGGCGCACGACGCGCAGGGCGAGCCCGGCACGGCGGGCACGACGCGGGGCTGGCGGAACGCCCGCGTGGTGCGCGAGGTGCGGCTCCGCGCGCGCGCCTGGTGGCTCGCCATCCCGATCCTGGCGGTGACGATGGCCGGCGGCTACGCCGCGACCCACCCCGCGCCCCGCTACCGGACCCAGGCGGTGGTCCAGGTCGAGGCCCCGGCGATCGAGCAGGCGAAGGCAGACAACCCGAACCCCTACGCGGACCAGAAGGCCTCACTGGCGGCCACGGCAGCCCTGATCGCCGAGGGCCTGTCAAGCGACTCGAGCGCCGCGCAGCTCCACGCCGAAGGCATGTCGGCGGGCTACTCCCTGACCCCGCGCAACAGCGGCACAACGCAGGAGCCGTACTACTGGCTGCCGCGCCTGGACATCACGGCGGACGGCCCGAGCGTCGCGGCAGCCTCGGGATCGCTGAAGATCCTGCTGAACGCCCTGAACGCAGACCTCGACGACCTACAGAACCGCGTCGGCGTCGACGCCGGCGACCGGGTGCGGACGCAGCTGCTGGTATCGCCCTCGACCGGCCCGGTGCCAGTGCGCAAGACGCGGGCGCTGGCGGGCGTCCTGCTGATCGGCGGCGGCGCCGCAGCGCTGATTCCCGGGTGGGTGCGGCGCGAGGCCCGGCGGCGGAGCGCGGGGCGCGGCGGGCGGCGGTTGGAGGTTGCGGGGGCGGAGTGGTGAGGGTGGTTGGGGGCGGGTTGCGCTGGCGGCCGCCGGTCGGGAGCGGTGAGCGGGGCCGGGGTGGCCAGGTTGCTGGTTCCGGTGAGAACCGGTGCCGTGGTGGTTGCGGGTGGCGACGGGGCTGCGCGACCGGCCATGTGGCTAGGGGGTCCGAAGGACCATGTGGGGTGTTGGTTCTGGGTCCCTCGCCGCGTCGACGGGCGAAGCCAACCTGGCCGGGCTGGTGGTGTCCAGCCGGGCGCGACTGCACCACGGGGCTTCCCCCTGGTTGGTGGACACCTTTGATCGGCCCTTGGTGGGCCGTGGAGAGGTGATTATTTATGGTGTTCAAGCTCTATCCGCCGGGGTTCCGTGCCGATGCGGTGGCGCTGTATCTGTCGGATCCTGGCCACACTCTCGGTGCTGTGGCCCGTGACTTGGGGGTCTCCCGGCAGTTACTGCATCAGTGGGTGAACGGTGCCGCCGGGGTCGACGTGGCGGACATCAGCAGCCGCACGAACCACACGACCTGCACCGACGGGGAGACCGTGTACGACAGCCCTACCAGCCCCGAGCCCGGCGGCGAGCCGGAGCCGCCGCAGGCGCAGCTGGAGATGCTGCGCCGTCAACTGGCACAGGCCCGCAAAGAGAACCAGAAGCTCACGGTCGAACGTGACATCCTGCGTGCGGCCACACAGTTTTTCGCACAAGAGATGATCTGGTGAGCCGCTGCCAGTTCATCGAGGACCACTGCGATGCCTGGAGCATCAAGCGGCTGTGCCACGTGCTGAACGTGCCACGATCCTCCTTCTACAAGTGGCGTACCGGCCGGGCCGGCCGCGCCGCCAGGGCCGCGGCCGACGCCGCCCTGGCCGAGACCATCGGGAGAATCCATCAACAGTGGTCGGGGACGTGGGGCTCGCCGCGGATCACGGCCGAACTGCGCGAACAGCACGGCATGGTGATCAACGAGAAGAAGGTCGCGCGGGTGATACGCGCCTTCGGCATCGTGGGCCTGTGGCTGCGTCGTCGCGCGACCACGACCATCCCCGACCCGCAGGCATCGATGATCCCCGACTTGTTCGGCCGGGACTTCACCGCCGATGCGCCGAACACCAAGTACATGGGCGACATCACCTACCTGCCCTACGGCGACGGACAGTTCCTCTACCTGGCCACAGTGATCGACTGCCACAGCCGCCGCATCGCCGGCTGGTCCATCGCCGACCACATGCGCACCGACCTGGTCACTGATGCCCTCAAAGCCGCCGCGGCACTACGCGGCAGCCTGCATGGCGCGATCTTCCACTCCGACCACGGTGCCCAATACGCCTCGGCCCAGTACGCCGATATGTGCCGCAGCCTGGGCGTCACCCGCTCCATGGGCGCTGTGGGCACCTCCGCCGACAACGCCGCCTGCGAATCCTTCCACGCCAGCCTCAAACGCGAGACCCTGCAACACCGCCACCGCTGGGACACCGCCGACCAAGCCCGCACCGAAGTCTCCAACTGGCTCCACCGATACAACACACACCGACGACACTCCGCCAACGGCCAACTCAGCCCCAAAACCTACGAACACGCATATACACTCGCACTAGCCGCATAAACACACAGGGTGTCCACCTTCAAGGGGGAAGGCCCCACAGCAGCAGGGGTGCGGCTTGATACCGCCGGACCGGACTGGTTCCGTTTACGGCGACGACGCGGCGAGGGACCCAGAACCTCGGCGACCACAAGCAGCGACTGCCGCCGGCCAGCGCGGCGCAGGCAACAGCGTGATGGCAAGCCGAACAGTCGCGGGCCGCCGCCAAACAGCAGGTCGTGCGGGTCGCCCCCTCGCTGTAGAGTGCCCGCCGGAGGCCTCGAGGTGCCCACCAAACGCGGCAGGCAGCCGCCAGACCAAACGCGTGCGCAGTGACTCGGACCTGTGCGTGGTCGTGGACGCGAAAACCGCCAGCCGCCAACGCACCACAGTAGCGACCTGAACTACTGCGCGGTCTTGCCCGCGAAAACCGGCGGCCGCCACCGCGCCGGCGCAGAGACTTGAACCGGTGCGTGGTCGTGTCCATGAAAACCGGCGGCCGCACCGCGCCGCCGCACAGACCTGAACCAGTGCGCGGTCTTGCCCGCGAAAACCGGCGGCCGCCAGCGCAACCCCGCCCCGCACAATCGAACTGCGTCCCCCGCGAGGTCACCAAACCTTAGGCGAAGCCGTAAGAAAAGCCTGTAAAGCCACAGATCAACCGCAACCTGCCAACAATCAGACCCTACTCCCCGAACAACTCCTCCAAAGCCCGCTCAACAACCTCCACCCCCGGCGTCGGACACACCCACCCCGCCGCCCGCATGGCGGCCAAGAACTCCGCCTCCGGGGCGAAGCCGTACTCGCCGAGGTAGTAGGCCAGCGCGTCGTTCCACACCCATGTGCCGTCCGTGCGGAAGTTCATCGGCACCACCTCGCCGCGTGCCGGCTCGACGAAGTCCGGCTCCGTCGCGGTCGTCATCAGCAGCGCGGTACCCGCCGCCAGGTACGCCAGCGGCTCCGTGCGCTCCGCCGGGGTGAGGCGGGGGTGGTTCGGCAGGTAGTACGGGACGCCGTCGGTGGCGCCGTCGAAGACTTTGGCGATGCGGGTTGTGTTCGGCGTGTTCGTCGTGCCCGGCGCGCCCGTCGTGCTTGGCGTGTTCGTCGCGTTCGTCGTGCCCTGCGTGCCCTGCGTGCCCGGCGTGCTCGGCATATTCGGCGTATCCGGCATAGTCCTCATCCTTCCTATTCCGCGTCCGGAGTGGCCATCCACCTGAGAATGGTCGGCCAGTAGTGCTCCATGATCACCGATATCGCCGCGTTCAGAGGCGGCGCCGCCGGACGCAAGTCGCCGCCGTGCGTCAGCAGCGCCTGGATCGTCGTGGCGGCGGCGGAGCCGGCCGGGAGTTCGGTGTGCAGCTGCTCCAGGGCCGTGCGCAGTGGCGGCGTCATCGGCGACGTGTCGCGCACGATCAGCGTCAGCGGCGTCGGCACGTCGTGCCCCGACAGCCGTTGCAGCACCACGGCCTTCTTGCTGAAGTCCAGGCGTTCGCCGGCGTTCAGGTACAGGCCGGCGAACAGGGCGTCGCGGTCCGCGATCGTCATGGCGTCCGGGGCCGGGTGGAAGCGGCTCGCGGTCCAGTCCAGGGAGTTCATCAGTTCCCTGCGGTCCTCCTGGGGGAAGCCGAGGTCGGTGAGGCGGCTGTCGACGAAGGTCCTGAAGCGGGCGTAGGTCACGTCTCGGTTCACCTCCGTCGGCTCCGGGTCCGGCGGCGGGTTGTCGTGCCGCGCCTGGTCGCCGAGCCATGCGGGCAGGGCGATGGCCCGTTGGCGCGCCGGATCGGGGCGGAAGTGGATGTTCGCCGGGGCGACGAAGCCGTTGTCGGTCATCGTGGTCCCGGCCAGGTGCCGGTCGTGGCGGATCAGCGACAGGAAGATCTGCACGGTCCCGGGGTCCTGGGTGGCCAGGTTCGCGAACAGTGCCGGGAGTGCCTTGTCGATCGTCAGGTGCTGGTTGCCGAAGCGGTCGCTGCCGCCGACGCGCACGATGTCCCCGGTGAAGTGCCCGAACATCAGCGAGGTGTTGTGGAACAGCATCCGCTGGTTGCCGTTCGGCTTGACCGACGGCTCCGGCACGGCACCCGGCTCGGAGTGCGACAGCCGCTCGGTGAACCCCTCGGCGACGTCCAGCCGGTTCATGTGGCGCGGCAGGAGCCTGATGGATCCCAGGTGTGGCGCCCCGTTCACCAGCGTCACGGGCCGGGCCAGCATCGAGCCCGAACGGTTGTCACGGACCCAGACCTGCCCACCGTCCTCCAGCCTGGTCGTGATGTCCGCCAGCGACTGCTCCTCCGGGGTCGGAGCTCCGTTGAGGGTGAAGGCCACGGCTGAGGCGTCGTGATCGTGGCCTGCGTTTTGCTCGTGGGGCGCCTCGCTGTCGGGCGGATTGTGCGAATCGTCGGGCTCAGGCTCGTGCCGCGTGAAAGACATCTGATGCAATGCTTCCCGAATATCGCCACGATCAGTCGGCGCGTGCTCCGCCAACGTCGCGATCGTCCCCGGATCGAGAAGCCCCGACAGCGTCTTGCGCATCGCGTTCATGTGCTGGTCGATCAAGTGCCGTTCGAAGAGCGAGTCGTTGGTGGCGAGCACGCCGGCCAGCGTCCGCAACGGCTCGTGCGCGGCCTCGGGCCAGTCCTTGATCTCCTCCTCGGTACGGGGCAGCGTCCGGGTGAGCAGCGTCAGCGCGGAGGTGCGCCCCAGGCGCTCGTCCTGCTTCAGCTCCAGCGCGACGGCCCCGTCCGGCGTGAAGCGCCGCCAGGCCCCGGTCTCCGGCTTCTTGCGCAGCGGCTTCAGCTTCGGCGCGCCGTCGTCGCCGTACTCGTACAGGTTCTCCGAGACGTGCGTGTTGCCGTTCCGGTCGGCCCAGGCCTTGTCGTTCGGCGCGATCACGTCGACGCCCAGCGTCTTGGCCAGCTCGTGCGCGAAGCCGTTGTCGTGCATCCCGGTGTAGCAGGAGAACAACCGCACCGGCCGCTTGTTCTGCGACCAGCTCTTGTCCTGCTGGATGATCGCGGCCAGCTCCTTCACCGACAGGTGCCCGTTGCCGAGGTGCACGGCGCCCGGCGAACCGTGCAGCGCGACGGTGAAGTAGCGCCGGTCCGGGCTGGCCATCATCGCGTCGATCGCCGATTTCAGGCCACTGTCCGGCTTGTGCTTCAGGTTGCGGATCCACAGGACGTCGTCGGTGCGCGCCGCGAAGTCCTTGTCGATGCGGGCCAGCCAGTCGCCGCGCGACTTGTCGTCCGCGAAGTCGTGGCCGACGTGCACCTTGAAGCCGCCGACCTCGCGGCGCAGCCGCAGCTCGACGATCGAGACGCGGGCGAAGGCCTGGCCGGTGGCGTTGTAGACCTCGGTGTGCTCGAACTTCTGGCGCTGCTCGAACGGCAGGGAGTCAGTGAACTTCTCGACGGCGGCGTGCAGGTCGTGGACGGCGGCGACGTGCGCGCGGTCGTCGGTCAGGCCGGCGAGGGCGTTCGCCTTGTCCTGGACGTCCTTGAAGCCGGGGTGTTGGAGGAAGGCCGTGTTCTTGCCCGCGGCCATCGAGGTCATCGCGTCGGCGACGAGCTTGGCGTCGTCCTGGTGTTGCTTGACGGTGGCGAAGTCGACGGCGTCCTCGGCGTCCTCGTCGTGGGCGGCGTCGTGCGGCGCCCCGTGCAGGGCGTCGCGGAGTTCTTCGACGGTGTCGGGTAGGTGGACCGGGATCAGGTCGTGCAGCTCGCCGATCCGGTTGTGCGGCAGGCCGATGTCATCGGCGAGCTGCCGGACGTGGTCGCCGGTGACCTGGTGCCAGGGCAGCGGCGCGCCGGTCGTCAGGCGGCCGATCTCGGCCAGGACGTAGTCCGCGGCCGGCGGCAGGTGTTCGGCGCGCTGGGCCCAGTCGCCGTAGAGGGCCAGGACGCCGTCGCCGTAGCCGGTGACGCCCGCGTCGTCGGGATGGACGTCGAAGTGATCGAGGGCGCCCTCGTGGAACTTGATCTCGTGCGGCGCCTCCGTGCCGTTGTGCACGGCGACGAAGTCGGCGCCGGCGAGCAGGTGCTGCCCGGCCTCGGTGACGTCGACGACGCCGTTGTGCCGCTCGCCGAGCTGGTGGCCGATCTCCGCGGCGTTGGTGCCGGACTCGCGGATGTCCATGCCGACCATGTCGCGGCGCAGCGTCAGGCGGAGCATGACGCGGTCGAAGCGCTCGTCGTCGTAGAGCGCGGCGCCCTCGCGGTCGGCGGCGGTGTAGAGGCCGCGGCCGAGGTGGATCCAGTCGAGCCGGTTCAGGGGCTCGATACGGCCGTTGAGGTGGGCCAGGGCGGTGCGGATGTCGACGAGGCGGTAGACGGTGGTGCCGGCCGGGACGGTGTGGACGGTGACGGAGTCGTCGCCGGGGCGGATGAAGGGGGCGACGAGGGGGGTGACGGTGGCGTGGGTGGGGTGCGTGGGCGGAGCAGGCTGATCGTTGCGGACTTCGTGGACGGCGTGCAGGACGTGGTCGCGCGAGAGCAGGCCGGGGACGCGCTCCAGGAGTGCTGCCTCGGGGACGGTGCCCGGGGACAGGCTGATGCGCATGACGAGGCGGCGGAAGTCCTCGGGCGAGGTATCGCGGGCCAGGCCCTCCAGCTGAGTGAGCTCGTCCGGAGTGAAGCGGCTGAGCTCGGTGCGCGTCGCGGCATCGATCTGGATCGCGTCGAGAACTGGTTGATCGTGATGTGGCTCGGGCTCGACGTGCGGTTCAGGAATCGGTTCGTGAGGCACCACCGGCTCGTGAGGCACTACCGGCTCGTGCGGCGCCGTCGGCTCGTGCACCACCGGCTCATGCACCACCACCGGAGCCACCACCGGCTCCGGCTCCCCCCGCAACTCCCGCAGCTTCGCCGCCGGCACCCCCAGCGCCTCCGCCCCGGCGGCGTCCACGTGCACCAGCACGTCGACCGTCGTGCTGCGGGGCGCGCCGCCGCGGCCGAAGTCGAGCTTCAGCTCCACCGGCACGTGCACCGCGTACAGTCCGCCGGGCTGCCGGTCCCAGCGCGGCCGGGTCTCCGTGCTGTGCGTCTCGCTGGTCTTCTCGCGGTGCTCGGTGGCGTGCCCGACGCCGGCGCGGCCGCCGACCGTCACGCCGCTCGGGGTGACGCCGCTGACCGACAGCTGGCCCCTGGTCTCGTCCTTCGTGCTGTCCGAGTGCTCGACCGTGGTGCTGACGTCGCGGTGGCTGAACGACTCGCGCTCGGCGCCCGCCTTCAGGAACGCCACGCTCTTCGGCGCCTTCAGCGTCCCCTCGACCAGCACGCCGCGCTTCATCATCAGCGTGCGACCGCCGAGGTCCACGCCCCGGAACTCCGCGCCGCCCGGCTTGAGCACGTCGTGCAGCGCGCCGACGAAGCTGCCCTTGCTGAGCACCGCGGCGTCCTGCGGCGCATGCCGTTGCTCCGTCCCGCCGGCCTCGCGGAACAGGGTGCTGATCTTCTCCTGGCCGTGCCAGTCCAACGTGACCGCGTGGTCCGAAAGCTTCGGCCCCAGCCCGCCTGAAGCGTCAGGGGCGTCGAGCACATGCGTCTTCGGCTCGAAGACCCGCACCTCGCTCACGTAGCTGCCCTCGACCGACTTCTGCAGCGCCTCCGGCGGCCGGTCGCCGAAGTGCAGGTTCCACAACGGATGCGACAGCCGCGTGATCGTGTACGTGTACTCGACGTCCTGCCGGTACTCGTCCACCGGCTCGCCCGAGAACCGCAGCCCCTCGGACTCCACATCCCGCCGCGCCCGCGTCTGGACGTCGGCGGAGATGCCCGAGTGCGTCTCCGTGCCGGTGGCCGTCACGTGCGGCGTGTCGACCCCGAACGTCGCCGCGCCGGACGTCGTCTTCGACCCGCCCGAGCGCTCGCTCGACGTCACCGCGTCCGCGTTGTACATCTTCACGCCGCCGGTGGCGTTGGTGTCGTGCAGCACCGGCCGACCGATCGGGCGGGCCTGGATCCGCAGCTCGTACCGGCCGCCGCTCCCGGTGACGATCGGGTGCGTCAGCCCGCCGTCGCTCAGCTTCCGGATCTGCGAGGCCAGCGTCGGCGTCTGGAGCAGGTCGCGCACTTGCTCGCTCAGGTCGTGGTCGCCGAACGCCGCGTCGGCCTTGGCCGTCGCCTCCAGCCCCAGGCCGCCGTCCGGGTGGGCGCCGACCGGACCGAACAGCATGCCGGACTTCAGCGCCGGGGACGGATCGCCCTCGCCCGGCGTCTTGAAGCCCTCGAAGACCTTCTCCGGCGCGTCGGCCGGGAAGTCGAAGTGCTCCTGCCGGTTGTGCAGCTCGCTGAGCGGCACCATGACCAGCGTCTCGCCGACGGTCTCGATCGGGCGGCCGTCCACACCGGTGACCCGGTGCCGCACCTGCGTCCGCACCAGGGCCATCTGCACCGTCTTGGCGGTCATCAGACGCGAGGTGTTCTCGCCGCGTCCGGTGTTCGAGCCCTGAGCCGCGTCGCGCGAGTGGCTGACGGTGACGCCGCCGGTGAGGTCGTCGCCCGCGCCGCCGCCGAACCCGGAGCCGCCCTTGCCCTGCCGGACCTCCCGGTCGTGGTCCACGGCCGTGCCGGCCTCGCCGTGGCTCTCGACGTACACCGAGAGCGTCTTGAGCACCTGCGGCCGCCCGGTCGGGGTCACGTCCCAGTGCACGCCCGGCGCGACCCGCACGCCGCCGCCGGAGAGCAGCGGCAGCTCCGCGGCGAACCGGCCGTTCCCGAACTCCGAGGCCAGATCAGGGTTCTTTTTCGCGATCTCCGCGCGCAGCCTGTCCATCCCGCCGCCGTTGACCGCCATGTGGATCGGCGTCGTGGCCAGCGGCGAGCGCTCGTGCTCGGCCAGCGGCCGCAGCGGCAGCGGCTTGCCGAGCCCGGAGGTGGCCTTGACCAGGTCCGAGGACACCCACATGTGCAGGCCGCCGTCCACCGAGCCCTCGATCGGCTTCTCGGCGTGTTCCAGCTTCCAGCCGAGCCTGCCGCCGACCTCGAACAGCGTGCTGCCGCTGAGGCTGCGCGTGTACTGCCGCACTCCGCCGGACACCGTCGAGCGCGAGGCCTTCGTCTCTCGGCCGCTGATGGTGGCGGTGAACAGGCCGTTGCTCTTGCCGACGCCGAGCGAGGTGGTCAGGGACAGGTCCTGCTGCTTCGAGCTGCGGATCCTCGAGGTCTGCGACGCCTGGTGGATCGAGATCGGCATCAGCTTGTCGTCCACGCCGAGCGACGTCGCCTCCGTGGGCTTCAGGCCGTTCAGCGACAGCCGCAGCGGCACGTCCTTGCCGTCGATCCGCAGCTTGACCGTCACGCCCTCGCCGGCCAGCGCGTCGGCGCGCTGCGCCAGGCCGGGGCCGGAGACCGCGGTGACGATACGGCGCCAGTTCTGGTGCTTGCCGTCGGTGCCGTGTAGGAAGGAGCCGCTGGGATCGTCCTCGAACAGCTTGGCCAGGTCCTCGGTGGCGCCGTCCGGCAGGTGGTCGGACAGCTTCGTGACGAGGTCCCGGTACAGCCCGTCCAGGTTCGAGAGCTTCTTGACCTGGCCGAGCGGCAGGTCGTGCGAGGTCATCAGGTGCGGGTCGAGGCGGTCCGCGCCCTCGGCGGCCGCCTTGCGCTCCGGGGTCCCGTCCGCGCTGATCAGCCGGGCGTGGTCGGCGGTGCGCAGCCGGACCCAGGCGGTGGCGTCCGGCACCGTGAGGCGCTCGGTCTGGTCGCCGATGCCGATGTGCAGTTCGAGTTTCGATTCCAGCTGGTAGGAAGCGTTCTCGTCCTCGGCGCGGGTCGTGCGGGTGACGGTGAACGCCGATTCCAGGCTCGCGGCCTCGGTGCGCGTGCTGTTGCCGCTGCCGGTGATGCCGACGCTGGCCGAGCCCTCGGGGGATTTCGCAGTGCCGACCAGGCTGGACGGCAGGCCGCCGCCGCGACCGGTGGTGACGCCCTGCTTCACGGTGTGGCGCGCGACGGTGTCCATCTTCAGGCCGGCGCGGGAAGTGCTCGCCTGGGTCAGGGTCTTGGCTTCGGCGTGGGCGCCGAGGGTCAGGGTGACCGTGGCGCCGTCGTGGTCCTTGGCGGTGATCGACATGCTGAGCCCGGCTCGCCGCAGCGGGTCGGAGCTGTGCAGGGCCGCCACGTTGTGCGGCGAGGACAGCTCGCTGAAGTAGGCGTCCACCTCACCGCGGGCCTTCTCGTCGAGCGTCAGGCCCTTGTCATGCAGGCCGGTGAGGAATCCGTGCTTCAGCTCGTCGCCGTACCCGGTCCGCTCGCCGAGCAGGTGGTCGACGGAGGGGTCGTCCAGCGGCTTGGTGACGGCGTGCGGGGTCGCGTCGAAGCCCTCGGTGGCGGTCAGGTGGTCCTGGATCCGCAGCTCGACGGTGTGGGAGGGGCCGTCGGCGGCGGGCACGTCCTGGACCCAGTGGCCGGTCGCGGAGTCCGTGACCTCTATGTGCACGTGGGTCTCGACGGTGTGCCGCCGGGTGCCGTCGGAGGGGTCGAGGTAGATGTCGCCGCCGAACGCCTCCGAGGAGGTCAGCTCCCGGCTGCGGATGCGGGACGTGCCGGTGTTCGCGCCGATGCTCAACGGGCCGAAGCCGGCCTTGACGCCGCCGTCGACGGTCAGCGTGCGGCTGGTGCTGTGGCTGCCGCCGCCGTCGTCGCCGGTGCGGAACATCCGGCTCTCGTTCTTGGCGGTGGCCGCCGAGTCCTCGACCGGCTCCGGCGCGGACTTGAGCAGGGCTTTGAGACGCACGTCGTAGGCGTGGCCGTCGCGGGTCACGCGCAGCGTCAGGCCGCCGTCGGTCATCGCGCCGAAGCCCTCGCGCAGCTCGGTCGGCAGGCCGACCTCGAAGTGCAGCGGGCCGCGGCCGGGGATCAGGGCCCGAAGCCGGGTCTCGATCTGCTCGTGGCCGCCGAAGTCGGTCGGGGTGAACAGACCGGGGAGCTTCTTCGCGAGCGTGCGCGAGGTCGCGATGTGCTCGGCCGGGAGGTCGTGGCCGAGGGGCGGGCGCGGGGTGTCGACGCCGTGCAGCCGGCCGTGCATCGGCCCGGCGAGGAAGTCCGGGTTCTGATACCTGCCGTCGCCGTTGCCGGCCGCGGACAGGAGCCGCTTGAAGGAGTCGGCGGGAGCGCCGACGTCATTCCCGAGCGGACGCAGGCGATCGCCGAGCTGCTTGTAGAACGCCTCGGGGTCGGCCTGGCCGCGCCGGTCATAGGAGGAGTGCGCGAGCTTGGCGACCTGCATGGCGCGGCGCATGT
This sequence comes from Catenulispora sp. EB89, assembly GCF_041261445.1. NCBI lineage: Bacteria > Bacillati > Actinomycetota > Actinomycetes > Catenulisporales > Catenulisporaceae > Catenulispora > Catenulispora sp. EB89. Next base: position 287,504 of record NZ_JBGCCU010000005.1, read on the forward strand.
TCCGGGTGGTGCGGGCGTCCGGGTTCACCGGCGCGTGCTCGCCGAAGGCGTGGTAGTAGAGCAGGGCGGCGTCGCGCTCGATGGCGTGCCGGTCGGACCACGGGACGTACGCCTCGTAGCGGACCCGCGACCAGGGTGCGCGGACGAAGTCGCCGTCGTCGTGGACCAGTGCGCCGTCCAGCGCGCTCAGGCTGCCGGTCTTGCGGGCCCGGGTTGCCGCCGCCGCGAGGGTCGCCACGCCGGTCTGGACGTCGTGCTCGGGGCCGAGGAGCTGGTGCACGATGTCGGTGAAGTTAGAGAGCTGAGGTTCGCGGCGCGGATCGGTGAAGTCCGGGAACTTCTTGAGATTGACCGCGGCGAGCTTCTTCAGGCCCTCGGGCGGAACGTAGCCGCCGAGGCTGTCGGACAGGGCCTTGGCCTGGTCGTCGGTGAGCTCGGTGCGGGGCGGCAGCGGGGTGGTGCGCGCGGGACGCGGCGCCGATGTGGTGGCTGTGGTGGCGGCGTCGCGGGACTCGAGGTGGCGTGTCATGGCGGACGCGGACAGCTGCTCGTGCGGGTGCGCCGCCTGGAAAGATCCGAGGTCGGTGCTGAGGCGCTGGACGAATTCGAGCTGGGACTCGTCGCCCGCGCGGTGCAGGCCGAGCTGGCGGCCGAGGTCTTCCAGGTCGGAGTAGCGGATCGGGCGCTCCAGCGCGGCAGCGTGCGCGGGGAGCACTTGGCGGTGGGTCTCGACCGCCTTCCACAGGGCGCTGAGTTCGGTGAGGTGCGTGCCTGGCGAGGCGAAATCGGGGTGGAGGCCGATCTCGTCGGCGACGGCGAGGACATTGGTCCAGGTGTCCGCCTCGCGCTCGGTCGGCGTGCGGTCCGCGATGAACGAGTGCGGGGCCGGCGTGACCGTGGTGGCTTCCCGGTCGATGCGCGACGGCTGTACGACCTCGTGCGTCTGGTGGGCCGAGGCGGACGCGCTGTCGGAGTAGGCCGAGTCGTCCGAGCGGCTGCGCGGATACGCGATCCCCGGCGGCTGCTGGTCCCGTCCGCCGTGCTGCGAGCGCAGCCGCGAACCGGACAGCACATGAAGAGCCTGATTCACCTCGGTGCCGGCCGGGGCGTGCTGGAACATCCACTGGACGGTGTCCGGGGTGAGCACCTTGTCGAGCGCCTCGCGGGCCGTCTCCGACACCTCGAACGCCTTCTCGCTGTCCCCGCCGGTCTGGCCCATCAGGTGGCGCCAGTCGTTCACGATCTTGCGGGTGGCTGGGTCCGAGCTGGCCAGGGTGTCGCCGAAGGGGCCGGCGAGGGCACGGCTCAGGACGGTCAGCGCGGGCTTGCGGCCGAGGTAGTCGTAGCCGGCGTCGTCGAGGCGGATCGGCGTGCTGTGGACGCTGCCGTCGGGGTTCAGGCGGTTCGGCGTGAACACCCGGTACGCGCCGTCGGCCTCCTTGACCGGCCGGTAGGTGCCGTCCGGGCGGCGGACCAGGGTGCTGGCATAGGGCTTGCCGTGGCCGACGCCCCACACCACCGTGTTCGGCGCCTTCACCTCGACCCCGAGCAGGTCGGCGAGCTGCTGCGCGAAGCCGTGGTCGTGCTCGCCGGTGTTGCAGGCGATCAGCCGGATCGGGCGCGGGTTGTTCTGCCACTCCGGGGTGTGCCGAAGCAGGTTGGCCATGTCGCGCGCGGACAGAGTCGCCTTGCCGACGTGGACCTGCTGCGGCGAGCCGTGCAGGATCACCGAGAAGTGGCCGGGGTCGGCCAGCATCGTCGTGGACGTGTGGTGGGTCTGCATGTCGTGCTGGGACTGCGGGTCGCGGATCCAGATGCCGCTGCCGTCGGGGCGCGTTTCGACGTACTCGGCGCGGAAGCGGTCGGCCTCGGCGGGGTGCTGGAAGGCGGCCAGGTCGCGCTTGTCGACCTCGGGGTCCGGGCCGTACTTGCGCAGCTCGTCGGACAGGCGGCGGTGGAAGCGGGACCCCTGGACCGACGTGCGCAGGTCCTCGGGTTGCAGGTGCGCGATGTTGATGTGCAGCTGACGCAGGATGCTGTGACGCTGGGGGTGCTCGGTCGCGTTGCCGCTGTGGGTGATCAGGTCGCGGAAGTCGGCCGGCGTCAGGTGCGAGACCAGCGGGCCGAGTTCGTCGAACTCGCGCAGGGTCTCGGCGGCGTCGTCGTGGAACCACTTCAGGGTTTCCGGCGGCTCCGGGTAGGGCCGCGAGTACTGCGCCTCGGCCGGGTGCTGCCGGGTGTTCTGGGCCAGGTCGTCGATGGTGAGCTTGCCGGACTCCGGACTCAGCCGGTAGGCCCGGTCGGCCATGCCGAGCGTCCAGGCCCTCGGGTCTGTGACGGTCCCGAGCTCAGGGTGCTGGGAAGCGAGCTCGTCGCGGAACCCGGCCAGGTCGTGCAGCGTCAGCGGCCGGTCGGACATCCCGTGCCCGGGCGTCCTGCGGTAGAGGCCGACGAGTTTCCACAGGCCGCGTTCCTGCTGGTCGGACAGGCCTCCGAGCTCCTTGCCGAGCGCCATCACGTCCACCGCGCGGTCCCAGCGCTCGTCGTGCTGCGCCGCGGAGAGCTTGAACAGCTTGCGGGACGGCGGACGCGGGCTCATCCGGCCGGCGAACTTCTCAGGGTCCTGACCTTCAGGGATGGCCTTCAGGTAGTCGAGGCGGCGCTTGTAGCCGTCCGGCGTCAGCTGGCCGCGGCGCGTCAGAGCGGTGTGGTCGGCGAGCAGGCCCTCCAGGTGTGAGGCGTCGTAGTTGCCCTCATGGCCGTTGCGGTACTCGGTGAGGTCGCGCAGCGCCTTGGGCGCCCACAACGGGTCGGTGCGGCTGTCGCCGGGCGAGGTGAAGTGCAGCAGGTCGAGGACCTTGTCGGCCTGGTGGATCTGGTCCGCCGACGCCAGCCGGGCCTGGCCGAACAGCATCTTGTGGACGCGGGAGATGTCGCGGGCGTCCTCGGGGGAGACGTCCCGGAGGCCGGCGCCGGTCAGGTCCCGGTGCAGCTCGGCGTCGGGCGGGAGCCGGAAGTCGTGGCCGACCGCGGTGTGGACGGTGCCGTTCGGGAACAGGCCGCTCTCGTGCAGATAGGCCTTGACCGAGCGCGGGACCGACTGGTTCCGGCCGATCGGGTCGCCCTTCTTCGACGGCGTCTGGAAGTGGCCCGAGACGACGATGTGAGGCGGCTCTTCGGTCGGCCAGGTCTCGTGCATGGTGTGCAGGACCGCGTGCCAGACCTGTTCCCGGTGCTCGGGCGCGGCCTTGTCGATGACGTCCATGACCGACGGCAGATGGAGAACGCCGTTGCGGTTGACCGCCTCGCGGTGCAGGATCGCGACCGCGGCCTTGACGGTCTGCTCCGGCTCGAGATGGACGGGCGCGCGCTCGGGCGCGTGCCCGGTCGCGGGCTTCGGCGCGGTGTCGCTGAGCCAGCTCGATTCCGAGCCGGCTTCCAGGTGCTCCTTGGTGATGGTCCGGAACCACTGGCGCGCGCCCATCCAGTCCTCGGGCGCCCCGGCTTTGCGGGCCAACGCGTCGAAGTGCCAGAAGGTCGGGCCGGTGCGCGCGATGACCTCGGTGCGGACGTCGCGGCTGGTGAACCGGGACGCCTCCTGGTCGGGCCGGGCGATCGCGAAGTGCTCGGGCTTGCCCTTGGCGGCGTTCTCGGTGAGCGTGTCGACCAGCGACTTGGCGTAGCGCTCCTTCAGGCTGGCGCGGTAGTCGCGCACGATCCGGTTGCCCGGCGGCGCGACGAACGCCGAGTTGTTGACGCTGGCGCCCAGCTTGGAGATACCGAACTGCTGGTGCTCGGTGTCGGCCTCGATCTCCTCGACGCGTTCGCCGAGCTTCTCGGTGGCCCGGTTGTCGCCGTCGGTGTAGACGCCGCCGAAGCGGTGCAGGATGTCCAGGCGGAGCAGGTCGCTGGCGCCGGCGTAGCCGGATCCGGTGGTGCGGGCGCGTTCGGTGGCGATCTCGGTGTGCAGCTCGGCCCGGTCCTCGCCGGCGAAGACCTCGTCGACGCTGGCGAGCTTGACGTGGTGGGTGCCGGCCCAGTCCAGCATCTGTTGGATCTGTTCCTGGCGTGGCGTGCGCGGGGCGTTCTCGTCCAGCGCGCGGAGCTCGTTGATCTCGCCGCGCGGGACGTCGGTCCACAGCACGGCGGTGAAGCCGCTCTTGTCGGCGTTGGACCCCATGGTCTTCATGAAGTTCGCGCGGTCGCCGCCGTCGGCGTGCAGCGGGCCGCCGAGCCAGATGCTGTGCAGGACCTTGGGGATCCGGGGCGGATCGTGGGGGGTGCCGGGGCCGCTGAACAGGGTGTCGAGGCCGTGCGGCGGGCCGTCCGGGCGGGCCAGGTCGACGGCGTCGAAGAACCTCGGCTGGTTCTCCGTCGGCAGGTCGTCGAGGTGCAGCCCGGCGAGGAAGGCGGGCTTGTCCGGGACGGTGCGGATGCCCAGGACGTCCGGGCCGGCGGTGTGCTCGAAGCCGTCGGGGGGCGGGAGCGCGGTGCCGTGCGGACGGCCGGCGCGCTGCATCAGGTTCGCGGTGTCCGGGGACGGGTTGCGCGGGGTGGCCGGGCGCGGTGTGCCGGTGTGGGCGTCGACGCCGAGGCCGGTGTCTGTGTGTTCGTGCCCCGCGCCGCCGGCCAGGCGGTGCAGGGCGTTGCTGACGGAGCCGGTGGGGCGTCGGGCGACGGCGCCGTGGCCGCCGCGCGAGGAGACCGGGACGCGGGAGCGCCGGGTGCCGCCGGAGCCGGTGGTGGTGTGCGGCTTCTCGGTGGCGTCCGAGGGGGTGCTGTGGCGCGGCTTGCCGGACGGTTTCGACTCCGGGCGCAGGGCTCGGTAGTGGTTGCGGCCGTCCTCGGTGGTGACGCGGTGGATGTAGACCCGCTTGGAGCTGTCGCCGTTGAGGTGGAAGGCCGGCTTGTCGTCGCTGACCACGACGACGTCCAGGCCGAGAGTGTGGGCGACGGCTTGGAGCATTTCGCCGCCGAGGGGGGTCTCGGCCAGGGTCCGCTCGCGGATCGCGTAGTCGAGGAGGTCGCGGTGCTGGGGGACGTCGCCGCCGGTTTCGACCTTCGCCTTGGCGTAGGCGGCGAGTTGGGCCATGCCTTTGTCGCCGTCGGCGGAGTAGTGGTTTTCGAGGGCGGACAGGACGGTCGCAGGGTCCTGTCGGAGGCGGTTGTTGAGTTCCTGGACGGGGTCGGTGACGCGGCGTTCCGGGAAGCCTGTGAGGTTGCGGTCGGCGGTGCGTGGCGGCGTCGGGCCGGCCAGGTCGAGGGCGTCTATATGGGAGCTCGACGAGGCCTTCGGCGGGCCGATGCGGTCCAGGACGGTGCGGGCGCCTTCGGGGGAGAGCTCGCCGAGCAGGACGTCGGAGCCGGGGCGGGTGTCAGTGCTCTTCGACGCGACCTGGTCGGCGATGCGGTTGCGGAACTCGCGCATGTCGCCGGGGTCGTTCAGGTTCAGGCCCTCGGCGTGGATGCTCTTCTTGGCCACGCCCTGGCTGAGCGCCGAGTCGGCGAGGGAGGCGACGGTGCAGTCGCCCTCGCCGGCGACCTCCTTGGAGACGAACTTCTCGCCGCCGCTGCCGAGCGCCACGCGGACTTCCGGGGGCTCGCCGCCGACGATCGGCTCGCCGGTGGTCTGGCGCGGGTCGTAGACGCCGCCGAGGTGTTCGACGGTGCCGTCCGGGTGGACCATGCGGAAGCCGCTGCCGCCGTCGGTGCCGGGGACGCGGATCGAGCCGTAGGGGCCGGTCTCGACGGCGCCGTGCGGGACGACGATGTCCACGCCCTTTGCGGCGGCGAGGTTGCGGATGCCGTCCAGCTGGGCCGGGGGGACGTCTTCGAGCACTGCGATGCGCGGCTTCGGGGCGCCTTCGGGCTGGTTCTCCAGGGCCTTGTCGATGACCGGGGCGAGGCGTTCGTGGATCGGCGGGGTGTTCTCGGGGTGGGTGACGTTGGGGTCGCCGTACCAGACGGTCTTGCTGCCGTCGGACGCAGCGGGCTGGCGGCGGATGGTGAAGGAGAAGTCGTTGGTGCCGGTCTTGTCGTCGGCGTAGGCGGTTTTGGGGCGGACCCAGCTGTCCCCGTTGAGGAAGTCCTCGTTCATGTGGAAGTCGTCGAACGGCTTGACCTTGACGCCGGGGGCGTGGTGCAGGCCGCCCATCGCCGCGCCGAGCGCCGCGCCCTGGAGCAGGCTCAGGCCGTCGATCGGCTGGCCGTTGATGCCGTCCATGATCAGCGAGGTCACGGTGTTGTTGGCGACCTGGGTGGCCATGTTGGCCCACTTCGGCGGGGCCCAGACGAGCTTGGAGGCGTCGGTCACGCCGGCCTCGGCGCTCTTGAAGAACTTGGGGGCGCCCTTCATCAGGGCGCCGGTGAGCGCGCCGTCGACGGCGCCGCCGATGGCGCCCATCTCGATGGTGTTCAGCGACAGGTTGCTGTCGAAGCCGGCGCGGTCGCGCTTGATGAGGACCTGGTAGCCCTGGACCGCGAGGTCGCCGGCCTCCATCATCGCGGTGTTGGTGACGACCTTCTCGACCATCTGCGTGAGCAGCTTGGGCACGGTGGTGCGGATCGCGGCGATGCCGGCCTCGGCGATGGCCATGGTGGCGCCGAAGGTCTCCGGGGCGTTGGCGATGGCCTCGGCGATCATCGGGGCCATGATCGCCATGTTGATGACGGCGGTGCCCTTGCTGTACTCGCACTGCAGGGCGGCGTCGTGGATCTGCACGGCCATCGCGCGGGCGCCGGTGGACATCCCGGGCATGCCGTTGTTGACGACGTCGCGGAGGTTGTCGGTGTACTGCGTCATCGCCGGGCCGGAGTTGGAGACGTTGGCCCGGCGGACGGTGTCGACCATGTTGGAGTTGACGTCGTCGATGCGGTTGCTGAAGTTGCCGACCTGCTCGCCGAACTTGGCGATCTTGTCCTCGTCGGCGTCCGGCCATTCGGAGCCGGTGAGTTTGAACAGCCAGCGGAGCGGCTCGGGGAGGTCGATGCCCATGTCAGGGTTCGGAGTGCGGGGTGGTGTGGGGGATGCCGGTGCCTGAGCCGCTGCCCGTGCTCGGCGGCAGGCCGAGTCCGGAGCCGAGGTTGGTGACGCCGCGCAGCGAGGCGTCATCGGTCGCGCGGTAGTCGGAGGCCATCTTGACCATGCCCAGGCTGATGCCCTGGACGCCGTCACGGGCGTCGCGGACACTGTCGGCGAGATTGCGGACCTGCGTGACGTAGTTCTCGCGGAAGCCCCGGCTGAAGTCGTCGTTGCCGATACCGATGTCGCCGGCGAGCAGGGCGTAGAGCTCGTCGTGCACGGAGGTCATGTCGGCGACGTGGCCGTCGAAGGCCTTGCCGTGCCGCTCGAGGTCGTCGGGATCGGCCTGGATCTCGGTCATGACGGACCCCCACGCAGAAACTCGGAGATGTCGAACTTGCCGGCCATGATGTCCTCGAAAGGCAGCACAGCCCCCTCCCGCACCGGCGCCATGGCCTCGGCGACCTGCGCCGCGTACTCGGCCCGCGCCGCGCTGACGGTGTCCAGCAACAGCCGCGAGAGCTCGGCCGGCGCCATGTCGCGATACGCGGTGGTGTGGAAGGTGAGCTCGGTCAACGCACCGCCGGCCCCCAACCCCACGCTCACCGACCGATCCCGCGACCGCACACTGACCGCGAGCTCCGCGACCCGCCGCTGCGCATCGGCGATGACCGCCATGCGACGTTCCGAGTCGGCGACGAGCTCCGCGAGCTTCGCGCGGTCGAACGCCAGGCCCGGATGGCCCGGGGGGACGTGGTCGGCGGCGGTCATGAGCGGCCTTCGGTGGGGAGGGGGAACTCGGGCGGGAGCTCAGCGATGCCCGGCGAAACCATGAGGTGGTCGCGGGCGCTGGCTGGGCAAGAGTAGCCGGGCTTGGCGCGGCGCGTAGATGGCGATGCCTGGTGTGCGCCGGTGGCGAGGTTGTCGCGGAAGGTTGGTGCGGCCAGCGGTTGTGGGGCGCTGCTTGCTGCGCGCGGGCGGTTGGGCTCGGCCAGGTATGCGGATAGCGATGCCTGGCGTGCGCCGGCGGCGAGGTTGCCCCGGACAGCTGGTGCGGCCTGCGGATCGCGGTCGCTAGTGGTGTGCGAGTGGCCGTGCTTGGCGAGGCGTGCAGATGCTGCTGCTGGACAAGAGCTGGCGGCGCACCAGGATGCCGCGCGCGGCCGGTGCTTCGGCGCGCGCGACAACGCTGAGGCCGCGGCCCGGGTGGGGGCCGGGCCGCGGCTGGTGGTGTTGTTCATCGGCGGGGGGTGGGGTCGGGGATGGTGCCGAGGATGCCGATGGGGGCGTCGCTGTTGGCGCCCCAGACTTCTTCGTCTTCGGTGAGCCAGGTGTTGTGTTCGCGTTCTTTGTTCTGGCCGGGTGCTCCGTTGCCCATGCCGCCCATGCCGCCCATCGGGGGCATGGCGCCGGTGGCGCCTTCGGCGTTGCGGGCTGCGGCTGCTTCGTCGGCCGCGGTTTTGGCTGCCAGGTCTGCGGCGTTGGGGTCCAGGTTGGGGCCGTTGGTGCCGGTGAAGTTGCCGGCGCTGCCGGTGCCGGAGTTGGGGCCTCCTGTGCCGAGGCTGCCGAGGGCGCCGGGGCCGAATGCTCCGCTGCCGAAGGTGCCGCTGCCGCCTCCTCCGCCGCCGGTGCTGAAGGTGTCGCGGGGGAGGGATGAGAACTCGGACTGCGGGGTGCGGATGCCGGACAGGAGGCTGTTCGGGGGTGGGGTGAAGGTGTCGCCGCCGCCGAACTTGCCGGAGCCGCCGATGCCTCCGCCGCCGCTGCCGCCGCCGAAGCTGCCCGAGCCGCCTCCGCCGCCGCCGCCGAAGTTGCCCAGGCCGCCTCCGCCGAGACCGCCGCCGCCGCTGCCGCCGCCGAAGCTGCCGGAGCCTCCGCCGCCGAGCAGGTTCTTGTTGCCGCCGGGGCCGCCGCCCAGGTCGCCGCCTCCGCCGCCGCCGAAGCTGCCCGAGCCGCCGCCTCCGCCGCCGAGGTTGCCGCCTCCGCCGAGGCCACCGCCGCCTCCGAGGTCGCCGCCGCCTCCGCCGCCTCCCCCGCCTCCGTCGCCGCCGCCGTCGCCGCCCCCGTCGGGGCCGGCGGTGATGTTCGGGTCCTTGTACTTGGCGTTCGTGATGTTGAAGAAGACCATGGCTACTCGTTGAGTGCGGTCAGCGCCGCGTCGTAGGCCTGGACCATCGCGTCGCCGGCGCCGAGCATCGTGCCGGTGTAGCTCAGGTCTCCGCTCAGCGTCACCGGGGTGTTGCGGTCGTGCCCGTCCTCGTAGGTGGAGCCGGACCAGATGAACGCCGCCGCGTCCCCCATCGCCTGGTTCATGTGCGCGATGTGCAGCAGGTTGTTCGGGCCCGCCTCGTTGTACTTGTGCATCTCCGTCGACAGCGCGGTGACGTAGTCCGTGAACGCCTTCAGCGTCGTCTTGAACGCGTCGGCCGCCGGCCCCTTCCAGCTCTGCAGAATGCTGTCGCGCGCGGCGTTGACCGCCGTCACGTAGTTGTCGAGCATCGTGCGGATGGTCAGGACCGCGTAGTGCGCCGTCTCCAGCGTCAGCGGCTTGGCCCAGGTCCCCTCCGGCGGCAGCGCGCCGTACGAGCCGTCGCCGCAGCCGCCGACGATCGCCGTGATGGCCTGGTTCCACGTGTAGCCCGCGAAGCCCTTGCCGGTCGACGGCGCCGTGGTGTCGTCGTGCCGGTCGCTGGAGCCGGGCGGGTTGCCGACCGTGACGTTCAGCGTGTAGCTGCAGTCCGAGCTGGAGCTGGTGGACGTCGTGCTGGTGACCTTCGGCGGCGGAGGCGGGGTCTTCTTCGGCGGCGGTGTGTACTGGTCAGCCATCAGGAGCCCCCGTTTCCGTTGCCATTCCCATTGCCGTTCCCGTTTCCGGTCCCGCCATGGTTGTTCAGGTAGTTGCTCAGGTTGTCCTGCAACGCGCTGCCCAGAGCCTGCAGGTCGGTCTCGATCTGCTGGTCGCCCTTGTCGTAGTCGTCGGCGACCTTCTTCAGCGTGTCGGCCAGCATCGACACCATCGTGTAGAGGTTGCCGTCCGACATCTGCGTGCTGTTCGGGTCCTGGATCAGCTTCGTGTACATCGTCGACAGCTGCGTGTCGACGGTGTTCTTCAGGTTGTACGCGCTCGGGATGTAGCTGTCGTCCTTGGCGTAGCCGGGCAGGATCCCGACCGCGGTGACGTCCGGCCCGGCCATCGCGCTGCCCTTGCCGGAGCTGCGCCCGGAGTACAGGTCGTAGCGCAGCGGCGCGCCGGCGTAGCCGCCGGTCGCCGAGCAGTCCACCAGCCACGAGGGCCCGGCGGTGAACAGCCCGCCGTCGGCGGTCAGCGTGTCCGAGAACCACTGGGCCAGGGCCCGGATGGCGTCGGCGTCGGCGGCCACGGTGCCGATGGTCGGCCCCGGGATGGCGGTGTGGGAGCCGACGTTCCAGCTGTCGCCGGAATCGGTGGTCACAACCCTCTCCTAACTCTCGCGCTCACGGACTCGCTCGGGAATCAGGGTTCTCAGTGGCCCATGGTCTGCCACCGCTTGGTGGCCGTGTTCTCGGTGTGCACGATGCTGTCGGTGATGTCGTTCAGCTTCACGCCGAAGTGCGACAGCAGCTCGTTCATCGAGTTCGCGGCGCGGTCCCAGTTCGCCTTCTGCGCCTCGTACTCGTCGCCGGCCGGGCCGGTCCACGTCGACTTCAGACGGTCGCCGTAGGACTGCAGCGCGACCAGGCGGTCCTCGATGTTCTTGCTGGCGGTGCCCAGGGTGCTGACGAGCTGGGCCATGTTGTCGGTGTTGGCGACGAAAGCCATTACGGTCTCCTAGCGGTGCGTCGGTGGTCGCTGTGTGGGAAGGGGGCGGCGTACTACAGGGCTGTGCGAGGGCGGATCACATGCCCAGCAACGCCCTCTGGGCCGCCGTGTAGTCGTTCCCGCCGCCGCTGATCGTCTTGACGGCGTCCACCGCCCACGCCTCGTTGTCGGCGTAGTCCTTGGCGCTCGCGCCGAGCACCTCGCGCATGGTCTCCAGCGCCTTGCAGATGTCGCCGAACTGGATCAGCCACTCGTCGAACAGCTCGCGGTACTTGGTCGCCGCGTCGCTCTGCCACTGCATCGCCTCGTGGTCGGCGCGGACCGGCGCGACGTAGGAGTTCAGGTCGTCCAGGGCGGACGAGAACTCGCCGGCCGCCCGGGCCATCGCTTCGTGTTCGTGCTGGAGAGTCGGGTCCACCATCGCGGGCTCCTGTTGTCTGATCGTTCCTGGCGGTCGTCCTGGGAATCCCAGCAGCCGCCGAGGATGCCCAACAAGGGGGCGTCCGTGAGATGTTGAGCAAATGGTGAGCCACACGCGAAAGTGGTCTCATGAGAGTTCTGGTGACCGGCCTGGGCCGTCGGCGCAGCCGTACGGTCAGCGGCGGTCTGGCGATCCTCGGGTTCGAGGTGCGTGAGACCGACGCGGACGCCGATCCGCGGGTCGCGGCGGATGTGGTGCTGCTGGACTGCGGCGTGATCGACAACGAGGTGCTGGCGTACTGCCGCCGGCTGCGGCGCCGCACCCAGGCCCCGATCATCGCGGTGACGCAGCGTGTGGACCTGCAGGCCTGGCTGCGCGGCCACGAGGCGGGGATCGACGACTACGCGGTCCAGCCCTTCGGCCTGCAGGAACTGGCCGCGCGGCTCCGGCTGGCGGTCGCGCCGGGCCGGGAACAGCCGGCGCCGCCGGTCCCGGCCGGCCCGCCGCGCCGGCTGACCGCCGGACCGCTGGTCGTGGTCGAGGACTCGCGCGCGGTCACGGTCCACAGCACCCGCGTCGACCTGCGCCCCAAGGAGTACCAGCTGCTGGTCGCGCTGATGCGCCAGCTCGGCCGCGCGGTGCCGCGCGAGGAGCTGATCAGCGCGCTGTGGCCGGCCGGCTGGGAGGGCGCGGAGCGCTCGCTGGAGGTGCACGTGGCCTCGCTGCGGGCGAAGATCGCGCTGCCCGGCCTGATCTCCACGGTGCGTGGGGTCGGCTACCGGATGGTGACGCCGGAGTCGTTCCACCGGCTCACGGCCGCGTGAGGTGACCCGGCGTGCCCCACTCGCCGGGTCGGCCCACAGGCTTTGTCGTGAAGGTCACAGTCACGAAGATCACATCGGTCGGTCAGGCCGTGCACTGGAGCTCGGCCGCCGAGATCCCGTAGCGCCAGGCCGTGGGGAAGTCGACGCCGTGGTCGAGCAACCGGAGTTTGACCGTGTTGCCGCCGACGTTGACCGTCCCCAGCGGGACCCACTGTCCGTGCGTCGTGTTCTGATTCACCGTGAAACTGGTCACATAGGTGTCGGCGGCGCCCTCGGAGACCTGGTACTCCGCCGCGGTGCCGCCGGTGTCGGTGGCCTTGCCGTCCCAGGGCACGTAGACGCTCACGGCGCAGGACGCGAACCCCGCGGTGCCGCTGCCGAAGGACCATAGCGCGCGGTTACCCGCGTTGTTCGCGTCACCGGACAGCGGCA